>DASVWH010000091.1:0-74542 GCA_036389715.1 Pyrinomonadaceae bacterium | reverse complement strand
GGCGGCCTGGCCTACCTGAACAACACGGCTGGCTGCCCGACCAACGCGCGTCTCAATACGAGGCCCGAGTGCATCACGATCCTGACGCCTGCGCAGGTGACGGCGCTCGATCCGCGCCACGTCGGCCCGAATGCGGCCCTCCTGAGCTTTATCAATAGCCGCTACCCGCTGCCCAACGATCTGACGGCCGGTAACGGCATCAACACGGGCGGTTTCCGTTTCAACGCGCCTTCGACCAGAAAAGACAACACGACGGTGACGCGCATTGACTGGAACGCGACCGATAAGCAGAGAGTCTTCGGACGCTTCAACATCGCCCGTCGCTTGCAGACCGATACGGTCAACACGGTGGCCCAGCAGTTCCCCGGAGACCCGGAGAGCGGAACCATCGGAGTCCGTGACTACTCTTACGCCATCGGCCACACCTGGACGATGACCTCGACCATCGTCAACCAGGCGACGGTCGGCGCCTCCCGTTCGGGCCTCCTCTTCGGCGCTCCTTTCCGTCCCTCGTTCCCGACCGAGTTCACCTTCGGGGCAGGGCTCTCGGCTCCCTTCGCGGGCATTGATACGCAGGATCGTTTCGTCCTGACGCCGACGTTCCGCGACGACCTGACCATGACCAAGGGCAAGCACACGCTGGCCTTCGGCGGCGTTTTCAAGCCCATTGACAATAAGACGGGCCTGGTCAACGACCTGAACTTTGCGACCGTCGGCCTCGGCGGTCTGACCAACAGCTTGAACGCCTCGCTGCGCCCCACCAACATCGGCACGGGCACGACGCGGACCAGCAATTACGACGCCGCGTTCGCTTTCCTGCTCGGCCGCTACGGCGCGCTGACGACGCAGTACGTCTACGATGTCAACGGCGTGGCTGCCGCTCCGGGGACGGGCAAGACCCGTGATTTCAAGTACAACGAGTATGAGTTCTATGCTCAGGACAACTGGAGAGCGCGCAATGATCTGACGATCACGGCCGGTCTTCGCTACCAGTACTACAGCCCGCCTTACGAGGCCAACGGCTTCCAGGCAATCAACGACATTGATTTCCGCAACCTGTTTGACATCAGACAGCGCAACGCCGCTCTGGGCATCTCCGGCGAGACGGCCGAGCCTTTCCTCCGCTACGACCTCGGCGGCAAAGCCAACGGGACGCGCGGATTTTATGAGCCGGACCTCAATAACTTCGCCCCGCGCCTGAGCTTTGCTTACAACCCGTCCTTCAAGGAAGGGTTCATGGGCAAAATCTTCGGCGACCGCAAGACGGTCATCCGCGGCGGCGGCTCTGTCCAGTATGATCGCATCGCCAGCGCGGTGACCTTCATTCAGGATCAGCTCTCGTACCTGTTCGACAACTCGGCGACGACGAATTTCGGCTCGGCAAGTGCGAACACGGCCCTGCTGAACGATCCGCGTTTCACCGGTATCAACAGCGTGCCGCCCGTTAACACTGCTCCGGTCATCACTCGCCCGATCACGCCTTTCGTGGACGCGGGCTTCCCGTTCGGCAATGCCGAGGGCGCAACGAACTACGCGGTTGACCAGCATTTCGTCACCCCGTACTCGATCCAGTACAGCCTCGGTTTCCAGCGCGAGCTGCCGGGCAACATGATCCTTGACCTGTCCTACGTCGGACGCCAGGGACGTAAGCTCTTCTCGCAGGCGGACGCCGCGCAAATCCTGGACTTCAGGGATAACGCTTCGGGCCAGACCCTGATTCCTGCCTTCAACGCGCTCCAGGCGGAACTCCTCGCGGGCAGAACAGCCGCGACCGTGACTCCGCAGCCCTTCTTTGAGAACCAGATTGCCGCCGCTCTCGGAGGCCCTTGCTCCTCTGTCTTCGGCGCTGGTGTCAGCTGCACCCGCGTGATCGCGGCCAACTTCGCGAGCCTGGTCACGATCGGTGACCTCGCCGATACCATCCAGGCCCTCTACGGTAACGGCCTGCTCAACCCGAACGTGGGCCTCAGTGGACAGTTCTCCACCAACGCCTACATCACGAACCTCGGCGCTTCGAGCTACAACGGCATGCTAGTGAGCTTGCGCAAGCGTTTCTCGATGGGCTTCCAGGCCGACTTCAACTACACGCTCTCACACTCGATTGACAACCAGTCGAGCGTGGCGAACACGGTGTTCGGCGGCCTGATCTGCGACGTTCGCGACCTGCGCGTCTGCCGCGGCAACTCTGACTTTGACATTCGCCACCTGGTCAACGCCAACGGAATCTGGGAACTGCCCTTCGGCCGTGGCCGCAGGTTCCTCAGCGACGCGCCCGGGTGGGTCAATGCCATCGTCGGTGGCTTTACGGTGACGGGCATCATGACCGCCAGAAGCGGCCTGCCCTTTAACCTGACGACCAGCTCGTTCCCGATCGGTTTCGTGCTCGGCAGCCCGGCGGTGCTTAACGGCGACGCTGCGGCCCTCCAGGGCAATGTTCAGGATACGGCCGGTGGGCAGATTCAGTTCTTCGACAATCCGTCGGCGGTCTTTAATGCTTCGGCTCCTCTGGCAGGAGCCGTTCGTAACCCGCGCGGCGGCGAGTTCGGCAACCGTAACATTCTCCGCGGACCGGGCTTCTGGAACGTGGACCTGGCCGTCTTGAAGAACTTCCAGATGCCGTGGTCGGAAAACCACAAGTTGCAGATTCGTTGGGAAATGTATAATGCATTCAACCACAACAACTTCAGCTTGCCGGCGACCAACATCAATTCGACGACGTTCGGAACGATCACGTCGTCTGCCAATAACCCGCGCGAAATGCAGTTTGCAATTCGCTACGAGTTTTAGTTGACTCACTCGAACTGAATGGGTCTGGGGCTCCCGGTAACACGGGAGCCCATTTTTTTACCCGCTAAGGGCTCTCCGAAACGCTGCCGGAGGCGCACAGAGAGAGAAAGGCCCGCGCGGCTCTTCATTGCAGGGCCCGCGCACGGCTCTTCATTAAAGCGCCGACCTGAAACCGCTGCCGCCGCCGGATGTTTTCTTTAGGGGCGCAGTGTCGCATAATGACTGGACACTTCTGAGCCGGAGAATTGATGATGAAAGCAGAAAGCAAAAGCTCACACGCGCCCGCCCTGGCCGGACGCGGAATCTTTGAACCAACCGCCGGGAATGCTACAAAAAGAGTCTGCCTGCTGCTGCTCCTGACCTGCGGGTTCCTGGCTCTCCTCGGCCCCGAAAGAGTCTTCGCACAGGAGGAAGGCGAGGGCTACGCCATCTGGGGCGAGGTTAAAATAACTGAGACAACCGGCGAGGCGAAGGCGAGCGTCACGATTGCCCTGTATAAAGTAGGGAGCGGCGATGTCGGACGCCGCTCGGTCTCAAACGGCGGGCGTTACCGCTTTACGGGCCTGGGTCCGGGCGATTACGACGTCGTCGTCGAGGCCGAAACAGTTGAAGTGACCCGCGTGCGTATCTCCATCCTGCCCGGAACGCTGAGCCCCTTTTACGGCTTCCGCCAGGATTTCGAGTTCAAGTGGAAGTCCGGCTCGGAGGCCGACAGGTCCATCACCGGCGTCATCTCGGCCGCGGACGTTTACGACCGCCCGGCGGCCAACAAGCCTCTTTTCCGCAAAGCGCAGGAGGCCGTCGAGAAGAAGAAGTATGAACAGGCGGTCGGCTTTCTCAGGCAAATCGTGGAGAGCGACAAGCTGGATTTCCAGGTCTGGACTCTCTTAGGCACGATTTATCTCACCCAGGAAAAGCCCGCCGAGGCCGAAAAGGCTTATCAGACAGCTCTCGGCGTCAAGCCGACCTTCGTCCTCGCGCTCCTGAATCTAGGCAGGCTGCTCTCATCGCAAAAGAGGTTTGAGGAGGCGATTGACCCGCTGACGCGCGCCGTGACGGCGCAACCGCAATTGGCGGACGCGAATCTTCTGCTCGGCGAAGCATACCTGCAAGTCAGAAAGGGCTCTAAGGCGATACCCTACCTGAACGAGGCCGCGCGCCTCGGACGACCGGAAGCGCACCTGCGCTTGGGCTGGCTCTACAATGCGGCGGGGATGAAGGATAAGGCTGCTGCGGAGTACGAGGAGTTTCTCAAAAAGAGGCCCGATTATTCCGAACGGAAGAAGCTCACCGAATACATCCGCGATAACAGGAAGGGCTAGGGCAACGGGCGCGTAGCACGGAGACGCCAGGCGCAGAAGCGGCCGGGTCACTCAGCTTCCGAGTGCCCGGCCGCTTCGCTCTTAACTGATGGCTGCGCGAACTACAGGGTTATTTCGAGGAGCGCTCCCAGACGGAGCCGTCCTCATACTCGATGCGGTAGATGACGACGCGCTCTGCGTACTGGCCCTTGTCTCCCTTGCCCGCCTTCGTGGCGTCAACGATGTGCGTCGGAGGCGACAGCGAGTGTTCGACCAGATTCCTGCTTTTACCGGGACGCAGGCGCAACTCGCTGGTGAAGCGGCGCTGGCCGACCTGGTTTCCGTTGAGAGGGTCAAAGAGGACCTGCTCCCAGGTCAGCGCCCGAATCGTTTTCGGGCCTGTATTGCTGATGGTCGCTTCGTAGACGTATTCGACATAGAGCGGGGCCGACGCGCGGCGCGAGGACGCGGCCACAGGCAGGGGAAGGAGTTCCAGATTCCGCTGTGCCCTGATGATATTCTGCTGAATAACTTCATGGCGGGCACGCTCTAACTCGGCCTGCTCCTGGCCGACGCGAAGCGGGTCCTCGTCGAGCGCAGGGTTGCGCACTTCCCTGCGCCAGCTACTCTTAACAACCGTCACGCCGGGCGCATCGGTCAGGGCCTGTGAAGCTTGGGCAGCGCAGCCGCCGACCAGTAAAAAGACCACAAGTGTCGCTCTCAGAATCCTCATAACTCCTCCCTTTCCTAGTATTTCCGCGTTTCGGGCCTGGCCTTCCCGGGGGAGAACGCCCGGCAACGCGTGGGTGAAAATCTGTGCTTGCGGTTTTCGAGCGCCGCAAGCACAGACCGAACAACTCCGACCTGGGGAGAGTGAGATTTGACGGCCTGCATCCCGGCGGCCCGTCCTTCATCTTTAAGGAGCGGGCCGCACCCTAATCAATGGCCTATCTGCTCGCGGCGACATTGAACGCCTCGGCTTCCAGCGGCTGATTGAAAGCAAACTGCAAGAAGTTCATCTTCCACGTATAAGATTTCGTGCCGCGGACAGACTCTGTCGTCAGCGACAGCTTGTACGTATGCGGCAGCGTCAGCTTGCTCCCCGTCGTCTTGAAGTCCGAGAAGTCCTCCATCAGCTTAAAGTGGCTCTCTTTCATGTTCGGCGAATCGGTGGCGACGGTGGCCATCGGGGCGGGAATGGTGTACTTGTATTCCGTGCGCAGGTGCTGGAACGTCTCTGTGTCGAAGAAGAGACTGACCTGTAGATCGCCGACGCTGCGCATCTTCAACTCGTGCGCCGGGCGGTCGTTGACCGTCTTCGTTCCCGCGTAACTGAGCTTCAGACTCTTCGCGTCGGAACCGAGCAGCGGCCAGGCCGACGAGAGAACTCCGCCAATCAAACCCTGTTTGAAAATGGCGCTGTGGGCGACGAGGAAATCTCCGAGTTCGGAGCGACGGCCCGCCGCCAGTATCCCAACCGTGAGTTTCTCGCCGTTGAAGCCAGCCTTCTCATGCGGGTAGGTCTTCGAGTTGAAGATCATGGCGAAGACGACTTTTTCACCCTCCGAGGCGAACTGAGCCGGGCCTGTGATCTCGACCGGGATGTTGCCGGATTGGACGCCGGTCGAAGCCGTCGAAGTGCCGATCATGACGCGCGACTTGATGGCGGTCAGAGCGTCGGCGGGCCCGATGGCAGCCAGATGCTTGGCCACTATCTCCTCCGGCTTCACTTTGTCGGGCGCGACCGGCACGGCCAAAGCGGCGCAGGAAATAGCCAGGATAAAGAATACGGCTAACGCCTTCTTAATCGTGTGGGCGAGTGGGTCTCTCAATTTATAGTCTCCTTATGCTAATCAAGTTAAGAATGGTGGGAAGACGCTATTTAACGTTCGTTGGCAGAGACTGTGATGCTTTTTCAGCCTCTCTAACGCAGTGCCTGAGATTATAGCAACACAACGCAGGCTTATTCAATCCATTTGCACCCTTTCGACGCCGCTTAACTGCATTTCGCCGCCCGAACCGGCGGCTTTCCTCCTTCATGCCAGACGGCGGGTGCATGCTCTTGCTAGGCGAGATGTGCGCGGCAGGCCGTCTCTCTTTTCAGAGCCTCTTCGACCCCGTCGAACTAGGGGACGGGCCTCTCGGCTCTCCCCGTCCTGCGCGCCGCAACTTACTCGGGGCGGGCTCGCCTGGCTTATAATAACGCGGCGGCGGGGCGCGTCCTGCGGCAGGCTTTGCGACAGGCGGACGACGAAGCATCTTTCGTGCAAGCCGGATGCCGCAGGGCGCGGCGAAATGGTCGCATCGTCTGTGCCCGATCCCGTATGATAGTATTCTCCGTGCAGCTTTAAGGGCTGCCGTCTTTTTAAAGAGTCCATCTTCTCATTCATTATGGCGACGCTAGAGGCCAACCAGTTAGCCCTCGCACCGCTCGGCGCGGGCGATCTCATTGATCGCGCCGTGCGTCTCTACCGTCGCCATTTTACGACGCTGCTGCGCATCGCCGCGCCGCCGGTCCTGATCTCCATGCTCGGGCGGGTGATGATGACGGTGGGCAATCGCTCGGGCGAGGTAGAGGCGGGCGCGGTCCTGCTGGTCGTCTTCGGCGCTCTGCTCTGGGTCGGAGGGCTGCTGCTCAATCTGATGGTCATGGGCGGGGCGGCGCGCAATCTAATCACGCATCTTCTGTGGCAGGAACCGATGTCGGCGCGCATCACTTATCGCAACGTGCGCGCGCGTTTCTGGGGACTGCTCGGCGCGGCCCTGCTGATCGGGCTCTGTCTCCTCGCCGTCCTTCTCCTGACGGCCATCCTGGCTTACCTGATGATGCTGCTGCTCTTCATCGGCGTCTACCTCTTCGCGCAGGTAGCCGTCTGGCTCGCGTCGCTGCTCGGCATTCTGGGGATGGTCATGGTGCTGCTGGTCTCGCTGGCCTTCTTCTTTTTTCTCTGGGGACGGCTGGCCTACGTGCCGCAGATTATGCTGATCGAAGGCCGCGGCGTCTTCGATGCCGTCGGGCGCAGCATCAAGCTGGCGCGCGGCAACGTCAGAAGACTGCTGGCGATGACGCTCTTCTACAATTTCGCCACCTGGTCGGCGCTGATGCTCTTCATGATCCCGCTGCTCTGGTACGGCTACTTGCAGGGCGTCAACATCGCGCCGCAGAATGCAGCCCTCTGGCCGACCTGGTATGCCATCGGCTACGACGTGCTGACGCAGGCGAGCGCCATCCTGCTCGCGCCAGTCCTGATGCTCGGCTTTTCGCTGCTCTACATAGACGAGCGCGTGCGCCAGGAGGGCTACGATGTAGAGCTGATGGCGGCGCGACAGTTGGGCGAGATGCCGAACTTCCACACCGCGCCGCAAGCCCCTTACACTCCGGCAATCGCTGCCGGAGGACAGGCGTATGCTCCGGCACAGTACCGTTCGCCCGGCTCGACGCTCGGGTTAAGCTGAACGGAGACGCGAACATGAGTATCCTCTCGATAGCATCGTCGCTCTCCGAAGGCCGCCCGACCGCCCGCGCGCGGCCGGGCTTCCGCAGCCGTTCTCAAGCGTGCGTCCGGCCCGCCTCGTGCAGGGTCGCGCGAGCGGCGGCGCTCTGTTGCCTGTTAATCTTCATTGGAGGCGTGCTCGCCTCGGCCGCCACTCTGGCTTCATACAGGTCACGCGTTCACCAGGCCGCGGTTGACGTGCAGGCACTGGCACAGTGGTGGAAGGTTGACAACTCTTCGCAGCATAGCGGACGCTCCGAGGCGGTCATGAGTAATCTGCGCCAGTCGCTGCCCCCGGAGGAGACCATCGAATGGACAGGCGGGACGGCTCACGTTAATAATTCCTGGCTTCATGACGAGCTGGCGAAATACCAGCGGCTCTCGCCCGCGGACGCCGGAAGCGAGGACGCGCTGCTGCGAATCGCAGAGCGTTTGAGCGCGCTCGAAGAGCACCTGGCCGAGCTGGGCCGGGAGGGAGACGGCCCGCAGCAAGGCGCGGCCGCCAGCAAGGCCGAGGAGAAGGCGCGGCTGGAATCCATCCTGAGCCGTGATGAGTTCGCGGCGAAGCCCCCGGAAGACTCCTGGCTCTCGCGCCAGTGGGAGCGCTTTAAGAAGTGGGTGCGCGAGTTGTTCCCGGACAGAAACTCGTTGCAGCCGGGCCAGTCAAGCTGGCTCGCCATCATCGCGGAAATCTTCGTCATCGGGCTGGCGCTCGGGCTGCTCTCGTTCATCGCCTGGAAAGTTATTCCGCTGTTGCAGAGGCGCGGCGTGCTGCTCGGCATCGGCGCGGGACAAGGCGCGCGCGTTATCCTCGGCGAACGTCTTGCGCCGGACCAGACTGCGGCCAGCATCCTGGCTGAAGCCGAGGCGCTGGCACGCCAGGGAGAACTGCGCGCGGCGATTCGCAAGGGCTACATAGCGCTGCTCTGCGAGCTGGGCGACCGCAAAGTTCTGAGCCTCGCACAGCACAAGACCAATCATGATTACCTGCGCGCGGTGCGCGACCGCAGGCCCTTGCTCGACCAGTTGCAGCGCCTGACGAATAGTTTCGAGAATCATTGGTACGGCTTTGCGCCCGCGACGGAAAACGACTGGGCGGCCTTTCGCTCCGGATACCAGCAGGCGCTCAAAGTCATCTGAGTTTGAATCCGGCAGCTCAAGGCTCAAACTCCAATCTTCAAAGTCCGGGCGGAACCCGCGGCTCGAACGCGGAGCTTTCGGAATCTCTGAACCCTGAACCGATTTTATGCGACAACGGCTCGCCATCTTCATCACGGTCGCGGTAGTGCTCTTGATCCTGATAGGTCTCAACGCCGCTTCCTACGTCAGCGTCGAGCGCACACCCGACACGGAGTTCAGCCCTGATCGCTCGACCTACAATTCGAGCACCACGGGCGTACGCGCTCTCTACGATCTGCTGGCCGAGTCCGGGCGGCCCGTGATGCGCTGGCGCGAAGATACGCACGCCTTGACCGAGACGGAGACCGGCGCGCAGCCGTCCACGTTCGTCGTCATCGGCAAAACGCAGACGCCTTTTGAAGAGGATGAAGCGAGGTCGCTGTTAAGGTGGGTTGCCCGTGGCGGCCGTCTTGTAATCGTTGACCGCAGGCCGGATGCGCGCCTGCTCCCGGCTTCGGGGAAGTGGAATATCTCGGCGGAAGTGCTGCAATTGCCGAGAGCCGACGTGCATTCGGACAGGGTGGACGAGATGACGGCGGGCGTCGCGCCGGTCGGCCCGGCACAGCCGACCATCCTGACACACGGGGTCGAGGCCGTGCAGCCGTCGCGCTACGCCGCGCTTCTCAACATCTCCGCGCAAACAGCCCAAACGCGCCGAGCGGCCGCGACCGGGCCGGACGCATCGCCAGACGAAGACACAGCGCCCGACGAAGACGACGAGTCGCCCTCCGCCAGTGGCAAGCAGCAGCCTCCTCCTCCGAAACCCGTTTACGTCAACCGGACGCTCGCTTCGCCCGCGCCGCTTGCGCATTTGCAGAATAGCCAGGGCGGGCTGCTCGTAGATTATCCCTATGGGGCCGGACGAATCATCGTCTTGAGCGATCCGTACATCGTCGCCAACGGCGGCATCCGGCTGGCCGACAACCTCCAGCTCGCGCTCAACATCATCGCGGGCGGGGGCGGCCTGATCGCTTTCGACGAATATCACCAGGGGCGCGCGGGGACACAGAATCAGTTTCTCTCTTACTTCTCGGGCACGCCCGTCCTCTGGATGCTCACGCAACTGGGCCTGATCGTGCTAGTGCTCATCTGGACGCGCGGCCAGCGGTTCGCACGACCGCTGCCGCTGGCGCGCGTTGACCGGCGTTCGAGCCTGGAATACGTCGCCTCGATGGCCGAGCTGCAACAGCGTGCGCGCGCCTATGACCTGGCCATCGAAAACATCTACACGCGCGTTCGCCGCGTGCTGGTCCGTTATGCCGGGCTTGGCAACAACAGCCCGCGCACGGAGATTGCCGCGCGCGTCGCCGCCCGCTCAAAGCTCGACCGGGCACAACTGGAATCGCTGATGCGTGATTGCGAAGACGCCATCAACGGCGCTCCGCTCGATGCGCGCAGATCGCTCGAACTCGTCGGGCGCTTGCGCGAGCTGGAAAGCACGCTCGGCCTGGGAATGCGCTCGCGCGAGGCCAGGCAGGCGGCCGAAGGACTCTAAAGCAGACTTGCTCTACCAGATTATGTTGAAAGGAATAACAGGGAAGGATGAAGTGTGATGAGTAATGAGTGATGAGTGATGAGCAGAAGCGGCGCGTTCATTTACTCATCACTCATCACTCATTACCCATCACTCGTCATTCATCACCTACTCAAACTCGTGCTCCAATACGTCTCAACAACCGTCGAACACATTCTGACGGAGCTGCACAAGGTGGTCGTCGGCCAGGACCAGGCCATCGAGCAGATACTGGTCGCGGTGCTGGCGGAGGGGCACGCGCTGATCGAGGGCGTTCCCGGCACGGCCAAGACGCTGATGGTCAAAACGCTCTCGCGCATCATCGGCGCGGGGTTCGGGCGCATCCAGTTCACGCCCGACCTGATGCCCTCCGACATCACCGGGACCAACGTCTTCAACGTCGCCACCTCCGATTTCAGCCTCCGCAAAGGACCGCTCTTCACAGACATCCTCCTCGCGGACGAGATTAACCGGACGCCCCCGAAGACGCAGGCCGCGCTGCTCGAAGCGATGGAGGAGCGGCAGGTGACGATTGACGGCGAGCCGCACCAGCTCTCGCCGCTCTTCACCGTGCTGGCCACTGAGAACCCAATCGAGTACGAAGGGACGTACCCGCTGCCCGAGGCCCAGCTTGACCGCTTTCTGCTCAAAATCCTGATCGAATATCCCTCGCAGGAAGAGGAGCAGCAGGTTGTGGCCAACTGGGACGCGGGCTTTAACACGCGCCGCCTACAGCAGATTGACATCCGCCCGCTGGCCGAACCCGACGCCATCACACGCTGCCGGATGGAGGTGCACAACACGCGGATGGAGGCGGGCGTGCAACGCTACATCGTGGAAGTGGTGCGCCGCACGCGCTCGCATCCGTCCGTCTTTTACGGGGCCAGCCCGCGCGCTTCAGTGGCGCTGCTGCTCTGTGCCAAGGCGCTGGCGGCGCTGCGCGGGCGCGAGTTTACGACCCCCGACGACGTGCGCGACATCGCGCGTCCGGTCCTCCGCCATCGCCTGAGCCTGCGCGCCGAGGCCGAACTGGACGGCGCCACAGCCGATTCCGTCATTACAGACATCCTCCAGACCGCCGAAGTGCCCAGATAGGGAGTAGTAAATCGTAAATAGTGAATCGTAAATAGAAAGGCGAGCGGCTTACTCTCAAATCAGTTGCTTTTATCTATTCACGATTGACGATTTACCATTTACTATTCACCCTTCACCCTTGATTGAAATGCTCTTCGTTTTCAGCAATCTCTTCTATTTTTTACTGGGGCTCGGCTTCGTGCCGTTGTCGCTTTCGTGGCAGCGGCCGGGGCTGCGCTCGGCGGTACTGCTGTATGACGCGGCGTTGCTGCTGGCCGTGCTCTTCGACTGGCGCTGGAGTCGCTGGCCCGCGGGCCTGCGAGTCGAGCGGGAGTTCGGCGGGCGCTTTGCCGTCGGGGCCGAGGCGGAAGTGCGCGTTAAGGTCTCGAATGATTCGGCGCGCGCCGTGACGCTCGTCGTCAAGGACGAGTACCCGCCGGAAATGAACCTCGCGCTCCGTCGAGAGGCGCGCGTTCGGGTCGAAGCCGGAACGGCGGCAACGCTCGTCTACGGCTTAACGCCGCCCAGACGCGGGCGCTTCGAGTTCGGGCAAACTGCCGTCCGGTATCTGTCGCGGCTGCGGCTGGCCTGGTGTCAGGCACGCACGGGAGAGCCTGTTTCGGTCAAGGTCTACCCGAACATGCGGCGCGCGCGCGAAGCCGAGCTGAAGGCTCTCGGCGCGCGCTCGCTGGTGGCCTCGCACCGCAGAACGTCCTGGCGCGGCGAGGGGCGCGAGTTTGAATCCCTGCGCGAGTACGTCCGCGGCGACGAGCTGCGGCACGTCTCCTGGACGGCGACGGCGCGGCGCGGCAAACTCGTCACGCGCCAGTACCAGACCGAGCGCGATCAGACCATCATCATCGCGCTCGACGCCGGGCGATTGATGACGGCACGCATCGAGCGCGAGACGAAGCTTGACCTGGCGATTCACGCGGCGCTCTCGCTGATGTCGGCGGCGGCGCGCGGCGGCGACAACGCGGGCCTGGTCGTCTTCAGCCGTCAAATCAAGACCTACCTGCCGCCTAAGCGCGGCGTCGAGCATCTGGACGCCACGCTCGAAGCCCTGCACGCCGTCGAGCCCGAGATGATCGAGCCTTCTTACGCGCGCGCCTTCCAGTTCATCGCCGCTAACTGCAAACGCCGGGCGCTGGTCGTCGTCCTGACCGACCTCGTTGACGAAGAGGGCTCGCGCGACCTGCTGACTTCTCTCAAGCTCCTGCGCCCGCGCCATCTCCCGCTCGTCGTCACCATCGGAGACCGCGACCTGAAAGCCGCCATTCGAGACGCGCCCGCCGCCGTCAACGAACTCTTCATCCAATCCGTCGCCGAAGAGATTGTGCATCAACGCGAGGCCGCGCTACGGCTCGTCGAATCACAGGGCGGCCTGGCCCTGGACGTGACCGCCGCCGCGCTCACGCCCGCGCTGCTCGAAACCTACCTCCGCGTCAAGGAGCGCGGCCTGCTTTAAGCTGCGACGAAAAGGGACGGCCGGGAAGGGAACGAGCAGAAAGAGGACGGAAAGTTTCGGCGGCTAACGGCGCGGCAGGAACGAATCGAGCCGGTTAAGCGAGCCTGTTAAAGAGGCATCTCCCGCCCTTTTCCCACGGCATCCCTGCCCGCCAGAAAGAGATACCCGTAGAGCGCGAGGCCCGTGCCGATGCCGATGCCGAACTTGATGACGGGGCTCACGGCGGCGGGCGAGATAAAGCCTTCGATGATGCCCGCCACGACGAGCACCGGGACGCAGCCCGCAATTATTCTGACGGCTTCGAGCCCGCGCGTCTTCAGGGCATCGGCGCGCGAGAGGTCGCCCGGCAACAGCAGCGCGCTGCCGATTAACAGCCCGGCCCCTCCCGCCAGGAAGATGCAGGAAAGCTCGATCACGCCGTGCCCGACCATGAACGTGATGAGGTCGAAGCTGAACCCGGCCTTGTGCGTCAGCGCCAGCACCGCGCCGACCATTGCCCCGTTGAAGATCATTACGTAAAGCGTCCCGACGCCGAACATTGCGCCGAGCGCAAAAGCCTGAAACATCACCCAGATATTATTGGCCATGATTCCGGCCGAGCCGACCTGGCTGAAGCTGTTCAATCTCTCCCACCAATGCACGCGCTGGCCGATGACGTAGCGAAAGCCGGGATCAATGCCCGCGAAGCCGGAAAATTCGGGGTCGCGCGAAGTGCCTATGTAAGCTATCACGCCGCAGACGAGGAAGGTCAGAAAGGCAAGCGCCGTGTAGCGCCAGGTGCGGCGAAACGTCTGCGGAAAGGTTCTGGTGAAGAACTCACGCAGCCGCCGCCCGCCCTGCGCGTCTGCCCTGTAGATGCGGCCATGAGCGCGAATGACGAGGCTGTTGAGATAGTTGACGAGGCGCGGGTCGCGCGATTCCGCGCGCGCAATCGCCAGGTCCGAGGCCGTGCGGCGGTAGATTCGCCCCAGCTCGCGCACCTCTTCGCGGCGCAGGCGGCGCAGCGATGAATGGTCCAGCAGCTTGAGCAGGTCTTCCAGCCGCTGCCAGGCGCTCTTGCGTTCGGTGATAAAGCGGTCGGATGGCATAGGGTCGGTGCGAGTCTGCTTAACCCGAAAGTCCTGCGGCCCAAAAGCAAAAGCGCAAACGGGCCGCCCGGTGTTAATATCGGTCTCGTCCTTAGGCTTTTAACTTCTCGGCTCCGGGCTTCCAGACTTATGACTCGTCTGATTGAGTGTGTACCAAACTTTAGCGAGGGCCGCAAGGCCGAGACCATCGAGCGGCTGGCGCAGGTCATCGAATCGGTCGAAGGCGCGGTCGTGCTCGACATGCACCTGGACGCAGACCATAACCGCTCCGTCATCACGTTTGTCGCCGACGCGGAGGTCGTCGTCGAGGCCGCGCTGCGCGTCGTCGAGCTGGCCGCCAGGTTGATTGACCTGCGCGAGCACGCCGGAGAGCATCCGCGCGTCGGCGCGACCGACGTGCTGCCCTTCATTCCCGTGCGCGGCGTGACGATGGAAGACTGCGTCCGCATCGCGCACCTGGCCGGAGAGCGCATCGCCGGTGAGCTGGGGATTCCCGTCTACTTTTACGAGCGCGCGGCGCTCAAGCCCGACCGCGCGAACCTGGAAAACGTGCGGCGGCGCGGCTTCGAGCAGTTGCACAAAGAACTGGGCGACCCGGCGCTCGGACGCGCTCCAGACCTGGGCGAGGCGCGGCTGCACCCGAGCGCGGGCGCGTGCATCGTCGGCGCGCGTCCCTTCCTCATCGCTTACAACGTCAACCTGCACTCGGACGACATCACGGTCGCACGCCAGATAGCGCGCGCCGTCCGCGGCCGCGACGGCGGCTTGCGCTACCTCAAGGCGCTCGGCTTCAGGCTCGAATCGCGCGGCATCGTGCAGGTCTCCATGAACCTCGTTGATTACGAGAAGACGCAGCTTCACCATGCCTTCGAGGCCGTGCGGCGCGAAGCGGAGCGTTACGGCGTCGGCGTGGCGGGCAGCGAGATCGTCGGCTTAGTGCCGCAGGCTGCGCTCGACGCGGCGGCCGAATATTTCCTGCGGCTCGAAAACTTCGCGCCCGGGCTCGTCCTCGAAAATCGCATCGAGGCGGCCTTCAAGGGTAAGGGCGAGAGAGAGACGGTCAAGGATTTCGTCGCGGAAGTGGCCAGCGGCAAACCGGCCCCCGGCGGCGGCGCTGCCGCGGCGCACGCGGCGGCCCTCGGCGCGGCCCTCGGAGAGATGATCGCGGGCCTCACGGCCGGGCGCGAAAAGTATGCCGACGTTGAGAGCGAGGTCCGCGAGACGCTGGCGGAGCTGAGGCCCATGCGCGCCCGCCTGGCCCGCGCTTCGACCGAAGACGCCGCCAGCTTCGAGCGCGTGATGCAGGCCCGCCGGATGGCGCGCTCGACCGAGGACGAAAGAATCGAGCGGGCCAACCGTCTCGAAGAGGCCTTGAAGGGCGCGGCGACGGTTCCGCTGGAGGTCGCAGGCGTCGCCGTGCAGGTCCTGGAGCTGCTCGAAACGCTCTCCGAGATAGGCAATCCGAACGCCATCTCCGACGCCGCGACGGGCGCGCAATTGTCGCTCGCGGCGGTTGCCTCCGCGCGCTATAACGTGCTGGTCAACACGGCCGAGATCGAAGACGAAGAGTTCACTTCGGAGCATCGCTCACGCGCCCGAGACCTGCTGGAACGCGCCCGCGAGATAGCCGCTCGCATCGAAGCGATATTGATGGATTCGATTGCTTGAAGGGACGGAAATTCTCCACTTCCAGGGGCTTTCCCCGTCGTCGCGTAACTCTATTGCTAACAACAGGTTGAAGCGCAAACGGCGTTTCCGTCGCGCCCGCTCGCCCGCCCTCCGCCGGAAGGCTCGAATTACCTTCGATTGAGCACGGAATTAGGTTGACATCTGCGGCTTATGCGGCTATTCTATGCCGGTCAACAACAGTTGATTTGGCTGTTTTCGATAGCTTCAATCCACCCCCTTTTTCTCAATCACGTCACAATTGTTTTAGGGATCGTTTATTGTTTTACCTCGCTGCGGTCTCAACGTGTGTTCGCGTGAAAAGCGCCTCGGTCGCTTTTCGGGGTGAAGCTCGTTCCGCACCGTCACCGGGCGCTTCGCGTGCCCGACTAAGAACCCCCGTCCTCCGCAACCCGAATAAACCCTAAGGAGCTTTAGATTAGATGAAAAAAAACCTCGCACTACTCTTCATGCTGGCTTTGCTGACCTCGCTGTTGGCGCTTTCCGTTAGCGCGCAGAACAGAGACGACGATGACGGCGACGCAGACCTTCCGCCCATCGCACGTGGGAAAATAGATAAGCAGACTTACCTGCGCCTGCGCCAGGAACACATTGATAAGCTGCGCGGCCTGGACCCGGCCAATCGTGGCCGTCAGAGCGAGTCTCGCGCCCGCGCCGTGCGCCAGCTTGAGCAGCAACAGTTGCGCCAGCAGCAACAGACCGGCAGCACGACCTCCACAGCGCCCGCCGAAACGACGGCCACCTCTATGGAGATGGCAGCCGCGACGGCCGTGCCGGGAGTCTGGACGCCGATTGGTCCCGCCCCCATCAGCAACGGCCAGACCTTCTCTGTCGTCAACTCGGTCAGCGGTCGCGTGACCTGCATCGCCGTCAGCCCCGCCAACGGGAATGTCGTCTACGTCGGAACGGCGCAGGGCGGCGTCTATCGCAGCCTGGACGGCGGCGCGAGCTGGACACAGATCATGGATAACGCGCTCTCCCTGGCCATCGGCGCAATCGCCATTGACCCCTCCGATCCTTCGCGCGTTTTCGTCGGCACGGGCGAGGTGAACTTCGGCGAGCGCAACTATTTCGGCGTCGGCGTTTACAGGATTGACAGCGCGGAGACCGTGCCTGTCCTGACGCTGCTCAACAAGGACGCGGCGGGCAACGATGTCTTCAGCGGACGCGGCATCAGCAAGATTCTCGTCGCGCCCGGCACGGGCGGAAACGTGATCTTCGTCTCGACGGCCTCATCCTACGCGGGCGTCAGCTCCGACGTGGCCTACTCCGTGACACAGACTCCGCCGAGCCCCCTGCGCGGCATCTATCGCTCAAGCGACGCCGCGGCCGCTGCGCCGACCTTCACCAAGCTGCCGACATCGGCCACCAATAACCTCGGCATCACGGACATGATTTTCAATCCGGCTGACGCTTCCTTCAATACGATTATCTATGCCGTGCTCAACAACGGTTCGGTGACGGATGGCGGCATCTACCGGATGACGAACGCCCAGGGCGCTTCGAGCTATACGAAGCTGCTCACGGTCGGCACGTCCACGACCACCTCGCGCGTCAATCTGGCGTCGAACTCGACGGGTTCGCTTCTCCTGGCGACGGCCGAAGAGTCGAGCGGCACGCTGCGCAAATCCACTGATGGCGGCACGACCTGGACGACGCTCGCGGCGGCGGCAGGCTTCTGCGGCGGCCAGTGCTGGTACGACGCGCCGGTTGCCATTGATGCCAACAACAACATCTACATCGGCGGCAACGCCGACGGCGCGTCTTCGGCTATTCTCAAGAAGTCAACGGACGGCGGCGCGACCTTCGTCAAGGTTCAGAACGGCCTGCACGCGGACAGCCACGCCATCGCTTTTGACACGACCACTCCGAGCACCGTCTACACGGGCAACGACGGCGGTATCTTCAAATCAACGACGGGCGGCACGGGCAACTGGCAGAGCCTTAACGGCAGCACCACCGGCGGCTCCATCAACTCCATGCAGTATATGAGCGTGGCCGTTCATCCGACCGACCCTTACTTTACAATCGGTGGCACGCAGGACAACGGCACGCACCGCATCAAAACGGACGGCACTTGGACTCGCACGGATTACGGCGACGGCGGCTTTGCCCTGATTGACCAGAGCGCGACGGGCACGACCAGCGTCCGCCAGTATCACACCTACTACAACCAGGTCGGCAGCCTGATGGGCATCGCTACCACGACCAGCTCGACGGCCTTCGAGAACTGGGCCTTCTACGGTTGCGGCGGCACTCCGAGCGGCATCAACTGCCGCGATTCGGCCGTCCTCTTCTATGCCCCGATAGCCCTCGGGCCGGGCAGCCCGAACACCATCTATTACGGCTCGGACCGCCTCTATCGCTCCATCAACGGCGGCGCGACCATGAAGCTCGCCAGCCAGCGCGGCTTTGTCTCGGGCGTGCCTATCAGCGCCATCGGCATCTCGCCGCAGAACGACAACGTGCGCATCGTCGGCCTGCAAAACGGCAAGGTCTACAAGACGACCACGGGCTCTCTGACACTGACGGACGCGACGCCCAACGCTAACGTGAAGTACGTTGCGCGCGCCGTCGTTGACCCGAACAACCAGAACACGGCCTATATCACGACCTCCGGCTTTTACGGGAGCGATAACGGCCAGCACGTCTACAAGACGACGAACCTGAGCGCCACGACGCCGACCTGGACGGTGGCGGGCGTCGGCATTCCCGATGTCCCGGTCAACAGCTTCGTCATCAACAAGGCGAGCGGTTTTCTCTACGCCGGGACGGACATCGGCGTCTACACGTCAACGGATGGCGGCGCGACCTGGACGGCCTTTAGCAATGGCCTGCCGCGCGTGGCCGTCTTCGACATGGCAATCACTTCGACGGGCGTGCTGCGCATCGCAACGCACGGCCGCGGCATGTGGGAGATTCAGCTCTAATCTTTCTGAGCTTAAGAGTCTCTCTTCAATCAACGGCGGGTCGTGCAATCGGGCGACCCGCCGTTCTCTTTACACCGGCCTCTATTGCCGGACCTGCACGGCCCGCCGGGCACAAAAGCCTGGTCAACCCTGTGCGCGCGCAGGCGAAAGGAAACCGTATGAAGCCGCTCATGAAGATGGTCATGAAGAGCACTCTGCTCGTCGTTCTGGTCGTGTTGACTATCGCTCCCGCTTACTCGCAAACCGGGGCCGGAAGACGGCTCTGCACAGTCAATCTGGTCGGAGGGGAATTTGTCAGAGGGTACTTCGTCGGGGCCAGCAGCCGTTCCGTGACCGTCGAAGTGAACGGCGCGCGCAAAATCATCCGCCTCGACCGCGTCACGAACATTCTCTTCATCGTGGATTTCAAGAACCGGAAGGCGGAGGAAAGGGAAAACTGAGAGCGAGCCGGAAGACCGGAATTGTCAGCCGACAGGATATCGGCGAAGGACGAAAGATGAACGTGTGCAGGAGCCTGCGCCTGTTTTAATTCCTGGTTGACGCCTTTAGATGTGCCCACACGCTTTCGCCCTTCAACCTTCGCCCTTCACCTATCCTTCGCCGTTCCTTCGTCTTATTCGGTATCGAGGTCTGTTCCGGCCGGGGGCGGCGGGGCGAGCGGATCATTCGTCTGGGTCGGGGCCAATCTGTCCGCGACCTTTTTCTTCAGATACTCCTCGCCGAAATCAATCTTGAGTTCGACCCAGAGCGGCAGGTGGTCGGACATCTGAAAAGTCCGCCAGTCTTTATAGTAACGGGTGCGGCCCTTCGCATCGCGCTTCTTCCTGTTCTTATCTTCGAGATACTCGCGGCCCATCGCCTCTTTGTACGTTTCCTCGTCCTCTTCCAGGTAAACATACTGGAAGTAATCGAAGATGCCCGCGCTGCACAGCTCAAGTTGGTCCTGGAGGTCGGGCGCGATAAACGCAATCTGGTCGAAGTGCTTATCGCCTTTGACGTTGGTTCTCTTATCCATGATCTGCTTCGGGACGATGAAGCCCGCGCCGGTCAGAGCCTGAAAGGTCTTGTCCTTAGTGTCGAAGATGTTGAAATCTCCGAGCAGAATCATGTTCTTCGACCAGGCGTAGCGCTCACCGGCGCGGTCCGCCAGGAACTTCGCCAGAACCCTGATCTCCTCTTCGCGCTCGGGCGATTCGGCGACCGCCTTGCCATAGAGGATGTGAGTCGTACAGATGGTGAACTTGAACCACCCGGCGCGGAAACCGACCATGAAGGGAGTCCTGGCGAGCTGTCTGGCCGGATTCAAAGCCATCCCCTTCTTTTTCGAGGGCGGAATGACGATCTCGCTGGCCAGCCCTCCGAAGCTGATCTTGCTCGAATCGTAAATGAAGGCCATCCGCTCGCGTTTTCCCTGCTGGCCTTCGGTCACATCCGTGAGCAGGAATTTCCACCACCCGCCCAGATACTTCATGACGCGCGTCAAGGATGAGAGGTCGTCTCTGACCTCCTGCACGGCGACGAGGTCGAAACGAGAAATAATCTCGGCGATGTAATAGAGCGGCTCGAAGGCGCGCTTGCCGTATTTCCCGGACTCGAACTCGCGGATGTTCCAGGTGGCCAGCAGGAGCGTCTCGGCGACAGTCTTCTGCGGGAGCTTCTCTTCGGAGAATCCCTGCTTGAGCCGCAAGAGTCTCTCGGCGGTTCTTTTGTCGTCCGGCTTTCTACCGTCCAGGTGATAATAGAATGGCATTGTGTGAGAAGCCTCCTTTGCGGTCTTGAGGGTCAGGTGAGGTGCTTTGAGTGCCTGCGAGGGGCGGCCTTGATTCGAGCGCAACCGTTTGAAGTGCGCGGCCATTATAAGTTTCGGCGTGGATAAATTCCAGCCCTTGACCGGCTTGCCGCAGGGCTTCAGCCCCGGAGGTGTTTTCTGAAGAACGAGGCGATCTTCCAGCCGTCCAGATAGACCCAGGGCTTTTCGCCGCTCGTGTAGTGCCCGCAGGGCAGCCAGGCAACGTCGAGCGGGATGCCCTGGCGTCCGGCCTCCGCAATCACGTCGCGCGAGAGGTCTACGGGAAACGTCAGGTCATAACGGGCCGCGATGAAGCGCATGGGACGCTGGCGCATCCGCCGCAGGCGCGGGATAAACGGCATCGGACTGATGGGCAGCCAGTACTCGCGCAGCTCTTCGAGCCCGAGCGCGCCCTCGAACCCGGCCCGGACGTGCTGCGTAGAGATTCCGCGCCAGACGACATCCGCGAAATACCCCGAGACGTGATTGAAGACCCCGACATCAATCCGCTGTTCGTGCGCGAAGGCCAGAAAAGCGGTGCATGAGCCGATGCTCGTGCCCATGATGCCGATGCGGTTATAGCCGCCGTGCTCGGCCAGCCAACGGACCGCGGCGCGCGCATCGAGCACCGCCTGCCTGACGGATTGAATCGTTCGCCCGACGTTCGAGCTGACGAGATAGTCGGCGCGCTCCAGCTCGGCGGGGCGGCGCTCTTCGTGATAGGGCAGCGTCAGTCTCAGGGCGGAGATGCCCAGGCGGTTAAGGACGCGGCAGAGGTCAACGTGGCTCAGGGCGTCCGCATTCCACTGCGGCAGAAGGAGCACAGCCGGGCGAGCTTCCCCTGCGGGCCTCGTCCCTGCGCGCGAGGCGACGGGAAAGAAGCGCGCGCGGGACGTGTTGTTCTCCGGCGAGGGAGAGCTGACGGCGCTCGTCCAGGTCAGGCGCTCGCCTTCAAGCTCGTAATCCGAGACCGGCGGCAGCGCGTAGAACTCTTCGCTGCGGCTCAGCACGTCGAGCGTGTGCCGCCTGAAGAGTGCGCGCGGGTCGTCGCCGTTGGCCTGCCCCGTGATAAAGTCCGCGCCCCACTCGAAGGGACGCACGAGCCTGTTGGTGTCGCGCAGCGAGTGGCGGCGCTCTCGCGCGTGAATCAAGCGTGCAAACAAATTACCCGGACTGCCTCTCGAAAAAAGGTTGCGGGAGCATCTTCCCGTCTCTAATGTCAGTCGCTCATCATAATCAAGGGGGACGGAAGAAAGCAAAAGGCAGGGTAAAGCAAAAGGCAGGATAAAGCAGAAGGGAGGATGAAGAGCGAGCCCTTCATCCTCCCTTTCGCCTTAAGGCACACAGAGAGCGCCCGTCTGTTACGGACGCTGCATCCAGAAGTTATAGCTGCCGCTGCCGCTGTAGGAGTAAATCCGCCACTGGTAGTAACCGGCCGAGCCGTAGTAGGAGACATCCTCGCTGGAGCTAGAGCTTGTGCCGCTGGCCACGTTGACCCACGCCGAGCCGTTCCACTTTTGCAGGTAGAGGTCGAAATCCGTTCCCGCAGGCCCGCGCAGCCAACCCTTGTGATAGCCGGTGATGGAGCTGTAGTAGTAGGTCCCGCCCGGCTGGTACTGGGCCGCGCCCGTACCCGAAAGCGAACCGCTGTAAGCCTCGCAGGCCGTGCAGGGCGCTGTCGTTCCGCCGCCCGTGGTCAGCAGCGAGTAGAGCAGCAGGTTGGGCGAGCCCGTCCCGATGCCGGTCAGCTTGCCGGAAGTGGCCGTGTTGACGATCTGGTTACGCACGGTCGCAGGCGAGGCCGTAGTGTTGGTTTGCAGGAAGAGCGCCGCGACGCCCGCGACGTGCGGCGTCGCCATTGACGTGCCGCTGATGGTGTTCGTCGCCGTGTCGCTCGTGTTCCAGGACGAAGTGATGCTCGAACCGGGGGCGAAGATGTCGAGGCAGGTTCCGTAATTGGAGAACGAAGAGCGAGCATCCGTGCTGGTCGTAGAGCCGACCGTGATGGCAGCCCCGACGCGCGCGGGCGAAGAGCCGCAGGCGTCCACCGCGTCATTGCCCGCCGCCACCGCATAGGTCACGCCCGAGTTGATGGAATTCTGCACGGCCGTATCGAGCGCAGAGGAGATGCCGCCGCCGAGACTCATGTTGGCTACCGCCGGAAGCTGGCGATTCGCCGTCACCCAGTCAACGCCCGCGATGACGGTCGAGTCCGTGCCGTTGCCCGCACAGTCGAGCACGCGCACGGCGTACAGCCTCGCGCCCTTGGCGACGCCGTAAGTGCTGCCCGCAATCGTTCCCGAGACGTGCGTTCCGTGGCCGTTACAGTCGTTGCTGTTCTGCCCGTCGCCGATGGTGTCCGTGCCGATAAAGGCGCGGCCCCCGAACTGCGTGTGCGTCCGCCGAATGCCCGTGTCAATGACGTAGACGTTCACGCCCGCGCCCGTGTTGTTGTAGGTATAGTTGCCGTCAAGGGGCAGCGAGCGCTGGTCAATCCGGTCGAGTCCCCAGGTCGCGCCCGACTGGACGGTCGTCGCCTGGACCAGTCCGTCTTCCTCCACATACTTGACCCTGTAATCCTGGCTCAGGGCGGCGGCTTCGGCCTCGGACATCTGCACCGAGAAGCCGCTGACCGCATGCTTGTAGATGTGCTTGATCCTGCCGCCGTAGCTGGCTGCGAGGTCAGCCGCCACGCTCGGGGCAGCCGACAGCTCGCCCTTCGGCCCGGCCGCGAAGTCTTCGAGCACGACGATGTAGCTGCCCGCTACCTTTCTTTCATTTTTACGCAGCTTGTTGCCGGGCCCCTGGCCGCGGACAGGTCCCGAGACGAGCGCCATCGCACAGAGTGCCACGACAGCCAGCAGTGCAAGAAATTTCCTCATAGTTTCTCCTTAGGGTTTGATTGTAAGGTTTCGGGTGAGAAGTAGAGATCGCCCGCACGGGCGACGTAAAATTGCGGGAGCTTTGAGTCTGGTCGGAACAGAGTACACTTGAGACACTTCCAGGGCTAGAGGTATCACCTCGCAGGCGGACTACGAGAGCGCGAGATGATGATGTTGCGTTGGTTGTTCTACCTGATGCTGGCCCGTCTTGAGGTTGTCAGGGACGGGTGAAGACATGTGTAGAATCCCGATTCAATTGCCTTGATGCCGGGGGAAGCGAGAGCATCTTACTCTTTCCGCGCCGCACATGCAATAGCCGGGGAGCAGGTGAAGTCCGAGCGGATAAAAGGGTAAGGATAGCTTCCAAGCTGTCTTGCTAGGTTTCACGCGGCCGGGTTGACATGCGGGCGCTGCCGGTCTAGCATAGCGTCGCTATTCGTGGTCGTTGACGATTCTGTCCAGTCATCCTTCACACCATCATCGCCACTGTTAGCAAGCAACATTCATTTCATCTCTCGATTCGGCATCATCTCGTTGGTGCGTGTCCGCAGGGGAGAGCGCGACGGCTCTCACCGAAAGTTACTCAATCCCCCTTATTCGCATAAGGGTTACTACCTCGGAGGATTAGAATGAATCGTAAGTTCGCAGCCCTCTTTATTCTGGGCGCACTCGCCCTGACATTAGTCATCGGCAGCTCCTCTAAACTTACATCGGCGCAGCACGCTTCCGATCAAGCGGCTGAGAATGCCAACCCCAACGCCGCTTTCCTCAGGTGTGCCACCCGACACCCGGACGACGAAACGGCTCGCTTGATCGCAGACGCCAACGATCGGTTCAGGGCCAACCGGCAGGCGACGACAGGCTCGGCCGAGAGAACCGGAACCGTGACCGTCAGCGTCTACTTTCACGTCATCACGGACACGACAGGCAAAGGTAATGTGTCGGATGCGCAGATCGCCAATCAGATTCAGGTGCTCAATGATTCCTACAGCGGCCTGACGGGCGGGTCCAACACCATCTTCAGGTTCACGCTGGCCGGAACGACGCGCACGGCCAACAATTCTTGGTTCGCCACGGGCAACGGCACGGCAGCGGAGAGAGAGATGAAGACGGCCCTGCGCCAGGGAGGCGCGGCCGCTCTGAACTTCTATACCAACAATGCGGGCGGCGGAAGCCTGCTCGGCTGGGCGACCTTCCCCTCGGACTACGCCAGCGACCCCAAGATGGACGGCGTGGTCTGTCTCTATTCCAGCCTGCCGGGCGGTTCGGTAACCAACTACAACCAGGGCGACACGGGAACGCACGAGGTCGGTCACTGGGTCGGCCTTTATCACACCTTCCAGGGCGGCTGTACAGGCGGCGGCGACCTGGTCAGCGACACTCCCGAAGAGCGTTCCTCGGCGGGCGGCTGCCCCGTAGGTCGTGACACCTGCAAGAACAGGGCCGGTCTCGATCCGATCTACAACTTCATGGACTACACTTACGACTCCTGCATGGTCGAATTCACGGCCGGTCAGGCCTCTCGCGCAGACTCGCTCTCGCTGCAATATCGCGGCCTGTAAACACTGCTCTGCGAAACCAGCTGTTAGTCAAAAGGGGATGCTTTCAACTCTGAAAGCATCCCCTTTTAGCTTGAGAGACGCGCCGTCGCGGGGCTCGCAAGAATAGTGTTTACGTGTGCCGCGCGAGGGTGGCGGCCTGCAAGCCGGGTGCGGACCGTGTGCGACGTACAGGGCGTGTGCGAGATACAGGCCGCGTGCGGGCCGAAAGCCCGTGCTCATCCCTTTGACGCTCTACTCTTCCTGTTCCGAAGTCTCTGTCGGCAGATGCTGCGCGAGCCATGCGTTCCAGCCGCCGAGCAGCGCCGCGCCGCGCTCGATCCCCTTCTGCTTCAATTCCAGCACCGCACGGGCGCTCAGTTGCTCGTGGGTTCAAGCGCAGTAGGTCACGATGAGCTTATCGCGCGGCAGCTCGCCGCCGCGCGCCGCGACCGCTCCGAGCGGCATCGAGATCGCGCCCGCGATGTGGCCGAGCTTGTATTCGACAGGCCCGCGCACGTCCACTATGACCGCCTCGCCCCTGGCCTGTGCCGCGCGCAACTCTTCGATGGTGACGCGCCTGACGCCGTCGGGCGCAGCAGTCGCGGGCGAGGCTGACGGCCCGGCGCTCGGGGGCGACGAACGCCCTGCGCTCTGCTCGCTCTTCCTGTCACATGCCGCATGCGCGATGAAGGTGCAGATTAGCAGCGCGCTCAGTGGAACATAACGCATCATTTGCCTGGCCTCTCGAAGCATCTCTCTCCTGCCTGTGCAATCGGCTTGCACGACCTTTTGGCCTGTGAGGGTTTTGGGCCCTCGCCCGACTTAATAGACCGACCCGGAATTTGGCCCGCGCGTGTCCCAATCAATCAGCTCGGCCTGCGGTTGATTATTCCGGTAACAGGCCCAGACGGTCGCGCGGATGCCTGGGCGCAGCCTCTTCCGGCTGCGTTCGACCAGCGCCCAGTCGCCCTGCTTGAAAGGCTCGCCGCCGAGCCGCAAGAGCGCGAGCGGAGCGCGCCCCTTCGGAAAGCGGAGCGTGAAGCTCTCGGTCGTGCTCTCGTCCGTGCGAACGCGTATGAAGATGCTGCCCGGCCTGCGAGAATAGGCGAGCACTCTTCCGGTAAACGAAGTGACATCGTTGACGGGACACTTAAGGTCGTCGGGCGGCCTCAGCCGTCCGCCCTGCCCGCCCGCGCCGCGTCGTTCCTCCTGCGCTCGCCCGGCCTCCCGTCGGGCCGGAAGAGATGGCGTCGAGACAGCCCAGCAGCAAATGAGGATCAGTGACAGGAGACTTCTACAATAGCTCTGGTCAATCATCGCGCTCTTCTCCGTGACGGGGGCGTGCATGGCGGCTGCCGGTACCGGGGCGGCGGCAAAATTTAATTGATCCCTTCCAGTGAATTATCCTAAGGTCGCGGCCGCGTCGAAATCAAGCGGGAGCCGGGCAGGGTTGCCGGGCCTTGAGCAGAGAACAGGGCCGGGCGTCGAAATGCCATTGACTTATTCTCGCATCAAGCGTAGATTGCGTAGGCCCCTTGCACTCTAGCAGGCTGGCTTGCAACTACAGTTAACTCCTCTCTAGCTCAGCTTATAGCTTAAGGTTCCGTGCTGTCTCCGGGCAGTGCCACAGACTCTCTAAAGGAGAACCTCGTGAATAGAGTTATGAATCCCAAGAACCCCCACGTGTATCTAATGATTGCCTTGCTGACCATCTTCGGCTTATCGAGTGCCGCTTATGCACAGACCGAGGGACAAGGCGAGCCCGAGATTATCAAACATCGCCCCAATAAGGACGACGCGAATGCGCCCGCGGGCGGCAATGCGGTGACGGCCGGGACGACCGGCATCATCACGCCCGCAATCACATATCACGGCGGCGCTCTCATTCCGACACCGAACATCTACTACATCTGGTACGGCAACTGGAACCAAACCAACGGCTCTGACAACGCGAGCGGCCAGCAAATCCTCAGAGACTTTGCCAATAACGTCGGCGGCTCACCCTATTTTCAGATCAACACGACCTACTCGGCCGGAAACTACACGATCAGCGGCGGGGCCTTGTTCAAGGGCGAAGCCTCGGATGCCTACTCGCGCGGCACGCGCCTGCGCGACTCCGATATTCTGACCATCGTCAACAGCTCCATCACCAGCGGCAAGCTGCCTTACGACCCGAACGGCGTCTATTTCGTGCTCACCTCTTCGGACGTGACCGAGACCTCCGGGTTCTGTACGAAGTATTGCGGCTGGCACACGGCGGCGACGCCGAGCGCCGGACACGTCCGCTACTCCTTTGTCGGCAACGCCAATCGTTGCCTCAGCGCCTGCTCCGCTCAGACCATCGGGCCCAACGGCAATGCCGGTGTTGACGGCATGGTTTCGATCATCGCGCACGAGCTGGAAGAGGCAGTCACGGACGCCGATCCGCGCTCGGGCTGGGTTGACAGCGGCGGCGCTGAGAACGCAGACAAGTGCGCCTGGACCTTCGGCCAAAACCAGCGCCAGGCAGCCAACGGGGCCTGGTATAACGTCACGATGGGAACCCGCAACTATCTCATTCAGCGGAACCTGAAGCACTCCACTTCGGGCGACACCTGCAACATGAGCCTGACCACTCAGTAAGCGGAGCCCGTCAATTACTTAGAGCGGCAGCTTACGAGCGACTATCAACATCGGGCGCTCACGGAGTCTGGGCCGCGAGACGGAAAAACCACCGGCAAGCATCTTTGCCTGACGGTGGTTTTTCCCGTTTCAGGGAGCCTTCTCCTCTCGGTCTTCTCAAAGGAGAACGCTGCGATGTTTCGGGCCTGCTACTTTCCCTGCGACCTGAGCGCCTCGTCGAGCACCGTCTTGAAGCTCTCGTAGGATTCGGCCCCGATCAAGAGCTTGACGATCTTGAACTGGCTGCTGCCCGGCCTGGCGACTGCGATGAGGAAGGCTGGTGTCCCGTCAATCCCGAGCCTTTCGCCCTCCCTCATACTCTCGCGGATTTGGCCCGCGTGCCTTTTGCTCATCATGCACTGGTTGAATTTGCCTGTGTCGAGCCCGAGCGCCCTGGCGTGCCCGAAGAGGTCCGAGGCGGCCAGCGCCTCCTGGTTGGCAAAGAGGCGATCATGCATCTCCCAGAATTTCGACTGCTCTCCGGCACAGCGCGCGGCCTCGGCCGCCTGCTCCGCGTGCGGGTGCATCGGCAGGGGGAAATCGCGGAAGACGTATTTGACCTTGCCCGTCTTGAGATAGTTTTCGTCGAGCTGCGGATAGGTCTCGCGGCTATAGCTGCCGCAGAAGGGGCACTGGAAATCCGAATACTCGATGATCGCTACGCGCGCTCGCTGTCCGCCCCTGAAAGGCTCATCCGCATTCAAGGCAATCTCCGCAGGGGGCAGCGGCTGTGCGGGCGCGGCCGCGGCCGGGAGAGCCGCCGTGCCGCCGTCTCTCGCCTGAAGCATCCTTTTCAGCTCTTCAAGCTCTGAGAGAATCCGCCGCTGGCCTTCCTTGAGAGCATTAATCTCCCGCTGCATCGCCGACTGGTCTGCGCGTCTGTTTCTTCTCGCCGCGCGCTGCTGCGCGAGCCCTGTTTGAGACTGCAACAGGCAGAGCAGACAAACCATCAGCCATCCGGCAAAATATCTCATGTTAAGACGACTCCATCCGAGAGAAATTAAGATTGATTAGGGGCGACGCTCGAAAAAGCGGCGAATCATCTGCGGCAACAGCAGGGAGGTTTGCAGCGGGTTGCCGGTGGCAAAGCGCCTGGCGAAGCCGCGAAATAGCGTGGCGGCGCGCGGCGTGTAGCGAAACCACCAGAGGTCGCGCATGCGGCCGATGCGGTTGACGTGAACGTGCTGTGCCGCGACCAGCTCCAGGAGCCCCAGCCGCCCGTGAGTTCTCCCGATTCCGCTCTGCTTTATCCCGCCCCAGGGAACCTGCGCGATGCCGTGCGTGTAGAGCACCTCGTTGACCATCACCGTCCCGGCTTCGAGCCGCTCGGCGATGCGCCTGCCGCGCGCCGCGTCCCTGGTCCAGACGCTGGCCGTCAGCCCGTAGATGCTGTCGTTGGCCAGCCGCACGGCCTCCTCCTCCGTCTTGAAGGTCATCACCGGAAGGACCGGGCCGAACGTCTCTTCGGACATCAGCGGCATCTGGTGATTGACATTCACGACGACCGTCGGCTCGTAAAAGAAGCCGGGCAGAGAGGAAGAAGGGCCGCCGCCTGTCAGGACGCGCGCGCCGCGCTCGACCGCGTCCGCAACGTGCCCGGCGACGATGGAAAGCTGCCTTTCGCTCGACATCGCGCCGATGTCCGTCTCCTCGCGCGTGCCGATGTCCTGGCGCAGGGCGCGCGTCTGTGTGACCACGCTCTCGATAAATCGCGGCGCTATCTTTTCGTCAACGTAGCAGCGCTCGACCGACGCGCAGGCCTGCCCCGAGTTGCAGAACGCGCCCCAGACGGCCGCGCTGGCCGCCGTCTCCACGTCGGCATCCTCCAACACGATCATCGGGTCTTTGCCGCCCAGCTCCAACACGACCGGGATGAGCCGCCGCGCGGCCATCTCGGCGACGCGCTTGCCGGTGGCGACGCTGCCCGTGAACATGACTTTGTCAACGCCCGCCTCGACGAGGGCCGCGCCCGTCCGGCCGTCGCCCGTCAGGACTTGCAATAAGCCTTCGGGCAGGTCCGCGCGCCGGAAAACGTCTGCTATCTTGAGCCCGACGAGCGGCGTCAGCTCGCTCGGTTTGACGACGACGGCGTTACCGGCCATCAGGGCCATCACTACTTCGTCCAGCGGCGTAGCCCAGGGAAAGTTCCAGGGCGAGATGATACCGATGACGCCGAGCGGCCGGTAAACGATGTGCGAGGTGCGCCCCATCAGGCCGTACTGCCCGATGTCTATCTTCTCGGGCCTGAGCATCCGCGCCGTTCGCCGCGCGAAGTGCTGCATCAGGTCGAGCGTCGGCGCTAATTCCATCGAGACGGCTTCCGCCACGGGCTTGCCCGTCTCTCTGGAGATGAGCAGCGCGATCTCTTCCATCTCTTCGAGGATGAGGCGGCGCGCGCGCAGGATGAACCGGCCGCGCTCATGAAAGCCCAGCCCGGCCCAGGAGCTTTGTGCCCGGCGCGCCTGCTCGACCGATGCGAGGACCTGCCGGGGCGTAGAGACGGGGGCGCGTCCGACCTCCTCGCCGGTCGCCGGATCGTAAGAGACAAGCTCGGTCGCGCTCGCTGTTTCAACGTTCGCAGTCTGCACGCTCATAATTTGAAGACCTCTCGTGAGGATTATCACTCAAACAGGCCGGGGGAGAAAGCCGAAATCAGGGCCCCGCCCTTCGCTGCACATTTCCGCGTCGAAGTATCTCTCGGTTACAATGCGGCTTCACTCTCATCGCACCGGAGGAGAATAAGTCATGCAGAGACCCCAACTGGCGGAATTCATCAAGCGGATGGAGCCCAATTCCGTCGCCATCATCGGCAGCGCGCGCGAGGCCACACGCTCGAACGATACGCATTACCGCTACCGGCAGGACTCCGATTTCTACTACCTGACGGGCTTCGACGAGCCGGAAGCCATCGCCGTCATCTCTCCTTCGAGCGAGCACCGCTACACGCTCTTCGTCAGGCCGCGCGATCCAGAGAGAGAGGTCTGGGACGGGCGGCGCGCAGGGGTCGAAGGCGCGCGCGAGCAGTACGGCGCGGACGCGGCCTTTCCCATCTCCGAGTTCGAAGCGAAGCTCGGCGAGCTAATCAACGGCGTCACTAATCTCTACTACCGCATCGGCAACGGCAATGCCGACCTGGACGAAAAGATCATCAGGCAGATCAGGCAGCTGCGTGCCTGGGCCAGGCGCGGTCAGAGTGCGCCGCAGGCCATCGTGGATACGGGCGCTGTGATTCACGAAATGCGCCTCTTCAAGGGCGCGGAGGAGGTGGAGCTGATGCAGCGCGCGGCCGACATCGCCGCCGATGCTCACCGTGAAGCGATGAAGGCCGCGCGTCCCGGCATGAAGGAGTACGAGGTCGAGGCCCTGATCGAGTATCACTTTCGCAAGAACGGCGCGGCGGCCCCCGCCTACACTTCCATCGTCGGCAGCGGCGCGAACGCGACCGTGCTGCACTACGTCAACAACGACGCGACGCTCGCAGACGGCGACCTCCTGCTGGTTGACGCGGGCGCGGAATACCGCGGCTACGCTTCCGACATCACACGCACCTTTCCCGTCAACGGGCGCTTTACCGCAGCACAGCGCGAGATTTACAACCTCGTGCTGGAAGCGCAGCTGGCCTGCATCGAGCTGACGCGCACGGGCAGCCGCCTCGAAGATATTCACAAGCGTTCGGTCGAAGTCCTGACCGAAGGGATGGTCAGGCTCGGTCTCTTGCAGGGCCAGCCGGAGGAGCTGATTAAGGAAGAGAAGTACAAGCAGTTCTACATGCACACCATCGGCCACTTCCTCGGCATGGACGTGCACGATGTCGGCCGCTATCACGTCAGCAACGAATCGCGCGCGCTTGAGCCGGGGATGATTATCACGGTCGAGCCGGGCATCTACGTCTCGACCGAGAGCAAAGACATCCCCGAAAAATATCTCGGCATCGGCGTCCGCATAGAGGACGACGTGCTGGTCACAGAAGACGGCTATCGCGTGCTCTCAAGCAAAGCCCCGAAGCAGATAGAAGAGATCGAAGAGCTGATGGCGCGCTGAATTAGTGAGCAGTAAGCAGTAAGCAGTAAGCAGTGAGCAGTAAGCAGTGAGCAGTAAGCAGTGAGCAGCGGAAGAGGTTAGTAGTAAGCGGTAAGCGCGCTCTCTTTCTTTTACTGCTCACTGCTTACTGCTCACTTCCCCTGACAATTCCGCGATGATCTCGCGCATGGCCGTGCGGCCCCTTTCGACTTCGTCGGGTGCGAATGAGACCGCGCCGACGACGGCATGGCCGCCGCCGCCGTAACGCTCGCAGATGGTGGCGATGTTGTGCGTGCGCGGGCGCGGGCTCCAGGGGTTGGAGCCGACGGAGATTTTCGTCCGCTGTGAGCCGCGCGTCAGCGCGACGGAGTAGGTCGTCTGAGGGTAAAGATAGTAGGGGATGAATTTGTTGAAGCCTTCCAGCCCTTCGTCAACCAGGTCGAACCGTACCACGCCGTTCTCGTAGGAAGCCTTGCGCCGGACGGTTTCGAGCGTCTCGCGGTGACGTTCGAGAATCGGGTGAAAGCGGGCCTGCACTTCGGCGCTCAGCGCCACTTCGTCAAGCGGGCGCTCGGCCAGGGCGCGAATCAGCTCTTCGATGAATGAATCGTCCGGGTCGCTCTCGATAACCTGCATCAGTTGCAGGGCGGGCGCGGCCAGCTCGACGCACTGCGCGGCCGATTCGTAGAGCGCGCCGTCTATGATATGAGCCCAGCCGACGAGCGGTTCGAGCATCTCATCCGCGAAGCTGAAATGCGTGCGGGCCACGTCGGCGATAAACTCCGTGCATGATTTGCGCGACGCGTCGAGAAACTTCCTGCCGGATTGATCGCGGCGAAAGTGTGCCTCGTCTTCGGGCGTGAGAAACGCGGACTGGTGATGGTCGAACCACCAGGTCAGCCGGGGCGAGGTCGAGTACTTGAAATCAACGATGGCATTCTCGTCGCCGTCGAACATCGTCTCGTCAAAGAGCGAGCCGGGACGATGCAGCAGGCCCGTGTATTCAATACCGGCCGAGCCGTTCTGGCTCTCTCTGTAAAAGCGCGTGAAGACGGCGGCCGAGGCTACCCCGTCGAAGCAGTGCCCGTGGTAAAGTATGCGAAGTTTCATAAGCGTCGTTAATCAGCCGGGAATCTCGGTAAATGCAAAACGCGACATCTTAACAGCAGAGGTCGGGAGTTGCCAAAACGCGCGCCGCTCCGAAGCCGCAGGCCGTGAGCCCGGAGGGGCGCGGCGCGAATTTCCATCCTCGCGGTTACAGTAGCCATCGAAGAAGGGGCAGGGATGTCTGAGGAACGGCACGTCCGCGAGTTGAACGAGCGCTTCTACGCGGCGATGAATTCTTCGCAGATAGACGAGATGGACGAAGTCTGGGCGGACGACGAGGCGGCCGTTTGCGTTCATCCGGGGCGCGAGGCCATCATCGGCTACGAACGCATCCGCGAGAGCTGGATGATGATCTTTTCCGCGGGCAGCTCCATGTCCATCGCTTCCGGGAATGAACGCGTCACGATTGCGGGCGATGTGGCCTGGGTCGCCTGCATCGAGACCATTTCGCTCATCACCGAAGAAGGGCTCGCCGCGGCCGCCGCGCAGGCGACCAATGTTTTTCGACGCCTCGGCGGGCGCTGGCGAATGGTCCTGCATCACGCCTCGCCGATTCCTTTTACGACACAGGAAGAATGGCCCGACGTTATTAATTAACCGCGTGCAGGGCAAAGGTGGAAGAGCCAGGAGGATGGATGAAGGACGAAACGAGGGGCGAAGTAGGAGACGCAGCGGAGCGTGGCGTTTCGCGTTCGCGGAAGAAGAAGGGCATCTCTGTCGGTCAGGGGTTGCTGTACGGGGCGCTCGCCGGGCTGGCCGCGACTGTGCCCATGACGGCCGTGATGGGGTTGCTGCACCGCGCACTGCCCGAGCATGAGCGTTACCCGCTGCCCCCGCGAGAGATTACGATGGAGATTGCCGAAGAGGTCGGGGTCAAAGAGCAGTTGGACGAGCCGGGGCGGGTTGGCGTGACGCTGGCCGCACACTTCGGTTACGGGGCAGCCATAGGGGCTTTGTATGCGCCGCTGGCTCGCCGTTCGCCGCTCGCCCCGGCGTTGAGCGGAGCCGCTTACGGGCTGGCGGTCTGGGCCGGAAGCTATCTCGGATGGCTGCCCGCGATGGGAATCCTGCGCCCGGCCACACAGCATCCGCCGCGCCGCAATGCGCTGATGATTACGGCGCATCTGGTCTGGGGCGTGGCGGCGGGCGTCATGTTGGACGAACTGCAAGAACGCGAGGAGAAGACAGACGCCGCCTGAATCCCTGAAAGCTAAGCTGCCGGAGCGCATGAGCGGGAGTTAACCGAAAGAGGTCTTAAGACAAACAGCAAAGACTAAGGAGTCAGGCTCCGGTGGCCCGTCTTCTTAGTCTTTTGTCTTTGCTTTTGAAGCCGTCGGGTAAGGTGCGCGCCCTTTACTTCGAGCAGGGCGTGATCGCGGTCGTCTCCAGTCCGAGGCGCTCGCGGACGAACTTTTCGACATCGGCTTCGATCAATTCGCCGTTGACGACCCAGGCCTTCTCCGTCAGCACGTCGCCGGTCTTGTTGAGCTTCGCGGGCTCAAGAAAGACGTTGTAGGGCGAGCCCCAGCGGCGCAGGTCGCCCGACGCCTGGCGATAGGTGTAGTGCAAGGTCTTATCGCGGTCGGCGCGCGCTTCCGATTCCGAGACGACCAGGTAGGGCGGCCCCGCAGCACCGAAGAAGGCCAGCGTATCCGTGCGCGTTCCGTACTCGCTGACGCCGACGACTTCCAGCCCGTGCGCCTTGTATTTCTCGTAGAGCCTGGCGGCCACGGGCGCTTCGTTGCGCCAGTTCGGACACCAGTGTGCAAAGTAGACGACGAGCACGAGCCGCTTGCCCCGCGCCAGGGAGCGCAGATTGACGGGCGCGTTATCCTTCAGGTTATTGAAGGTCCAGTCCCTGTAGTTGACGGCCTTCTCTTCGATGGGCGCGTACTCGTGGCCGTCCTGCGCGCGGGCCCCGAGAGGCACGAAGGCGAAGATGAGGGCGAGAAAGACAAGTTTTTTCATGATTAATCTCCAGCGATGGCCGTCGCGGGGAGCAGACTGTTTTCGAGGCCGGAAACGATTGTAGCATCCCGGCCGGATTACCTGTAGGTTGCGGCGGCGGTGGCCGATTTTTCGCCGAGCAGCGGCCTGATGAAGGCTTCAAACTCGGCGCGGCTGCGCGACCCGAAAATCTTCCGCCGAATCCGGCCCTCACGGTCAATGATGAAAGTGGTCGGCGCGCCTTGAATCCCGCCGAACTTGTCGGCCACGCTGTCGCCGTCGAGCAGGATAGTGTAGTCCTGCCTGATCTCCTTCTGGAATGCGCCGAGGTCTGCCGACGCATCGTTCCAGAGGACGCCGACAACGCTCAGGCCCTCGGCCCCGAGCTCGCGCTGCATGTCGTTAAGCTCTGGAATCTCCGAGCGGCAGGGGACGCACCAGGTGGCCCAGAAATTGAGAACGACGACGCGCCCGCGCAACTCGCTCAAGCGGAAGGTTTCGCCCGCCGCACTCTTTAACTCGATCTCCGGCGCTGGCGCGGACTGTTCGGCTGGGATTGACGGGACGCCTCCCGTCTGCGGTTCCGAGTCCGAGAGCTTCGCTTCCATGTTCGGCATCCAGGAAGCAAACCAGGCATTGAGGACGGACACTTTGTTGGTCGCCACCAGCAGCCCGATGGAGATCAGCATCACGCCGGAAACGACCTCGACCTTGTGCAGGTGCTTGCGGAATTTCGAGTAGAAGCCGAGAAACTTGTTGATGCCAAGCCCCGTCAGGAGGAACGGAACCGAGAGTCCCGCCGCGTAAAAGCAGGAGAGGAAGAGCCCCGTCTTCCAGCTGCCGCTCGTCGCGGCCAGGCCGATGATGCCGCCCAGGATAGGGCCGATGCAGGGCGTCCACCCGGCCGCAAACGCCATCCCCAGAGTCAGCGAGCCGAGCATCCCGCGCGGCTTCTGCTGCGAGAAAAATCGCGTGTCTTTATAGAGCGCGCCGATCTTCAGGAGACCGATCAACTGCAAGCCGAAACCGATGATGACCACTCCGCCGATGATTCTCACCCACGGGTTGGCCGTGACGGTTTTGCCGAGCAGCCCGGCAATCGCGCCGAGCGACAGGAAGATCATCGAGAGCCCGATGTTGAAGGCGATGGAATTGAGAATGACGGCACGCCGCGCGGCCGTGCGCGAGCCGCCGTCGCCCTTGAGCCGGTCAATGCTGACGCCGGAGATCAGCGAAACGTAGCCGGGCACGAGCGGCAGCACACACGGCGAGAGAAACGAAGCCAGCCCGGCGACGAAAGCGATCCAGATCGTGATGTTTGTGCCTTGCATAATCCTTCGAGCGACTCTGTTTGTTCGGGATGCGCGGGCCGGGCGTTGACGGCGCTCGCGCGTCAGGCTCAAGTCTTCGGAAGACGGTCTTCCCGCCGGAAATACGGCTGACAGTATACCAGAGGATTTCCGGCAACGCCGCGCACGAAACGCCCGGTTCAGGCCGTTGCGCGTCTTCGCCTGCGCCAGAGCGTGACGTTCAGGTAGATGCCCGTCAAGGCCGAGACAGAGGCCAGGGCCGAGAACGCGATGAGCAGGTAAGTCTGCCAGCCGCCCGCGAAAAAGTAGAAATGCGCCTGCCGGAAATAGCGCGTCAGAGCGCCCGGCGGCGGAGCTTTGATGACTGCCCCGCTCTCGGCGTCAATCAGGAGCGAATCAGCGCCCATCCCGCCGACGGCCTGGTAAACGGGACGGCCTTCACGCATCAACAGCGTCAAAGCGGTCGTCGGCAATTCGCGGCCCGCAAACTCGCTGGCGCGCCTGATGGCCTCCGGCGCGGAGACGCGCACGCGCGCCGCATCAATCCGCTCGATCTCACCGCCCTCGACCGCGTTCGGCCACGCATACAGCAGCCCGCTCGACGCCCACGCCAACACCGGCACGGCCACGATAATCCCCAACCAGAGATGCGCACGGTAGATGAAAGAACGCATAGAATAATAAATGAAGTGATGAGTGATGAGTAATGAGTGATGAGTAATGAGTGATGAGTAATGAGTGATGAGTGATGAGTTGAAAGCTGTTCTTTACTCTTCCTTACTCATCACTCATCACCCATCACTCATTACTTCTTTACCTCTTTTTCATTGTTCGTTGAGCAGTTTCTCGATAGTGGCGGAAATCTCCGTCTCGTTGCTGGCATTGCTTCCGGTCAGGAGGAGACGAATGACGCCGGTGCGGTCTATCAGGACGGCGGTCGGGATGGCCGTCACGCCGTAAGCGTGATGATTGTCGTCCATATCGGCGACGGCGAAGCCATAAGGAATCTGATATTGCTTCTTGAACCTTTCGAGAAAGCTCAATTCCTGGGCCTCCGACAATTGTTGTCCCTCGCCGTGGCCGTAGTATCTCGTCACGCCGAGAATGACCAGCCCCCTGTCCTTATACTTCTCGTGCCACTCGCGCAGGCGCGGGAACGATGCCAGGCACGGGCCGCACCAGGTGGCCCAGAAGTCGAGCAGGACGACGCGGCCCTTGAGGTCGGAGATTTTCAAGGGCGTCTGTTCAATCCACTTGTCTATCGTCAGCTCGGGCGCGGCCTCGCCCTGCACGCGCAACTGCTGCTGTTTGCGTTCGAGCGCCGCGGTCACGAAACGCTGCACGTCCGCGCCCTTAAAGTTAGCCTTGACGTAGGAGATGGCTTCGGCGACGAGCTTGACGGCATCGGGTTTGCGCTTGCCGTCAACGAGAAGGGTGGCGAGCTGTGTCGTCATATCCGTGTAAAGGCGCGCGGAGAGCGGCTCAAGCGAGAGCTTGCGCACCTCTTCGAGCACGGCCAGCATCGCCTCCTGCGGTCTCTTTAACTCACGGTAGATGTCCACCAGGCTGTTGCTCGAAACGTAGAGCGCATTATCGGCGACGGACGGATTCTGCGGCGTCCGCTCGATCAGCTTGGCCGCCTTGAAGGCCGCCTCCGCGTGCGCCAGGGCGCGCTCCGGCTGGTTGCTCTTGCGGTAGGCTTGCGCCAGCGCGTGCTCAAGATTGATGCGCTCGTTCGTCTTCTGCGGCTCGGAGTGCAGGTAATCGGCGAGAGCGGCTTCGGCTGCTTCCGTGTTATTGCCCTGCGCGCTGCGCAGCGCGACTAAGTAGCGGGCCAACTGCGGACGCTCGCCCGCGGCCGCCTTGTCCGCGTTGAGAAACTGCCTGAGCGCTTCGACGGCGCGCTCGGAGTTGCCCGACAGATTGTAGAGCAGGCCCAGGAAATAGAAGTCCGCGCCCGCCAGATTCTTGCGCGCGGCGACCTGCGCGGCATGGCGCGCGGCCAGCTCACGCTGTTGCTGCAAGGTCGCCTCCATCAGCTTCGGGTTGTAAGGCACTTGCTTGCTGACGAACTCCTGGAGCTTCTTCTGGGTGTAACCGGCGGCCTCTGTGTAGAGTGCCTCGGCGGTCGCAGCTTGAGCCGGAGCGGGCGGCGGAGTCCTGATTCGTCGCGCCTGTGCCTGGGCCGTGGGCGGCGCACAGAGCGCACAGGCCGAGCACAAGAGCATCAAAACGAGCAGCTTCTTCATACCAATCTTTCCTATCAATCAAATTGTCCGGGCGAAGTCGAAGCGGTCCGGGCTGAAAGCCTCCATCAGCGGGGCGGAGCGGCCCGTCAGGACCTGTTCCGCTACCAGCTCGCCCGTCAGAGGGGCCAGCAGGATTCCGTTGCGATAATGGCCCGTCGCGTAATAGAGGCCGCGCACGTCGGCCGCCGCGCCGAGCACGGGCAGCTCGTCTGCGGTGCGCGGACGCAGGCCCGCCCACGAATCCGCCAGCGGTAAGGCGCGCAGCGCGGGCGCAATCTCCGCCGCGTGCCTCTTGATGAGGGCGACGCCCTCGGCCGTCACGCTCTTGTCGAACCCGGCGCGCTCGGTCGTCGAGCCCGCGAGCAGCCGTCCATCCATGCGCGGCACGATGTAGCCGCGCGGGCTGTAGATGACGTGACGCGCCAGGCGCGGGCGGGCTTCAAAGCAGAGCATCTGCCCGCGCACGGGCTCGACCCGCACAGGCTGGACGCTTCGTGCGCCCGCCAGTCGGACCTGTGAAGTCCATGCGCCGCCCGCGACGATGACGACGGGCGCGCTGAACCGGCCGCCGGAGGTCTCGACGCCCTCTACCTGACCGCGTTCGACGACGACGGAGCCGACATTTATTCCCGCCAGCAGCCGGACGCCGTGCCTTTCGATGGAGGCCGTGAGCGCCGCCACCAGCAGCCTGTTCTCGACCTGCACGTCGAGCGGAAAACGCAGAGCGCTGCGCACCTCCGTCGAGATGCAGGGCTCTAACCGCCTGGCTTCTTCCGCGCTCAACTCCTCGACAAGGAGCCCGGCGCGGCGCTGCCAGCGAGAGCGGCGAGCCAGCTCTTCTTCATCGTTTTCGGTGAAGGCCAGGTAAAGCGTCCCGGTTCTTTCCAGCTCGATGTCCACGCCTGTCTCTTCGCAAAGCGCGCGGGCGAACTCCGGGTAGAGGTCGCGGCTCGCGCAGGCCAGCTCAAAAAAAGGGTCGGCGCGATTGGCCTCGGCCTGCGGCGCGAGCATTCCACCGGCGGCGAAAGAGGCTTCCGCGCCCGGCCGTGCGCGCTCAAAGAGCGCGACGCGCCCCGCGCCTTTGACGGCCAGCGAGCGCGCAATCGAGAGGCCGATGACGCCGCCGCCCACGACAACCACGTCCGCCGTCTCCGCTCCCGCCAATGCTTTCCCGTTTCCCATTGCGCAGAAATTGCTGGTATGATGATGCAAAGTTCTTAAAAAAAAGCCCAAAGTCTTTGAGTCCGAAGCCGGGAGTCAAAAAGCGCTCTGCCGCTGGCAATTCAGACCCTGGACTTCAGACTGTCAGACTCCAGACCTAACCTTATGAAGCATACTATCACACTCATCCCGGGCGACGGCATCGGCCCCGAAGTCTCTTCGGCGGTAGTCCGCATCATCGAAGCCTCGGGCGTCGAAATCGATTGGGAAACGCACTACGCGGGCGCGCAGGCGCAGGCCAAGTTCGGGACGACGCTGCCCGAAGAGCTGCTCGAATCCATCCGTAAAAACAGGGTCGCGCTCAAAGGCCCGATCACGACGCCCATCGGCAAGGGCTTCACCTCGGTCAACGTCGGGCTGCGCAAAACGCTCGACCTTTATGCCAACCTGCGGCCGGTCCGCGCGCTGCCAAACGTTCCCTCGCGCTACCCGGAGCTTGACCTCGTCGTCGTCCGCGAGAACACCGAAGACCTCTACTCGGGCATCGAGCACGTCGTCGTTCCCGGGGTAGTCGAGAGCATCAAGATCATCACCGAGAAGGCTTCGACGCGCGTCTCGCGCTTTGCCTTCGAGTACGCGCGCCGCGAAGGCCGCAAGAAGGTCACGGCCGTTCACAAGGCCAACATCATGAAGCTCTCGGACGGACTCTTCCTCGATTGCTTTCGCAACGTCAGCAAGGATTACCCGGAGATCGAAGCCGACGATAAGATCGTTGACAACGCCTGCATGCAGCTCGTCATGCGCCCGGAGCAGTTCGACATCATGCTCCTTGAAAACCTTTACGGCGACATCGTCTCGGACCTCTGCGCGGGCTTAATCGGCGGGCTCGGGCTCGTCCCCGGCGCGAACATCGGCGAGCACGGGGCCGTCTTTGAAGCCGTTCACGGCTCCGCGCCCGACATCGCCGGGCAGGGCATCGCCAACCCGACCGCACTGCTTCAGAGCGGCATCCTGATGCTGCGCCACATCGGCGAGCGTGATGCCGCCGAGCGAATCGAAAAAGCGATGTTGAGAGTCTTCGAGGAGGGCAAGGTGCGCACGCGCGACATCGGCGGCGAAGCCAAGACGGGCGAGTTCGCACGCGCCATCATCTCGCTGATTTAACCGCCCGACGACATCGAAACGCCGGACGATGAACGCGAGAGAGTCTCTTGAGTGTTCATCGTCCGGCCGTCCTTATTTGAGCGCCGTCATTTGCTGATTCCGCCGTTATCGAGCGCCGTGTAGATGTCCGGGGAATAGAGCCCGAGCCACGGGTCCGAACGCGGCGTCAGGAAAAGCTCCGCATAAACCCTCTCGTTCAATCTCTCCACGTCGAGCCTCTGCGCGCCCGCCGCCAGCCAGGCATGGAGCTTCGTGCGCAGCATGTACTCGTTACGCACCGTGTCGAGCGCGATGTAGCTCTCAAGATTTTGCCGCAGCCGCGCCATCAATTCGGGCGTCTCGCGCAGATTCGCGTTCTGCCGGGCGATGAGCGCGAGGCTGCTCTCGTCGAGCCTTGCGTCCGCGCCGTGAAGCGCTGCGATCTTGTTCCAGGTGGTCATGTCGGTCGCCGCTTCGAGGGCGGTCGCGTCCGAGGTCATGCCGCGAACGATGCTGGCCTCCGTCACGGACTTGGTCATCGCGAGCGCGGCAACTTCGACGGCGCTCGGGGTTTTACCTTTGGAAGTCCTGGCGGCAATCGCTTCCGGGAGCGGGCTGCCGGTCTTCTCCACGTCCGCGATCCAGGCGGCGGAGATGGCCTTGATGCGTGCCCTGTGATACTCGTCCAGAATCTGCGAGCGCTGCTGTGCATTATCTGCGGCGAGTTGGCGGGCGACCGCTTCGGCCCCGGCCAGCCCGCGCAGAAAGGCCGCCGGGCCGTAGAGTCCGGGCAGCGCGTCAACAGGGCTTCCGTTCCGGTCCAGGATGTAATGGATGCTGTTGCCGGTGACAGTGCGTTCGAGCTTGCGGCCGTCGCCGAAATCAACGGTCACGCGCGGCGCGGGCCGGACCGATTTCCAGTGCAGGATGAAATGCTCGCGCAGGTAGGCGGAGACTTCGCGGTTGGCGTAGAGCACCGTGCGGAAGAAACGGCTGTTGGCGCAGCTGAACTCTTCGTCGAGCTGGCCGAGCAGTCGCAGCGAGAGAATCGGCTTGCCGCTCGCTTTGGCGGCCTTCACGGCCTGCTCAAAGTCCGTGTACCAGTAGAGGCCGGACGCATAGCTGTTGCGCTGGCGGCTGACGCCGTCGAGCGCCGCCGCGATGCGTTCCCAATTCGCGTCGGCCGCCGGGACAGCCCCGCCGGGCGCAGCCGCCGCACGCCTGATCTCTTCGGCAAAAACCTGCCGGAGTGCCTCTAACCCGGCCGGGCCGAGCGCGCGCAGCTCCGCGATGGCGGCGGCAGATTCAGCCGCGTTGACGGAGACGGCCTGCCGCGCCAGCAGCTCCGGCCGCCCGTTGGCGTAAGCCGGAGCCGCCGTGCTCAGGCCGAGGGCGATGAAGGCCAGGGCCAGCGTGAAAAGTTTGATGCGCATGAGAAACTCCTCTGCGAGGGGATGGAACCGGGAAGACAACTTGAGCCTTTGAATGTCGAACTCAATCTTATGAATGTCAAACTCGATGCTGAGTTGCACGGGCTCTGCCCGGATGGACGAAGACCATGCGGATTCTTTGCATACTGTCTGCCCTTCGTTCGCCATCAAAGCTAGGCTGCGACCCGCGCGCGGACGAGCCAGATGCTGCGCTGGTTCTTGATTTTCGTGATGTATCCGATGAAGAGCTGGTCGCCCGCAGCGGCGGCCGAGGGAAGCTCCGCGCCCTCCGAAAGAGGCGGCTGCGAGCCGGGCGCTCCCTCGCCGCCGAGCCGCGCGGCCATCACGCGCGCCGCCCCGCCGTCATTGTTTTCCCAGACAGCCACCAACTGGCCCGAGCCGTTCATGATAACGCGCGGCGTCCCGTTGGCCGGACCTCCGGCAAAGGGCCTGCTCTCCGTGAAGGTCTTGCCGCCGTCGCTCGATTCCGCCCAGTAGAGTCCGGGCGTCCCGCGCTTGCCCGCCGTGTACCAGAGGACGCGCAGCCGCCCGTCCGCGCCGACCGCCAGCGCCGGGCCGGAGACGGGACACCCGGCGATCATCCAGCGGTCGTCGCTGACGATGACCGGCGCGGAGAACGTCCGGCCGCCGTCGCCCGAAGTCGAGACGGCGATGTGCCTGTAATCGCCGGGCAGCACCTGCCGCCAGCTAACGTAGACGCGCCCGTCCGCGTCGACGGCCAGCGAAGTCTTGCAGCAGGGACAGACCTCCGTCGAGATGCGCTGGTTGGGGGAGAAGGTACGGCCGCCGTCGGTCGAGAAAGCCGTGAAGGTCTCGCTATTGCTCTCCATCCGCTCCATCTTGTGCTCCAACGCGGCCTGCCCGGCGGGCGGCGGCGCAGGCGGCGCGACGTTCCGCTCGTCGAGCCATGCCATGTAGACGCGCCCGTCCGCGCCGACGGCCAGCGAGTGCATTCCGTGCGAGCTGGGCCGCCGGTCGTCGTTGACCTTAACGGGCGCGGCAAAGGTTTGCCCGCCGTCGCGCGAGGCCGAGAGATAAAGGTCGTTGGCGTGGCCGCCGGGCGCGGCGACGCTCGCAGTCCAGCCGACATAAATCGTCCGGTCGGGCGCGACGGCAACGGTCGGCGGGTCGCCGCGCCAGGCGACTGCCTGGCCCGCCTGCGGATTGACGCGGACGGGCGCGCCCGCGGATTGTCCCTCGGCGTCGCGGCGCGCGAGCATGACATTGGCCGTCTTGTTCGCGCCGTGTTCGACCCAGACGACGTAGAGAGAGCCGTCGCCAGCGGCGGCCAGTGAAGGCTCGGCGGCGTCCGTCTGCTCGGCGGAGACGCGCACGGGCTGCTCTGCCCGGACCAACGGGGCGGAGGCCGCGGCAGCACCTCCCGATTCCTTATTCCGTGACCCCTTATCCCCTTGCCGCGCGCAGCCCGCAACGAGCAGCATGAGCATGACGACCAACGCGGCGAGCACCTGTTTTCTGCTAAGCATGACCTCTTATTCCTCTTATTCCTTTCAAAAACCGAGGCGCAGGCCGAGCTGTATTTGCCTCGGGTCGGCGGCGGCATTCGGCTGGCCGAAGTTCGGCAGGGGCGTCCGGCCCGTTCCGAAGATATTGTTCGGAAGTTGCAGGTTAGCCCGGTTCAAGACGTTAAAGCCTTCGGCTATTGCTTCGAGCCCGACGCGGTCCGAGAGGCGAAAAGTGCGGCTCAGGCGCAGGTCCAGCGAGGCGTTGGCGAAGCCGCGCCCGGTGTTGCGCGCCGTCCCGGCGGGGCGGTCGTTGACGTTGGTGTCGAAGTTGCGGTCCGTGCCCGTCTGGATGTTGAAGGGCAGGCGTGAGCCGTAGGTGAAGATATAGCTCAGGCGAAAGCCCGCGAGCGCTTCTCTCAGGAGAGATGCCCGGCGGGCCCTTCCCGGAGCTTCAAGCGAGCCGCTGATGCTCAGCCTGTGACGCTGGTCGTTATCGGAGAGGCCGCGTTCGTCCCGCAGGTTGAAATTATCCTGCGGCGTGCTGAAGAAGAAGTTTCCGGCATCGTCCATCGCCTTCGAGAGCGTGTAGGAGAGGCGCAGGCTGGCCCACTTCGAGACGTGCCGGTTGAGTGAGACCGTCACCCCGTGATAGGAGGAGTCGCCGGAACTCTCGTAGCGGCTGACGTTGGCAAAGCGGGCATCCGGGCGACCCTGGTTGAAGATGCCCGCCGAGGCCGGGACGGTCGGCACGTTGATGTTGCGCGAGAGCAGCAGGTGCAGCCCGCGCAGGTATTGATAGCCCGCCGAAAGGGAAGTATGGCCGGGCAGCTCGCGCTCGATTTGCAGGTTGGCCTGCTCGCTGTACCCGTTCCTGATGCCCGGATCAATCGTCGTGATGCTCGCCGGAAGCCCCGCCGGATAACGGTCAAGCACGGCGGGGAAGAGCGGCGCGCCCGTTTGACCGAAGGCGAGCAGCGCGATCATGTATTTCGTCCCGTCGCGCTGCAAGGCGTTGGACGTGGCGCGCAGCGGGATGCGGTCGAAATAGATGCCGAACCCGGCGCGCACCACCGTCCTGTGATTCCCCGGCGCGTAGGCGATTCCGAGCCTCGGCGCAAGGTTGTTCGCGTCCGTCCTGACGGGATGCGGGAGAAACTGCGCGTCGTAGCGCAGGCCGACGTTGATGGTCAGCTGCGGGCGCGGCTTCCACTCGTCCTGCACGAAGAGGCCGACGTTCGGGTTCGACTGAAATTGAGCGGGCGCGCCGAACGCCTGCTGAAAGGTGACGTAGCGCCCGGCCTGGAAATCCGCCAGCGACGAAAAGGTGTAGACGCCCTGAAGTGGGCCCGGGAAAGCTATCTCGACGCGGTTGAGCAGAAAATCCGCGCCGCCCTTGATGGCATGCGCGCCGCGGAGCGTCGTCAGATTATCAACCAGCTCAAAGAGATCAATGGCGCGCGCCGTCGGCGAGAAGGTCGCCGTCCCGAAACCGGCGACGCCGCTGATGTTGACGGCCGGGCCGAGAGGGTCGTTCAAGGGCGCGTCCAGGCGGCTGCGCGTCAATTGCAGCCGGGCCTCGTTGATGGTCTTCGACGAGAGCGTCGAGACGATGCCGGAGGCGATGGTCTGGTCCCGGTTCTCAAGGGCGCTTCCGCGACCGGCGGCATTGAGACCGCCGACGTTGCGCGCGTTCGCGCTCGAAATTCGGTAGAGGCTGTAACGCGTCGTGAACAGGCTCGCAGGGCTCAACCTGTGGTCCACCCGCGCAAAGAGGTTGGTGACATCGTAGCCGCCCGCGAATTCGCCCGTCTGAAGGCGCTGCCCCGGGTAGCCGAGCCGGTCGAGCCTGCTGTTGATGACAGCGGCGCTCGCAGGGTTGATGGTGATGAAACCGGCGTCGTGACGGCGTGTCTGCTCGAAATTGGCGAAGAGAAACGTCCTATCGCGCCGCAGCGGACCGCCGAGGCTCGCGCCGTACTGCGCCTGCGTCAGCGGGTCTTTGCGGCTGGCCAGCGGATTCCTCGCGTCCAGGCGACGGTTGCGAAAGAAGCCGTAGAGGCGCCCGCGCCAGTCGTTGGTCCCGGACTGCGTGATGATGTTGACGACGCCGCTCGAAGCGCGCCCGAACTCGCTGATGCCGCCCGAAGTGATTACCTGGAATTCGCGTATCACCTCCTGGCTGTAGAACGTCCCGGCGAGATCGGCCGCGTCGTCGTTGGCCGACATGCCGTCAACGACGAAGCCGTTATTGAGGTTGCGTTGTCCGGCGATGGAGATGCCTGTTCCGGGGACGGCCGAAGTCTCTGCGAAGCGCTGGTTGCTGCCCGTGTTGGTGCGCGAGACTGAAGGGACGAGCAGCGCCAGGTCCAGGTAGTTGCGACCGTTTAAGGGCAGCGTGTCTATCTCTCGCGGCAGGACGGTCTCGGAGACCTGCGTGCGCGCCGCTTCGATGACCGGCACGTCGGCGGTAATCTCGACGCTCCCGGAAAGAGCCGCGACCGAGAGCCTGAGAGGTACTTCCAGCGCCTGCCCGAGCGTCAGGGTCAACTGCCTGTCGAGGGTGGCAAACCCCGCCTGCTCGGCCTTCAGCAGGTACGCGCCGACCGGCAGGTAAGAGAACCTGTAGCGGCCCTCTTCGTCGCTCACGGTCATCTGCCGGTAGTTGGTTTCGAGACTCGTAATCGTTAGCTTTGCGCCGCCGACCGCCGCGCCGTTCGAGTCTTCGACGCGCCCGCTGATGGTGGCGGTCGTCACCGTCTGCTGCGCGAGCGCCTGTAGAGAGCAGGCGGCCAGAAGGATGAAAGCGCCCAGCAGGATTCTGTGCAAAGCCGTTCGGCCGCGCGTGCTTACTTCAGCCGGTTCCATTCTCATTACTCTTCTAAGTCCTTCTTACCAATGCAGATAGGCCGCGCCGTTCGTCAGCCTGCGATTGAACGACGAGCGCCACGCCGCAGCACTTTTGAGACGTGCCGGGCCGAAGTCGCACTCGCCGGAGCGGGCACGGCCCGCAGTTGCGGAGAGACCGTGACAGCCCGGCTTGCCCGCGCAGAGCGCTGCTTCGCCGGAGCAGAAGAGACGGCACTGACGGGCGCGTTCGCTTGCGCGCGCGCTCACGCGTTCGCTCATCGGAGGCGCGACGGTCGCGGGTCGTTAACGGTGATTAAGTTGACGGATTGGTGAGCAGGATGGGCGGCCCGCGCGGGACAGAGACGCCCCGCGCTCCGGTCGAGAGCGGCACGAGGCCCGAGAGCCATTCGAGATTCGCAATCCTGGAGGGCGCGCGCGGCAGGAACCCGTGATTAAGCAGCGCCCCATCACGCGGGCGGCGGCCCCCGGTCGGAGAACTCAACGCGGCCGCTGCACACTCTGGCGAACAGGGCTTTGCCAGAAACGCGGCGACGACACTGGCCGCCCGCGCCGTTTGTCGAGTGGAGGAAGAATGATGACCTGCCCTCGAACCGCGCGTAGATGAATGATGCGCCGGGGCCATGCTCTCAGAAGACTGTTTCGCAGCCCCGCCCGCATGAGGTGAGCCGTCCGCACGCGCAGCCGCGTGGGCCACGTGCGTCCCCTCGTGCATCGCCTTATCAGTTGCGGCCGCATCGCCCGTTAGTTCACCGGGCGGCTCGGCTTGAGCTTCGTCCGCGAAAGCGATGCTGCAAGAGCCGGGCGCGTGCGGCGACTTGCCCAGGCAACAGTCCATCCGGCAAACGTCCGCGGAGAAGGAGAAGGCGCTCGGCGGCAGAGCCCCGGCCAGCAGGCCGAGCGAGAGCAAGACCGCCCACACGATGCGAGCGATGGCCTCGGCGCTCAGACTTCTGGACCGCGGACGTGAAAGCAAGGTGAAACTCCGTCGAAGTGCGCGATAGGATGACAGCAAACGGATTCTGTCACATGCGACGGGCGCGAGGCAAGACGCTTTGCGAGGTGTATCAATTCGGGAAGAGTCTACAGGGCTTTGAGTTGAGAGCGGAGCGGTAAATGTTTCAGGTCGCGTCGGCAATAACGACCCCGGCGAGCGGCAACGTGAGCCTGCGCCTGCAAGTCATGTCGCCGCTCGCCGGGACTGTCAAAGTTACCGCGTGGTGAGAGCTAAGCGGTCGGGGCCATGCTCTCAGTAGCCGCTTCCATATCGCCCGCGATGACGACCGTCAGTTGGTCCGGCCGGAAGTATTTTCGGATGGCCGCGTTGACTTCTTCGATGGTCACGGCCTGGACGATTTCGGGGAAGCGGTCTATGTAATCGGTCCCGAGCTTGTAGAACTCGGAATTCCACATGGCCTGGGCGAGCCCTGCGTTGGTCGCCAGCCCGACTTTGAAGGAGCCGATGGCAGACGATTTTTCGTCGGCCAGCTCTTCGGGACGAATGCCGTTGCGGACGTAGTCGCGGACGACGTTCAGGGCCGAGTTGATCGCTTTCTCGACGTTGTTCGGGTTGACGGAGACGCCGACATACCAGGGACCGGCGGCGAGGCTCGGCGCGCGAAAGCGCGAGTTGATGCCGTAGGTCAATCCTTCCACATCGCGCACCTGGAGGCCCAGCCGCGAGGAGAGAGTGGATTCGCCGAGCGCGCTGTTGGCCAGCAGCGCCGCGTAGTAGTCTTTCGAGTCGCGGCGCAGTTGCGCGGCAGTGCCGAGCAGAATGTCAACGTTGGCCTTCTCTTTCAAGAGGACGATTTCACGCCGCGTCTCGGCCTGCGGCTCAGGGTCCGTGACGTTAATCTCGACGCTTTCAGGCCCCGTAAATGGGCCGAAGTCCTCCCGGAACTGTCGCTGCACGTCGGCCGTGTTGACGTCGCCCGCGATGGAGAGAATCAGCGAGCGCCCGCCGTAGCGTTCGTCGTAGAAGCGCTGCACGTCTTCGACCGTAATCGAACTGATGCTCTGGACCAGCTGCTCGCCCGGGTGCATGTAGAAGGGGCTGGCGGGCTCGAAGATCAACTGCGTGAAGCGCTCGCGGGCGCGGTAGCCGGTGTTCGATTGCTGCTCCTGAATCATGGCGATGAACTGCTGCTTGAGCTTTTCCAGCTCGTCGCCGGGAAAGGCGGGCTCGCGCAGTTGTTCCGCGATGATGCCCAGCACCAGCGGCAAATCCTTCGAGAGCGAGCGGGCCGCAATGCTGACGGCAAAAGGGTCGGCCGAGAAATCCAGTTGAGCGCCGACCGATTCGAGGGCCCCGGCTATCTCCAGCTTGGTCCGCCGCTTCGACCCGCGTTCGAGCATGTTGGCCGCGATCTGCGCGAGGCCCGGCTTATCCTCCGGCTCGAAATAGGAGCCCGCGCGGAATGACCCGCGCAGCGAGACGGTCGGCGTCGCGTGGTTTTCGAGGATGAGCAGCGCAGCGCCGCTCTCGATCTCGGTGCGGGAGATGCGCGCGGCGAAGTTGGACCTCGCGCTCGTCCGGGCCGTGATGGCCTCGACCGCCGCGGACGATTTGTCGCCGCGCTGAGCAACGGACTGCTGCTCTATCGCCTGCGGCGTCAGAGAGCCGCCCGCGCCCGCTTCACGGCCCTCGTGCTGCGCCGTCTCGGGGGAGGTTTCCGCCGGGGCCGCGCCGCCACTGGCTGGGTCAATCTCGTCATAAAACTGCACGCCGCGTTGAAAGAGCGCGCGCTGGAGCTGGCCCGGCTCGACGCTGCCGCCGCCGCTGCCGCCGCTGCTGCCCCCGCCATTGCCGTTGCTGCCGTTGCCGTTGCTGCCGTTGCCAGCATTGTTTGCGCCGCTCTGCTTGGGGATGAAGTGGCCGACGGTGCGATTGTCTTCCGTGAAATAGGTCCGGGCGACGCGCCGGACATCGGCTGTCGTGACCCGCGAGATGTTGGCCGCGTAATCCTTATAGTAGCGCCAATCGGCGATGGCCTCGGCCTCCGACATCTGGACGGCGATGTTGTACGTCCCGTCGCGCGTGTAGGCCACCTGCGCCATGATCTGCTGCTTGGCCTTCTCCACCTCGGTTTCAGTGAGGCCCTCCGCGACCACCTTGCCAAGCTCTTCCAGGATGGCCGCTTCGACCCGCGCGGGCTCGACGCCCGGCCGCACCGTCGCATAGACATTGAAGAGCCCCGGGTCGCGGTGCTGGTCGCAGTTCGAGACGGCCTCGACGGCCAGCTCCTTTTCGACCAGCGCCTGGTAGAGACGGCTCGTGATGCCGTGCGAAAAGGAGACCGAGAGGACGACGAGCGGGTAGATGTCGTTCTGTGCGGGCGGATTGGCGGCCAGCTCGGCCAACTCCTCATTCGAGAGCACGCGGAGCTGTCCGAGCGCGCTCGGCGTGTGAAAGGCTATCTGGATGATGGCCAGCTCTCCGGCGCGGCGAATCACCAGGCGGCGCTCGCCCTGCTGCGGCGGCTCTTCCGTGTAGACTTCGGGAATCGGCTCTGCGGAAGCAGGGTATGCGCCAAAGTGTTCGCTGACGAGCCCGAGCGCCTCGCCGCGCTCAAAGTCGCCGACCAAGACGACCGTCGCGTTATTCGGATGATAGAAAGTATCGAAGAAGGATTTGAGCCGCGAAGTCGGCACGCCTTCGACATCTGCGCGCCAGCCGATGGTCGGATGATGATAGGGGTGTTCGCGAAAGGCTGCGGCGTAGACGGCCTCGTCGAGCACCTCGGAGGGCTCGTTCTGCCCGCGCTCCAACTCGTTGCGGACGACCGTCATCTCGGACTGGCGGTCGGCGTCTGCGATCAGCGAGTTGCGCATCCTGTCGGCTTCGAGCTTGATGGCCAATTCGAGCTGGTCGGAGGGCACTGTCTCGAAATAGTTAGTGCGGTCATACCATGTAGTGGCGTTGAAGCTCGCGCCGATCTTTTGCAGCGTGGCGGCAATCTGCGTGTTCTTCTCTTTGTTGAAGGTCGGCGTACCCTTGAACATCATGTGTTCGAGCAGGTGCGTCGAACCCGTGTACCCGACAGCTTCGTTGCGCGAGCCGACCTTGTAGAGCACCAGCACGGTCGCCACCGGCGCGACGCGGTTCTCCACCAGCAAGACCTTCATCCCATTGGCCAGTCTATACTCACGAATCCCTTCCTCCTCCGTCACGAACGTGACGCCGGTGGGCAACCGCTCCTGCTCCATAAGCAATTCCGTCTCCTTCATAAGTAAGTCCGAAGAGCATAGGGCATCCCCCTTGAGGCTACAAATCCAGCGAGGGCGGGTTCCCTGTCTTCTGATGTCATCTCGGTTTGAAAGGAGGTTACCACAGGCAGGCATGATTGCCATAAGATGCCGCGCCGTTTGCAACCGGACGCGGCGCTCGGGGGCCCCGCCTTTTCACGCGGGCTGCGGGCCGCCCTCGCTCTCGCAGATGGTCCCGACGAGAACGGTCGGGGATTCGCTGTAATACTCGACGAGCAGCGCGAGCATGGCCTGGTCCTCGGCGGTCAGTCCGGTGAAGCGGACTCCGAAGCCGACCCGGCGTGTGATGTGAATAATCTCGCCCGTCAATAAGAGCCAGCGTTCGGTCGGCAGGCGCAGCCGGATGAAGATGCTGCTGGCGAGCCGCGCTTCGGCCTTGGTCTGGATGAAACAGCCGAGGCTGCTGAGGCTGGTGATCTTTCCGCTGCCGGAAGCCTCGTCCGTATCCACCCAGAGGATATAGATGGCCGTGTCCACCTCCGTCACCCCGACGCGCTCGGCCTCTCGCTGTTCGACGGCTGGCTGCTCTGGGTGTTGCGTCATGGTTGTTTGAGATGCTCGGCGAGCATGTTGCAGAAGAGCGCGCCCTGCTCCTTGGCGTCGTCCAGGGCGTTGTGCGTGTGCGGCAGGTCGTCGAACCAGTGCTTGGGCATGTTGGATTTCATCGTGTGGCGGAAGTTCTTGGGCCTCAGCAGCGCGTAGGCATACGTCTTGATGTCGAGCGCGATATAGCCGAACGGGCTCTCGCCCGCGAACTTGTGCAGATACCACTGGACGAACATGAAGTCGAAGACGACGGGGTAGCCGACGAAGACAGGCTTGCCGGGCAGCGCCCTGACCCAGGCCACGTATTGCTGCATGACCTGTTCGGGCGGCTGCGGATTCTCGGTGCAGGCGGCCCAGGCGGCGGGCTGGGTTTCCCACCAGGCCATCGTTTCGGGATAGCCCGTCGCGCCGGGCAGCGTTTCGAGATTGGCGTAAAAGGTCGAGACCAGCGTTTTGTCCGCCGTGTAGGCCGCCGAGCCGAGGCTCAGCATCGAGTGCGACCCCGGAATGGGCCCGTCCGTCTCAATATCCGTACTGACAAAGATTTCCGCCATGTGCTGTTTATCCAATTCCCTGTTTGAGAGTCTCTGCGAGCGCACCGGCCCCGACCGGCGTCAACAATCTTCTAACACAAGGAGCGCGGTTTCGCCGCCCCCGGAGGTCACGTTACAGAGAAAAGAGGAGGAGAGACGCACGAGCCCGCCCTCGACCCGGTTGAGAAAGAGGAAGGGGTCGAAGTCTACGAGCATCTCCCGGTTCTCGACGCGGTCTGTATAGACGGGCATCAAGGTTTTCTGAAACGGCGTGCGCTCCTGCACGACGTAGGGGCGCTGGCAGGCGAGCGTGATGGCCTCTTCCCACTCGCGCTCGTCCCGCTCCCAGCCGAAGTAGATGCCCGCCCCGCCGTAGTCGTCGTTGGGTTTGAGCACCATCCGCTCGCGCTCGCGGCGGAGGATGTCCATCAAGTCTCGCTCGTCTCCCTTAAAAGTCGTGCTCCCCGGTCGGACCAGCCGCGTCCAGGGGATGTGGCGGCGGATGCATGTCAGCTGTTCGGGCGTGAAGAGATGCTCGTAGACGGGATCGCTGAGAATGGCGAAGCCTGCCTTCTTGTGCGCGACCTTCGAGCGAAAGGAGTTGGCCATGCAGACCCTCCGCTCCGCGTAGGCGCGCGCGAGCGGGTGCGTCTCATCAAACTTTTCGAGGAATTCGTGAATCACGACGCGCTTGTAGAGAATGTCTATCCGAAACTCGCGGGCCGTCAGCCGAACGCCGTCATAGGACAGCTCGCGCGGGTCCGCGATGACGGTTGGATAGCCTTCGGCCTCGAAGTAGCTCTTCAGTGTCTCAAACTCGCTGGCGGTCGAGACTCCATCCCAATCCACTATCCCGATGCCGGGCCGCTCCTCGGTCCCGCCCCACCGGCGATAGGTCTCAAGCAGCGCGTCGAGCAAACGTTGATGCGGGCGCGGCAGCCAGTGCGCGTGAGTTGCGAGAAACTCCTTGATGTGCGGGAGCCCGAAGAAAACCGTTTCGAGCAGCATCTGGTCGGTTATCCCGGAGGGGTTCTCCGCGTTGTATTCGAGAAACTGGAAACCGTCGTCGGTCAGGAAAGCGTCCAGGCGGCTGCTGACGCAGAGCCGCTGGTAGCCCGGATCAATCCGCGCCATCCTCGTCTCGCGCTCGGTCAGCCCCAACTGGCCGAGCAGCCCGTCGTCTTTGAGCGCGAACTTGACCATCCTCTCGAAAGCGCCCGCCAGGGTTTCGGCGGCCTCCGCGACCGCCGCATACTGTGAGCGCGAGACGAGGTACGGGCGCAAGAAAGCGCAGAGCGGGCGCGTGCCGTAGAGCAGCCCCTGCGCCTGCTGCGCCAGGTCGAGCCGGGCGAAGAGCGCAGGATTAAGCTCTGTGTTATCCAGGATGCGGCGGTCTAACCATGCGACGGCAGAGACGAGCGGGCTGGAAGGCATGTGCGTCGGACTCCGGCCAGCAGTCGCTGGCAGTATCGGCCTCAAGCGTGCGGCCAGAGAGAGAGGGTTTCCGCGAGAATCACGGCGAGGATTGTATCCGCGCCACGTCCGGCCCCCAGGCCCGCGCACAACCTAGCAGAAGTGCCCGCCTAAAAGAAAGCCGCCGTGAGCAGGGCGTGGATGAAATAACTAAATTCCCCTCCTCTTTCGGCGGGCGAGCAAACCCTTTCTCTCTGCCGCGACATCGAAGCGAAGACCAGCAGCAGTTTGTCAGTTTGCAAGCATCCCACGACCCGCGCGACCCGTCCGGGCTTCGAGCGTGCCGATAAATTTGCCCGCATCATAGTTCCGGTTAGAGCGGAAGGAGCTACATCTTATGGCGTTCTCTCTCAGGGCGGTCTTCGCTACTATCATCATCATGGCCCTGCTCGTCGGCGGCATGGCGGGCCAGGCCCGGCCCGGCACGCAGAAGCAGGACGGCGACAGGAACAGGCCGACGCCCGCGCAAAAGGGCAAGCCTGCGCCGACCCCGCCCGTGCCTGCGCAGAGCCCCGCCAACGCTCAGCCGCCCGCTGAGGAAGCGGAGACGGGCGACGACCGGCAGCAGGATGATATCGAGACCGTCAAGGTCCAGACCAATCTCGTGACCGTCCCCGTCGTCGTCAGCGACCGCAACGACAAGTACTTGCCGGACATGCGCCAGGAGGAGTTCACCATCTACGAGGATGATGTCAAGCAGACTGTCGCCTTCTTCGCCACCGTGACGGCTCCCTTCAACGTCGTCCTGATGCTCGACACCAGCGCGAGCACGCAGGAGAAACTAGGGCAGATTCAACGCGCGGCCATAGACTTCGTCGAACAGCTCCAGGCGGCCGACCGCGTCAAGGTCATCTCGTTCGACGATCAGATACGCGAGCTGAGCGACTTCACGGAAGCGCGCCCGGCCCTCCAGGCGGCCATCAGGCAGACGCGGCCCGGAAAGGGAACGAAGCTCTACGACGCGATGCACCTGGCGCTCGGCGCGCTCAAGCGCATCAAGGGGCGCAAGGCCATAGTCATCTTCACGGACGGCGTTGACTCTTACAGCGACAGGGAGAACTACGATAAGAACCGGCGGGAGTTGGAAGAGGCCGGAATCATCGTCTATCCGATTCGCTACGACACGCGCGAGGATGTCGAGCGCCTCGTCCGCCAGCAGCAAAGCTCCGGGCAGACGATAGACCTCGGCACGATTCTCGGCGGCGGCGGAAGGCGAGGCTCGACCCCTCCGACCTTCCCCGGCGGCTCTTCCATCCCGCTGCCTTCCGGCCCCGCTCCCTCCGGCGGCACGATAAAGATTCCGGGCATGCCCGACAGCATTGTCCTGACCGGCAACGGCGGCGGCGGCGGCGGCATTAACCGGAGCGACCGCTATCCCGACACGCGGGATCGAGACGCACGTTATCCGGGCGGCCGCGACCCGGGCGCTCCCGACAGCCGCGACCCGAACTCGCGTTATCCGGGCGGCAGTAATAATCCGATGCCGGGCTCGTCCGGCAGGGGCGGCGGCTCGATCATCAGCTCCGAGCTGGACATGATGTACTCCACCGCCGACGCCTATTTGAACGACCTGGCCGAACTCTCCGGCGGGACGCTGCTGCGCGCCGACACGCTCTTCTTCCTGCCGGACGCCTTCGCCAGGATTGCCGCCGAGCTGCGCACACAGTATTCGCTCGGCTACTATCCGACCAGGACGGAGCGCGACGGCAAGTATCGAAAGATTAAGGTCAAGAGCACGCGCAAGGATGCTGTGGTCAGAGCGCGCCCCGGTTATCGCGCGCCGCGTGAGAGCAAGTAACTAAAGCCTTGACGAAAGCGCGCCGCAGTGAAAGCTCATCTTAGCGCAAGCGCGGCCCGGTGAAAGCTCATCGTAGTGAAAACTCTTTGTGGTAAAAGTGCGTCGCGGTGAGAGCCGGTTGACACACCACGCGGGGTCTTTAGCCTGAAGCGGCGGCTGCTTCGCGCAGCGCCTGGGCCAGCTTCTCGGCCTGTGCGGGCACTGTGTAGTGGGCCAGGGCGTGTTCCCGCCCGGCCTCGCCCATCCGCCGCCGGAGCGCCGCGTCCGACAGCAGCCGCGCCAGCGCATCGTGCCACTCATCCTCCGAGGTGGCGCAAAAGTGGGTCGCGCCCGCCTGCCCAATCTGCGCGCATTCACCCACCGGCGAGACGACGAAGGGAATCCCGACAGCCATGTACTGCACCGACTTGAAGCCTGACTTTCCGGCCGACCATTCGTCCGCGACAATCGGATAGAGCCCGATGTCGAAAGACTGGAAATCCTCTATCTCGCGCTCCATCCGCCACTTACAGGACTCGACCTCGACGCCCGCGAGCCGCACGTCGTCCCGTCCGGCGCCGACTATCCGCAGGCGGAACGGGTGCTCGCGCGCCAGCCGCTGGAGAGCCGGGAAGATGGATTCGAGGTAGGGAAAGGTCGAGTGTGTGCCGATCCAGCCGAGCACAGGCTTTCCGGCGGGTGTGGCCGTCAGGCTGCGCGGGCGGAAGAGGTCCGTGTCAACGACGGTCGGAATCAGGACGGCCCGCGCGCCCTTGCCCGCAACGTACTCGGCGATCTTTCGATTGCCGCAGGTCACGACCCGCGCCCAGCGAATCAGGTCGTCCGTCTTGCCGAACCATTTGAGCGTGCTGCCCAGCCTCCCGTAAGTCGGGCTCAGGTATCGCACGTAGGTCGCGTCGTCCAGGTCCAGCACCATCGGGCAGCGCCCCACCCGCGTCGCCAGCCATTCGACGAGCGGCGGCCCGAACATCATCGCCTCGCGCTGCACCAGAATCACGTCGGCCCGGCTCGCACGCCAGACATCGCCCGCGCGCCGCAGCGCCGCCCGCGCCAGCCCGAGCGCCGTCCGCGGCCATTCCGAGCGGCGGTAGAGAGAGGCGGCCAGCCCGGAATCGAGGAAGGGATGAATCGTCAGCGTAATGCCGCGCTCGGCCAGCGGCCCGACGAACTGCGCCAGGCGGTAGCGCGTCGCCGCCATCTCAATCGGATAGGAAGCCAGTGCCAGTACTTTCATCAGCTGTCAAAGGCCGGGCGAGCCGCTTTTCGGCCCGGGCCTCCCTTCGCCTGCTATTTCTCCGCCCATATCTTGAGCGAGTCGCCGATGCGCCCGAGGTTGAGCATCCCGTTGAGCGCGCCCTTTAAGACCCGGCGCGAGGGGCTGCTCATCAACTGCCGGTTCAACTGGTAACCCGCTTCGACGCGGTTGAAGCCTTCCATCTGCTGCCCGCCAGCGGAGCGCGACGAGCGCCAGGACTGAAGAATCTCGAAGGGATTGACGCCCTGCGTCGTCAAACGGACGCGCCGCAGCCCCGCCGCCGCCAGCATTCGCTTGAGCCCCTTCAAGGAGAACAACTGTAGATGCTCCGGCGGGGCGATGACGCTCCACTTCAAGCCGAGCGCATGGCCCGAGATGCCGCGAACGTGCGGCGTCGTGCCCCAGAGCAGCCCGCCCGGCCGCAGCACACGCGCAATCTCCGCGACCACTTCACGCGGGTCGCCGACGTGCTCCAGCACTTCGCTGGCCGTCACCACGTCGAAGTGATTGTCTGGATACCGGGCTGCGGCGAGCGTCCCGCAGAAAACGTCGAAGCCCATCGCGCCGACGTGCTCGACGGCCCTTTGCGAAATCTCAACGCCGGTCGGCGTCCAGCCCGCGCGCGCCGCCGCCTGCATCAGCGTGCCCGCGCCGAAACCCACGTCGAGCAGCCGCCCGTTCTGCCTGTGACCGGCAAACTCCCCGACGATCTCCGAGAGCCGCTGGTTGATGAAATCCGGCACGGAGAGATTCTCGTCCGAGTAATAACTGTCATAGTCCTCTGCGTGCTCCGCGTCCGGCAGGCGCGACGTGTAGAGCGTCTTGCACTTGAGACACGAGACCAGCTGAAAGTTGTTCTTTTGGCCGCGCTCCGCCCGGCCCGCGAAATCACAGGCCGGACAGCGTCGCTCACCCGGCAGCAGATTGTTCTCTTCCATTCCGGCCTCTAGCCTCCGGGCGTCTCCGGCGATTGCGCGGGGGGCTGATGATTGTCTGCCCCGTCGAGCGCCCTGTAAAGCTCTACGTAGCGGCGTCCGCCCACCTTTTCCAGGTCGAAGCGCTCGCGTGCGCTCCGGCGGCAGCGCGCGGCCGTCTCCGAATCTTCGCGCAGGGCGTCTGCCTCCGCGAGTGCTTGGAGGTAGGCGCGCTCGTTAAATTCGCGGACGATAGTTCCCACGCGGTCGCCTTCGATCATCGCGTCCAGGTCGCCGATTCCGGTGTTGCTGATAATGGGCAGCCCGCTCGCCAGCGCCTCGGCTATCTTGGTCGGCGAAGAGGCCAGCTTCGAGTAGCAGGGCTTGATGAAAGAGAGCGCCAGGTCCGCCGACTTCAGATAACGCGGCACTTCGCGCGGCGCAACCCTGCGAACCAGAAAATCCGTCTCCGCCACGCCCAGCGCCCTGAGCCTCTCGGCCATCATCTCGGCCGGGCTCTGCGTCAGGACGAGCGAGAACGTGGCCGCGTCCTGCCTGTGCGCGGCGGCCAGGAACTCTGCCATCTCGGCGGTCATGTACCAGCCGCCGAGCGCCCCTACATAGACGATGACGCGCCGCGCCGTCAGGCCCAGCTCCTCGCGCCATGCGTCCCTCGAAGCATCGTCGGCCTGCTCGAACCTGCGCGCATCCACGCAGCACGGAATGACCCTGACGGGCCGCCCCCTCTCGTCAATCGCGGTCGCGCCGTCGAACAGAATCCGGCGCGCCTGCTCGGTCAGGACGACGAAAGCGTCCGCTCTCGACAATAGCCAGCGCTCGGTCCTCTTGGCCAGGCGGTAGAGGTAGCCGCCCGCGGGCCAGAGACCTGCGTCAACATACTCTTCCGGCATGAAGCCGCGAATATCGAAGATCAGGCGCGCGCGCGTCCCTCTCTTGGCCAGCGCGCCCATCACCGCCGGGACGTGGCTGCGCGCGTGCAGCACGTCTATCCCGTGACGCCGCACCAGCCGCCGCGCGAAGCTCGCCCCGGCCCTGATGTCGTAAAGCGTGGCGGGCAGCGACGGCCTCTTATGATAGGCCAGGCATGACCACCTGATGCCATCCTTCTCCAGCCGCGACCTCTCCTCGGCCAGCGCCGTCTCGTTCCAGGCAAGCTTCATCTCCGGCTCGAAGGTCAAGAGATAGACCTCGATTCCGGCGGCGGCGAGCTGTCTTAAGTAAGGCAGCACCTGCGTCTGCACGAGCGGCTCGCGGAGCCCGAAATAGCAGAGGTAAAGTGTCCGCATCAAGCCGCCATTCCCATCGTCATTACGTTCTCGTTACACATCGTCGTCATGATTGATAGCATCCGTCAACGGCCCGCGAGAGCGCCGCCCGTTCGTCCCGCATGCGGCACGACCTCCCGGTATAAGTTCTCCCACTGCGGCATGACGATCAGGTTACTGAAGCGGCGCAGGGCCGATTGCTGCCCGCGCGCGGCCATCGCCCGGCGTCTCGCCGCATCTCCGTAGAGCCGCTCCATCGCCGCCGTCAACTCGTCTACGGAGCCGGGCGTGATTAACGTCCCCGCCTCTTCGTCCGCGATCACTTCGACGTGCGGCCCGATGCGCGACGCGATGCAGGGCAAGCCTTTAATCATGGCCTCGATGGGCGCGAGCGGCAGGCCCTCGAAGAAAGAGGGGAAGACGAAGACATCCGCCATCTCCAGGCATGCGCCGACATCGCTGCGCCTGCCCAGAAAAAGCACGCGCTCGGAAATCCCCAGCTCGCCCGCCAATTGGCGCAGCTCTCCGGCCAGCATCCCGTCGCCGACCAGCGCCAGGTATGCTTGCGGCACTCTTTGCAGGACGCGCTCGAAGGCTTGCAGCAGGTAGGCCTGCCCTTTCTGCGGGTCAAGGCGCGCGACGTTGAGATAGACGAAGCCCGTTTCGGGAATGCCTAACTCGCGGCGCAGGCGTGCCGGTTCGCCCGGCTCAGTGCGCAGCGTCTCCAGGTCTATCGAATTATAGATGACCTGGATTCTCGACGCGGGGATGCCGAGATTCTTTTTGGCCGACTCCATCACCGTGTGCGAACAGGCGACGAAAAGGGGCCGGGCGAGACTGGCCGAGAGCTTATCAATCAGGCGCAGCCCGGAAACCTTCGCCCTGGACCAGTTGGCAGCGCGGATCGTCTCCGGCTCATAGGCCGTCAGGTGCAGCGTGTTGATGATGGGAATCTTCGTCCGGCCGAGATGCGTCAGGCGCGAGCCGACATCCGCATCGTAGAGCCAGGTCTGAATGATGTCGGGCCCGTGTTCTTTAAGCAGCCGGATGAGGCGCGCGGGCGCTCGCATCCAGGGCCAGCGCGGCGAGAGGTCAAGGCCGATAACCTTGTGCCCCCCGCGCTCTATCTCCTCCGCGAAGGGGGCTGGCTCGCGCAGGTAACAGACGATGTGCTCAAACTCGGAACCGTTCGTGTTGGACACCAGGTTGACCAACTGCCGTTCGGCCCCGCCGCGCCCGAGCGATGTGATAACGTGAAAGACCCGTATGGACATATCCTGCGCTTAACCATCAAAGCGTCGTGCCCGTTGGCCCAGAGCGGCGCACAGCCTCTGCTTCGCCTGGATTCCTTCGCGGCCTGCTGTGTGACAATTGATTAGCGGTCGGAGGCGAAAGCGGAAGATCGGGAGTTACGACAGCCGCTTGTTCCAGAGAACCTGCTTGAGTTCTTCCGAGTAGAGTTTTAGGACCAGCTTGTTCCTGTCAATGGGCTGCCCGCGCAGACGATGCCAGATGTGCTGCATCAGCGTCAGGCAGTAACCCGTAAAGAGATTGGCGATGATCTGCCGCCGCGACAGGCAGTAGCGCTGGAAGCGAAAGAAAGCCTTCGATTCGACGCTCTGTTTTTCCAGGCTGTTCCAGCGTTTACTCGAACTCTGCCCGCCGTGATGCATGACGGTCGCGGCGGGCTCGAAGATCATCAGCCAGCCCGAGCGCACGATGCGCAGACACCACTCCGTGTCTTCGCCGTACATGTGAAACCGCTCGTCGAAGCCGCCGACCTCCGTGACCATCTTTTTCTTGACGAGCAGGGCCGCGCCGCTCAACATCTGGGCCTCGCGCCTGCTCGCGTGGTCCCAGTGATAGCCGAGCAGCATCTCGCCCCGCAGTCGCCTGGGCAGCAGTTTGTAGAGCCTCAGCGTGCCCGCAATCATCTCGAAGGGCGTGACCGGATTATTCCAGACGCTGGCCTGGAGCGTCCCGTCCGGGTTAATCAGCCGCGGCCCGCAGACGCCGATTCGCTCGCCCGAAGTGATGGTTGCAATCAGCGTGTCAATCGCGCCGGGCCTGACCTCGGCATCGCTGTTGAGCAGAAAGAGCAGCGGGGCATCGGTCGCCGCGAACGCCTGGTTATTGCCCTTCCCGAAGCCGAGGTTCTCCGCGTTTTCAATCAGCCGCAGGTTCTCTACGCCGCAGTTGCGCAGCCATTGCAGGCTGCCGTCGGTCGAAGCATTGTCCACGACGATTATCTCGTAAGAGACGGCGGGCGGCGCTTCGAGGACGCTCTCGACCGAGCGGCGCAAAAGCTCGCCCCCGTTCCAGTTGACGATGATAATAGATAGTTCGACCGCCATCTTTCCCCTGCCGGCAGTTTCCTGGTCCCGGCCGCCCGTCATCCTTACGAGTGATGCGGCCCGGCCGCCCTCTTTCGCTTCTGCGCTGCGCCTCTGGATTGTGTAATCTTTGTTTGAGAAACCGAGTGTAGCATAAAAGAATTTCTCGCGGCACTCGGCGCACCGGGCGCACAGCCGCCCTCTCCTCGCATCCGAGCGTGCGGTCAGACCTGCTTGCGGCCCGCGTAAAAATAACGGTTGCCCCAGTGTCCGGGCCGCAGCCTGGAGAGCGTCTGGGAAAGACGACGAGCCGTGAAGAGCCCGACCTGTCGCGGGCTTTTAAGGTCTCCGCGCAGGAGCCTGCTCGGCGCGGGCCAGGAGACCTCGCTCATCGAAAACTCAAGCTCGCTGAGCCCGAACCTACGGAAGAATTCCCGCTGCCCCGAAGCGGTCGCAAGCATGACGTGATAGGGAGCCATCTCGGTCTGACGCGTGCGCCGGGCGGTGCGCGCCAGCCGCAGCATCAGCGTGAAGAGATTGGCGTTGCCTTCGAGCGGCCCCTGCGCCAGCAGTAAGCCTCCGGGCTTGAGCAGGCGCAATATCTCGGGCATCTGCCGGTTGACTTCCGTCAGGTGCTCGACGACATCGCCCAAGTTCAGGACATCGGCCAAACGCTCGCCGAGCGCGGCCTGGGCCCTCTTGCTGTTGAAGACCTTCGCGCCCGTGCTCCGCTCGACCGCCGCGCAGACCTCGTCGTCAAACTCCACGCCGACGGCCTCCCACTTCAGCTTCTGCGCTTCCGTCAACAGTCGGCCCGCCCCGCAGCCGTAATCTACAAAAATTCCGGGACTCTCCCTGCCGAGCCACTCGATGACGCGCTGCGGTTCTTTGGGATTGTCAACGTTCGTGTGCAGCGCCGAGCAGTCCGCCGTGTAATCCGGGCCGTACATCCGTGCCAGCACCTCGGCGTCGGGCATCGGCTCGCAATAGAGCGTGCCGCAGTGCAGACACTCGACGAAGGGAAACTCGCGCCCCTCGTAGAGCACCGAGCCGAGCCAGGAAGGACGAGCCTCTTCTTGATTACAGAGTGGACAATGCATGACCGTTTTTGTGTGCCTTATCTCCCGGCGGGACGGACCTGAAATCTATGACGGATGTGAAATCTATCAAGCCTGCTCTGAAATTCCTGAGCCCTGAAAGTTTGCCCGAAAGCCGAAAAGCCTGCGCTGAGTTTAAAGCCTGCTCCGCCCGCGCGGCCGAGCGCCTGAAGCCCTCCTGCGAGAGTCCCGCAGCTTCCGGGCTCACATCTGCCGCACCGAAAAGAGGTAGCTGAGCAGCTCGCTGTCGCCCTTGATCTCCTGTCTTTCCACGGGGCCGCTCGCCGTCACGTGATAGAAGCGGTAACCGAGCGGGCCGAGCAGCGCTTCGAGCTGCTGCTGGTTGCCCGCGTCGGGCCAGACCTCGCAGATGATGTCCGGCTTATCTCGCGCCAGCGTCCGGCGGCAGCCCGCCAGCACATTGTGCTCCGTCCTTTCGGTGTCGAGCTTAATCAGGCTGACTTCCGCTATCCCGTGTTGCTCGACCGTCTGGTCCAGGGTCACTACCGGGACGGGGACGTGCCGGACGCTCTCCGAGGGGTTATGCGCGAGCAGCATATCGTTGCGCAGCGAAGAGGCGACCGGCGCATCGCCGTCTAGAAAGTAGAACTCCTGCACGCCCTCAGTCTCGCCGACGGCTGCCCGGAAGCAACGGATGTTGCCGAGCCGGTTGAGCGCGATGTTAAGCTCAAGTCTTTCGTAGACGCGGTCCAGCGGCTCAAAGGAGTAGACCTGAGCTTTCGGATTGGCGAGCGCGCCGAGCAGGCTGAAGAAGCCGATGTGCGCGCCCACGTCGAGAATCGCGGCGCGTGCCTCTTCGGCGAGGCGGTAATAGAGCGAGGTGATTTCGGGCTCGTAACCGTCCCAACCGCGCCAGAAGAGCTGCGTCGGAATCCAGTCCTCGCCGTTCGTGTCGAGCCTGAGGGTCTGCCCGTTGGGCAAAGAAACCTTGATGATGCCTGTGCGCGGGAGGTGCTTGATGATGAACTCGGACTGCTGTCCCGTCGCATTCATCAGACCCTTCAGACCGGATGCCACCAGACTGTTCAAGGGCCTGTATGCGCGGACTGCTTTGAGTGCCTTTTTCACTGACATGACGCGGAAGTATACAATGAAGCCGGGCGTCGGCTAAACCGGCGCGCGTGCCTGGCTTACTTGGTCTCCTTCGATGGCTTGGAAGGCGCTTTGACGTGCGCGAGCTGCTTTTTCAGTTGAGCCAGGCGGGCCATCGGGCGAAAGCCGACCAGGCTGTGCGCGTAGAGCGGAATCAGGTCCTGGCCGAGCGATTGCGGATTATTCAGGAGGTACGTGAGCAGGCTCCGGCGCTGCTCCATCCCGCGTTTGAACCTGTAATAAGCGAATCCCCGCGGGCTGAACCGCGGCCCTTCGACCCTCTTTTTCAAGCGCCGCCGGAAGGCTTCGTCAACCGTCGGCGGCAGGTGCCGGAGCGCCCAGGAGCTGTAGTCTCTGCTGATGGCGTGCTTCTGCGGCAGCTCCAGCAGGTCGTGCTGCCGGGCCTGCAACCAGCGTGTGAAATAGGGCAGGTCGTCGCGGAGCGCCGGGTCGCTGTTGAAGGCCGAGGCGAGCATCCGCGCGGCCGAGGCTTCGTCGCCCGAACAGAAATGAAAGTATGACAGCTCCAGTTCGAGCAGGGCCGTCGTCCGGGCTTCGACCAGAGCCCCGCCGATCTCTGCGGCCTGCCCGCGCAGCGCCGTCATCACTTCGAGCGCACGCAGGGCGTTGACTTCAGCCCCGACGCCGACGCTCGTGTTGTAAGAGTGAACGCGATAGCCGACCAGCGCGCGATTGATAAAGCCCGCTTTCCAGTGGGCCATCAACCGCACCCAGAAATCCCAGTCGCTGTAGATCAGCTTTTCGTCGTGATGCAGGTTGATCTCTTCCATCCGGGCGCGCCTGGCCAGCACGGTCATGCCCGGTATCACGTTTCGCTGAATCAGGCTCTCGACGGGCCGCGGGTCGCGCGTAATATCAATGCCGAAGAGGGCGGGGAGGCGTCGCCCCTCTTCGTCAATGTAATGAGCGTAGCTGTAGACCCAGCCGACCTGCGGGTTGCTCTCCAGGTACGCGACCTGCCGTTCCAGCTTGTCCGGGTAGAGAATGTCGTCCGAGGGCAGGCCCGAATAGTACGTCCCCCTGGCCTTGGCAAAGCCCAGGTTGACGGTCGCCGAAATCCCCATGTTGCGCCTGCCCGGATGCGTGTAGACCTTGATTCGCTCGGGGTATCGCGCCGCGTAGCTCTCGGCAATCTGGAGGCTCTCGTCGGTCGAGCCGTCGTCAACGATCACGATCTCAAAGTCGCGGTAGGTCTGGCCCAGCGCGCTCTCAATCGTCTGCGGCAGAAAGCGCGCATGATTGTAAGACGGGATGCAGATGCTGGCTTTGGGATTCGATGACATAAGGGTTACTGAAAAGCTGTTGCGCCCTGCTTGAAACCGCACGGAGCGGGCGGCCCGCTCGCTCTACTCGCCGCAGGATGAGAGCTGCCGGACGACGTAACCAGCCTCCTCTGCCGAGAGGTGCGGCCCCATCGGAAGGCTTAAGACCTCCCCGGCCATGCGCTCCGCGATGGGAAAGGAGGACTCCGCGTAACCCATCTCCCTGTAAGCCTCCTGAAGGTGCGGCGGCACGGGGTAATGAATCAGCGTCCCGACTCCGGCAGCCGCCAGGTGCTCCTGCAAGCGGCTGCGGTCTGCGCGGCGGACGACGAACAGATGCCAGACCGGCTCGGCCCACTCCGGGACGTAAGGCAGCGCCAGCCCGGCGACCCCTTCGAGCGACTGTAAGTAATACTCCGCCAACCGCTTGCGCCTCTCGTTCCACTCGTCCAGCCGCGCCAGCTTGACCCGCAGCATGGCCGCCTGGAGATCGTCCAGCCGCGCATTGTAGCCCTTCGCTTCGTTGTAATACTTGGTCCGCGAGCCGTAGTTGCGCAGGACGCGAAGACGGTCTGCCAGCTCGCCGTCGTTGGTCACGACAGCGCCCGCGTCGCCCATCGCGCCGAGATTCTTGCCCGGATAGAAGCTGAACCCCGCGGCGTCCGCCAAGCCCCCTGTGCGCCGCCCGCGATAACGAGCGCCGTGCGCCTGCGCGGCATCCTCGATCACCTTGAGCCCGTATTTTTCCGCCAGCTCGTTGATCGGATTCATGTCGGCCGGTTGCCCGTAGAGATGAACGGGCATGATGGCCCTGGTGCGCGGCGTGATGGCGTCTTCGAGGCGCGACGGGTCTAGGTTAAAGGTTCTGTTGTCGGGCTCGACGGGGACGGGCCGCGCCCCGGCGTAAGAGACGGCCAGCCAGGTGGCGATGTAAGTATTGGACGGAACGATGACCTCGTCGCCCTCGCCGATCTCCATCGCGCGCAGGATCAGGTGCAGCGCCTCCAACCCGTTCGAGACGCCGACGCAGTGCTGCGCTTCGCAATAGGCCGCGAACTCCGCTTCAAACTGCTCGCCTTCGGGCCCGGTGATGAACCAGCCGGACTCCATCACTTTGCGATAGGCCGCGTCCAACTCCTGGCCCAGCTCCGCATACGGCGCTCTTAAATCGAGAAATGGGACTTTCACTGTTGTTCTTTCACCGCCCTTAAAAAATCTTCGTACTGCCGGTAATAGTCTGCCTCGTCGTAGATGTCCGAGGCCAGCACCATGCAGACCGAGCCGGACGAAAAATTGTTGATGTCGCGCCAGATCATCGGCGGGATGTAGAGACCATAGTAGGAGCGGTTGAGGTGATAGGTGGCCTTCGTGCGGCCGTCATCGAGCAGCACATCGAAGCTGCCGGACATGGCTATCATCAACTGTTTCAACTGTTTATGGCCGTGCCCTGCGCGGGCCGCGCCGCCCGGCACGTCATACAGGTAATAGACCCGCCGAATCTCGAAGGGGATGTGGCGCTCGCCTTCGATAAACGTCAGGTTGCCGCGCGGGTCGTTGATTTGCGGCAGACTGACGAGCTGGCAATCCTCTATGCTCATTCAAATATTATCATCACAGGTTAAGCTGGCAGAACCAACCGGCGATTCCCGCCTGTTATCCCATCTGCCAATCGGTGGCTCTCGGCTGCCTGCGCGGCGGGCGGCAGCTATTTTTAAGTCCGCGAAGCTACAGCATAACAGACCGTCCCGAATCCGTCTTCGCCCTCGGTCCGCAAGAAGAAGGCGTAGTCTTCGTTGAGCCCTTTGAGATAGAGCGGGACTTCCCACATGTCGCCCGGCCGGTGATAGACGGAGACGGCCAGCGTCGGCTTTAAAGTCTGGATCAGATTCCGGCCTCCCCTTAAGGCGTCCTGCTCCGCGCCTTCGATGTCGAACTTGATGAAGGTCGGATGCTCGTTCTTCAACGCCTGGTCCAGCGAGACGACCTCGACCTGCGTGCTCCCGGCCGGGTCGAAGGCAGAGCCTTCCTCGCCCATCGCGTTGAAACTCATCAAGCTGTTTTCCAGCCCGATGGCCGCATTCCTGGCCCTGATCTTGCCCCTCACGTCGTCGCTCAAGGAAGAGATGTAGCCCTTGAGTCTCTCGAAAGTCCTGGGGTCCGGCTCGAAGACGACGGCGCGTTTGAAGCCCGCGCGATGCCGGTCGAGAAACATCCTCAGCGTGTCGCCGTCAAACGCGCCGCAATCTACGTAGACGATCTCGGGCGAGAGGCTCTTGAAAATGTCCGCGGGAAAATATTTGTCGGGCGAATTGGCTGGCAGCGCCGCGAAATCGAGAAAGAGCCTGAAGCGCAGGTGCGCGACGAACTGGCGGCGCGATTCGTTGTCGCCGAAGAGGGCGAAAGCCTCCCGGATGGCCCTCGCCTGGCGGAGAACGCTGGCGGGCAGATCGAACTGGTAGTAGGGCAGAAAGGTCCCGGCGTAATTCCAGGCCAGCGCCAGAAAGGGCGCGACTCTCCGGCAGCCGAGCCCCGTCAGCCGCTCCACCGAGCGCCCGTAGCGATGCGCCGCGTTGTTGATGGTGACGACGAAGGTGGCCGTCTCGCCGTACTTTCGCGCCGCTGCGTCGAGCGTGATGACGGGAATGCCGCTGATGGACTGCCCCTGCTTGGAGGGCGTGTCGTCGGCAAAGGCGAGCGGCCGGACTCCCGCCGCCTGCAAACCGGCGGCACATTGTTGCCCCAAAAAACCCGCGCCGAAGAGCACGATTGAAGGCTCTTGGTCAAAGGTCTGTGCGAGAAAAGAGCGCGTCCGGCTCTCGGCCTCCTCGACGCTCTCGCCTAACAGCTCTTCGAGTTCGCGCTCGGGATTTGAATGCTGCATGAAGTTGATTTCTACGCGAGCCGTGCCGGGCGCGCTCCTGCTCCGCGCTCTCGCCCGCTCCCCTCTCGGAGCCCAGCGCCACTGTGACGGGTGGGCCTACGAGGCCGCCAATCTGCCGAGCCTCTTTTCACGAAACTCGACGACGCTCTCTTCGGACTCGCTCTCGTAGCCGAGGAATTTGCCGAGGAAGGGGTCATCGCTAAAGCGCCCCTTCAATATTTTCGGGAAACTTATCTGCTGCTTAATCAGCGGCAGCGTGTACATGTGATTGAGCGCCCGGCGCGCCCTGCCGGACGTGTTGTGTCCGCTGCGATGATAGAGCATCGAATCGAAGACGATGACGGCCCCGGCGGGCGCGTTGACCACCTGCTCGTGCTTGCGGATGAACTCGTCCGAGGGGAACGCCTCCGTCTTGTGAGACGCAGGCAGCAGGTACGTGCCGCCGGTCGCCTCCGAGAATTCGTCCACGCAAAAGAGCGCGCTGATGGAGAGCGGCCGCGAGCTGATGAAGTGCTGGTAGTTCAAGTCACGATGCCAGTACCCGGCGTTCTGTTCGTTGCCCGTGTCGGGCACGTTGATGATCCCGTTTTGCAGCATCAGGACGAAGTAATCGCCGAGGAGTTTCTCGACGATGGCGAGCACGCGCGGGGCGGTCGCAACCCGCAAGAAGTATTCGTCGTAAGCCAGCAGAGCGCGCGCCGTGTGCAGGTCGTTGATGGTCGCGAGCCGCTCCGGGCCGCCGACCTCTGCAAGCTGCGCCTCGTAGATGTCGTCCACCTTGCTCCTGACCGAGGGCAGCTCGGCATCCGCCAGGACGCCCGTCAAAATCGTGTAGCCGACCAGCCTGATCTCTTCGACGGCGCGTTCTGCCTCCGTCGAGACCTGGGTGAATTCTTTGACCCCGAAAGCCCGAATCGCGTCCTGCACTTTAACCTCCCTTTGCCGTCACACCGGCGCGGTGTTCATGCCGTTAAGCTGAGCTCGTAAAAATCGTAAACGACGGCCCGCGCCCCGAAGCTCTCCTTATTTTCGATCAAGCCCTCGTTGAGATAGCTGCCGTTATTTTCGGTCGAGATGCCGAAATCGAAGTAGGGTTTCCCGGCATAATACTCGTTGGTCAGGTGGTTCAAAATCAGGTCGAGCGCGCCTGCCTGCTTGCCTTCATCGTCGGCCGAGATGTACTGCGCGTGCGCCACCATCCGGCTCTCGTAGATGATGACGCCCGCCAACATCTCCTCGCTCTTGTAGGCCGCGAAGAGCTTGATGTTTTCGGGGAACCTGCCCGCCAGCCGCCGCATCTCCTCGCCGCTGTGAACCGGCTCAACCCCGTACTTGGCCCGCAGCACCTGCCCCTCGATGGCCATAAAGCGGTCGAAGTCGTAGCTTCGCTCGACCCTCAGGCCGTGCTTGAGAGCCTGCTTTATACTCCACTTCCGTCCCTTGCTAAAGCCTATTCTCTGCCTGGCGTCGAGCGTCGAGGCCACGTCGCGGCGAACGAGCGTCGCGCCGTGACGATAGAGCGCGTAAAGGTCTTCCTCTGCGGGCAGGCTGTGATAGATGTGCGGGATTGCCTTGTAGACGAGTTTGGTCAGGCCCTCGGACAGGAGCTGCTCTTTGAGCGCGGCGAAGAGTTCGAGGATGAGCGGGGTCTTCATCCGGCTGTCGGAGACGATGCCGCCAAACGTCAGGCCGCCGTGAGAAACCAGCCGCTCGCCCGCGACGTTGGCGGGCATCACGGCGACCAGCGTCTCGCCTTCAAAGAACATCCGGGAGCAATCCTTGAACCTGTCCGAGTGATATTCCATGTAGTCTCTGTGAAACAGGAAGACGCCGTTTTTCGACCGGGCGATGAAGCTGTCCCACAGAGCCTTGTGCTCCGCGTCATATCTCTTGATGGCTATCACTTGCTGTTCTACCAGTGCTCCAGGACTGCGTAGCCGAAACCGTCGCGGCCGTAATCGTTGCCATTGTAAAATAGATAGGTCTTTTCCCGGTAAGCGACGACGCTCGGGTAAGCCTGCATCCGAGAGTCCCAGCCGGACTCCGACACGTCTATCCCGATCTCCCGGTCCTGCCTGGACCAGTTGATGCCGTCCGCCGATTCGGCGTAGGCGAGCCTGTAACCCTTCGAGACGGTCCCGGCCGAGTAGAACATGCGGTAACGCTCGCCGTCCTTGATGACGTAGGGCCTGCCGACGCGGTACTCGTCCGCGCCCGCCATGTCAACGCAGACCTTGAAATCCTCCGCGAGCCGTAAGCCGTCGGGCGAAGTCGTGTACCTGATGTTGTAGTTGGGCAGCTGCTTGCCGCCTTCCATTGTGTACTCGCTGCCCCCGCCGTACCAGACCTTCCACTCGCCGCCCTCGCGGATGATGGAATGAATGACGCGGAAGAAAAGCTCCTTGTCCGTCCGGTCGCAGACCGGGACTCTGCTCTGGCGCTGAAAGGATTCGCCGCCGTCCTCGCTCACGGCCAGCCCGCTGAAGACGTAAAACTTGACCTTGCGCCCGAGCTGGTAGCCCGCGTAATAGAGATAGAGCTTGCCCTCGCGCTCGACGACGGCGCAGGGGACGACCCCGTTTTCGTCGAAGGCCCCGGGCGTCCCGACATCGAGGACCGGCCTCTCCGAGACGCGTAAGACTTCCGCCGGATTCTCGGCGCTGACATCGACGAAGCCGACGCGACCGATGCCCGCATCGTCACGAAAGCCGACGAAGACCCTGATGCGGCCATCATCCTTGAGCAGCGGAGTGGGTTGCAGCGCCGAATGCCTGGCCCAGGACGAGTCGCCCGGCGGCCCGTAGATGAGCCCCTTCTTGGTCCACTTCACGGTCGCTACTCTCCCTTAACCTTGAAGACGGTAAAGCTGTCAACCTCTGACGGGCGGCCCGGGTTGCCCTTGTAGACCTTGCGCTCTTCCGTGTTGCGGTTAATGACCGCGCCCATGGCGATGATGCAGTCCGGGGCTATCCTGACGTTGTTGGCGATGGCGCTGTTGACGCCGAGAAAGCAGTTTTCGCCGACTTCGCAGTAGCCGGAAACGACGACGTGCGAAGAGATGAAGGCGTTGTCCCTGATGACGGATTGATGGCCGATGTGATTGCCGCTCCAGAGCGTGACGTTATTCCCTATCTTGACGGCATACTGGATAACGTTGTGCTCAAGGATAAAGCAGTTCTCGCCGATCTCCGCGTTGCGCCAGACGAAAGCCTTCGAGCTGACGTAGGAGACGAGCGAGTAACCCTTGCTCCTGGCCTCGCGGCACAGACGCGCGCGGACGCGGTTCAACTGGGTATAGGAGATGGCCACGAAGGCCCTGTACTCGGCCGGTGGATACCTCTCCTGCAACTCTTCAAAGTGGACGACCGGCAGGCCGAACAGCTCCGTCTTCCGTGCGTACTCGCGCTCGACGCTAAAGGCCGCCACCTCGTAGGGCGAATCGTAGGTGAAATATTCGTAGGCAAGCTCGGCCGTCTCGCCGTCGCCGACGATGACTATCCGCTCTGTTTTATCCTTCATCTGAATCTTTACTCCCGCTTCCACTGCCGGGTCAGGATGCGTCGTTCTTTCCCGACCTGATTTTTCTGACGAGCTGTTTGACCGGCTCGGGCACGATCTTGCGAATGCCGCCCGCCTTGTGTTCCGCGCCGAGTGTTCGCTTGACCATCTTTTCCGGCCAGTCTTCGATGGGCGACTGCGAGACGAGCGGCGACGAGAGCACCTCTTCGGGGCTTCCCTTGAGCGCCAGCAGCGTAATCCGGCTGTCGAATTTTTGCAGCTCGGGCGGGTTATGGCATTCGTAGACGGAGGTGAACCCGACGTGCGCCAGCAGGTTCAGGAGCGAGGGCCGCGTGAACCAGAAGCTGTTGACGTTATCAATCGAGGCCCAGAGATTGTTGAGCCGCTCTTCGGCCGTTGATTTGGGGGCGTGCTCGACGTAATTCTTGCCCCAGTACTGTTTCCCTTTGTACTCGTGCGAGACCTCGTCGGTGAAACTGATGTGGGTGTCAATAATCAGGCAGCGGCGGCAAACGTCCGACATGCTTTGGACGAACTCGAAAACGTCGGGCGCGTCCAGGTGGTAAAGGATGCCGAGGCAGAGGACGGCGTCGAAATGTCCGTACTTCTCGACGCTCAAGTTACGCACGTCGTCCTGCGACAGTTCGAGCCGGTCGAGGGCGAGCACCTCTTTGACGAAACGCGTCTTCTCGATATTGGCTTCGCGCGCTTCGACGGCCACGGCGCTCGCCCCGTGCCGCGCCAGCTCAATCGCATAGAGACCTTCGAGGCAGGCCAGGTCCAGCACGCGCAGCTCGGCGAGCGGTTTGCCGCAGGCGTCCGAAACTATCTGGAGAATCCGGCGCAGCGCGATCTCGTCGCCGCGCACCAGCTTCCCGATAGTGTAGACATCTTCCGTCAGCCGGATGTTATGCGCGGTCCACTCGCCGAATCTCTCGATGATCCGGCTCTTTCTTTCGATAACCTGTTCTACGTTCACCTTGCGGAGTCCCTTTATCTTTGTTCGGTTGACGGCCCTAATCCTCGCGCGCGGAAGTAGGGCTCGGGCGGCTCTCAAAGAGCCCTAGTTCGAGCGAGCCTCGCTCTTGATTGGCCCGAGCATCTCTGTGCGCCAGGGCAGGCGCACGCGCACCACTCCGGCCCAGCTGCCGCCCCCGGCCTGGCGCATCACGCCCGTGTCGAAGACCTTGAAGGAGAGGGCTTGCAGCGCCTGCGCATGAATCACGATGGGGCCTAACGATACCATGTAGACGGTAATATAATAAACGTCGTCGTTGAGAAAATTGGCGGGCAGGGTGCAGGTCGCGCGGTAGAGGCCGGGCGCGTGCGGCTGGTCGAACCAGTCCTCCTGCAAGAGATTGGCCGACGGCGCGTTGGCCGTGCTGAGCACGATTGTCCCCATGCTGTCGAGCAGGTAGATGTTGGCCAGGATATTGCGGCTCTCCGGCGCAAGGCTCCAGAACTCGACCTCGACCAAGACCTCTTTATCAATATCCACGTCGGCCGTCACCTCGCCCTGCGAGATCACGCGGATGGCGTGCAGGCGAATCTGGTCGTCGCCGGGGGCCGACTCCGGGTCCGGCCAGAGGCGCTCGCCGCCGCTCTCGCTGCCCATCTTGAGATACTCGGCGACGACCTCGCCCGTCTCGCCCTGGCGGACTATCTGGCCGTCGGCGAGCATCACTGCGCTGCTGCACAACTGGTTGACGGCCGTCATGTTGTGACTGACGAAGAGGACTGTGCGGCCCGCCTTCGCCACGTCGCCCATCTTGCCGAGACACTTCTTCTGGAAAGCCGCATCGCCGACGGCCAGCACTTCGTCAACGAGCAGAATCTCCGGCTCCAGGTGTGCCGCGACGGCGAAGGCCAGCCGCATGTACATCCCGCTGGAGTAATGCTTGACGGGCGTGTCTATGAACTTCTCGATCTCGGCGAAGGCGACGATCTCGTCGAACTTGCGCGCGACTTCCGACCTTCTCATGCCGAGAATCGTGCCGCTCAGGTAAGCGTTCTCTCTGCCAGTCAACTCCGGGTTAAAACCGGTCCCGACTTCCAACAGGCTGCCGACGCGCCCGTAGAGGTCAATCTGGCCGGTGGTGGGCTCCGTGATGCGCGAGAGGATTTTGAGGAGCGTGGACTTGCCCGCGCCGTTGCGCCCGACGATGCCGACCACCTCTCCGGGCTCGACCGTGAAGCTCACACCCTTGAGCGCCCAGACGGTATTGTCCGCGCCGTTTCTGCGCCTGCGCAGCCGCTTGAGCGGGGCGCGCACGGCCTCGACCAGCGTGTCGCGCAGGGTCGTGTAGGGCTCCTGGCGCGCACCGATGCGGTAACGCTTGCTGACGTTCTGGACTCGGATTATCGGCTTCATTCAGATCACGTCGGCGAAGCGCCTCTCCATCCGGCGAAAGGCATAGGCGGAGTAAACCAGCATGGCGAAAGTAATCACGGCCGAGAAGCCGAGCGCCCGCCAGTTGGTCGGACGCCCGAAGAGCGCCGCCCTGTAGCCCTCTATCACCCCGGCCATCGGGTTGAGCGCGACGACCCACTGCCAGCGCTCTGGGACGAGGCTCGCAGGGTAGATTATCGGCGTCGCAAAGAACCAGAGCTGAATCATAAACGGCAGCGTGTAGCGGATGTCGCGGTACTTGACGTTGACGGCCGACATCCACATTCCGACGCTCAGGGCCAGCAGCGTCGTCAGGAGCACCAGCGGGAGCAGCATCAGCAGATTCCACGTCGGCGCAACCTGGTAGTAGACCATCAGGACCGCGAGCAGCCCGAACGCGATGGCGAAGTCAACCAGCCCGGCCGTGACGGCTGCGCCGGGAATCATCATCCGCGGAAAGTAGACCTTAGTGATTAGGTTCGCGTTGCCGATCAGGCTGTTGCCGCTGTTGGTCACCGCGTTGGCGAAGAACGTCCAGGGCAGGAGGCCCGCGTAAGCGAAGAGCGGATAGGGCACGCCGTCCGATTTCATCCCCGCCAGCTTGCCGAAGATCAGGCTGAAGATGAGCATCGTGAAGAGCGGCTGCATGATGGCCCAGGCCGCCCCGAGCGCCGTCTGCTTGTAGCGCATGATGACATCGCGCCGCGTCAGGAAATAGAAGAGGTCGCGGTAGGCCCAGAGGTCGCGCAGGTCCAGCGCCACCCAGGCGCTGCTCGGCTTGATCGTCACCAAAGGCTTGTCAGGTAAGTGGAGCGGCGTCGCCCCGCTGCCGGGGGCCGCCTCGCTGCCGGTAGGGACTGGCTTTAAAGAGCGGGCAGTCTTGCTGGTCGTCGTGCTCATTTGATTTCCACTTCCGGGCGGCTTGCTTTAAGCCCTCTTGTTCCTTCCAACTCTAAGCATTAGCTGCCGGGACCCGCACAGGCTCGCACAGGAAGTATCGTTCGTTGAAAGAGAGACGCACCAGTCTAGCGACACATCGGAAACCCGTCAAGGAGTCGGAAAGCAGAGAAGAGCCCCTCTCTATAACGTCTCGCGCGGAGGCTTTACAGGGAGGGGCCGAATCAAATGGCCGGGCCGATTAGGGCTCGCCGCCGAGCAATAGTCGGCCCGGCAAATGTCTCTCTCCCGCCCGGAGCCGGGCTTTGACGGGCGGGAGAAAACTAACCCGAAAGGTTACTGGACGCCGTTGCCGACGGCCGAGATGTCCGTCGGAACCGTGCCAGCCTGGTTAGTCGTATTACCGAACACCTTGTTGTTCTTCCACGACTGCATCGTCCCGGAGTTCGAGATGCCCGTCGTATTACGGAACACGCTGTTGTTATTAATGCGGACGGTGGCGACGCCTGTGGCCGCATTGATGCCCGTCCCATTGGTAGTCACAACGCAGTTGTCTACATTGGCGACCGACCCGACCACGCCTTCAGCGATGATGCCATTGCTGGTGTTGTTAGTAACCAGCGAATTGCTGATAGTAGCCGTTCCGGCCAAGACATCCAGACCAGTGTTCGAGCCCTTGAGCACTACGTTTCTCAAGGAAGCGTTGAGCGTCGGCGAGCCCGTCACGTTCATCCTGACGCCGATGTTGGTGTTCTCGATGGTCGTGTTCTCGACGCCGAGAAAGCCGTTGACATCGACGTTGACATCAATGCCTGCGGTGTTGAAGCCGAAGATCGTGCAGTTC
>DASVWH010000090.1:0-15914 GCA_036389715.1 Pyrinomonadaceae bacterium | reverse complement strand
GTTCTGCCATAGCGATGCGATGTTTTGGCATAACATTGTGTGGTTATGCTATAGCGGCGCGATGTTTTGGCAGAACCACGTAAGCGTTTAGCATAGCGTCTTGAGTGTGAGGCATGCGCTCAGGATGTTTTGCCTGACGCTGGCTAATTTCAGGGATGCGCTCGGCTGCGTTTGGCTGATGCTCGTGAGGGTAACAGGTGACGTGGCGGGCGTTTTCGATAACCGCTTGAATGTCATGCGGTTACAGGCGGGCGTCCGCTCTGCGCTCGCCTGATTGGGGCAAAATGGGGGCGGCGATGGAGCTTGGGCGGCCCTGTTATTGACTGCCGGGGCTATCGTTGCGGGGAGGCCCTGTCAGGTGCTTGAGCCTGGCTGCTTGTCTTCCTGGAGCAGCTCTCTGGCCTTTTCCAGGGCGCTCGCGTTTCCCAGGAGCGTCTTCAGTGTGTGGAGAATGTCTCTGCGCGGGTGCGAGCGCGATTCCGAGAGCAGCTTGATGAATTTGGGCATCTCGCGCAGCCCCTGCACGACGTAGAGCGCGATCTTTTCCGCTTCCAGACGCTCGCGCCCTTCGCTCACCAGGACTTCGACGAGCCTGCGCCGCGCGTCCTCGAACATATCGAATTCCAGACTGTTGTCTTCTATCATCACGAGACCTCTGGCCGTGCTGGTTCAATGGAAATAATGCGGGAGGTGCTGCGTCAAAGGCGAGGAGCGCGGCGTGCGTTCGGTTGCGGCCGGGACTTATTCTATCACCGGGCGCGTCGTTCATGAAGCGGGGCGCGTATAGGGCGCGAGCCGCTGCTTGAGCTCGGCCGGGAGCGGGACCGTCTCGAACGTATCGCGGCGGACGGCGACGAGCACGAAATGGGCTTCGGCCACCAGCTCCGCTTCGCCCTTGCGCCTGACCTCGAAATTCAGCCGCAGCGATTTCGTGCCGATGCGCCCGACGAAGACGGAGACTTCCAGCAGGTCGTCGAGCTGGGCGGCGCGGCGAAAGTCGCACTCCAGGTGAGCGCGCGGGAGCCAGATGTCCAGCTCGTCGAACATCACGCTGTAGGGCAGCCCGACGGCGCGGAACAACTCCGTCTCGGCAAACTCGAAGAAGTGTATGTAAGCACCGTAGAAGATGATGCGTGCCGCGTCCACGTCGCCCCAGCGGACGCGCTCTTCGATGCTGAACTTCTTAAATTGATCCATGCTCTGCGCCCGCCTGCTGTGCTTGATTGACTCACAAGCGAATGCTCCGAGGATGAAAAGCTCTCAAGGTTGCTGCGCGTCCAGAAAGAGCTTGAGCGCGCGGTTGAACTCGGCCGGGCGCTCAAGGTTTGAAAGATGCGCCGCGCCCGTGATGACTTCCAGGCGCGAGCCGCGAATCTCTCTGTGCAGCAGCCCGGCTTCCTCGGGCGGCGTGATTTTGTCCCGGCTCCCGACGATGATGAGCGTCGGCGAGACTATCCCCGGCAGCGACTCCGTGTAATCCCTGCGCAGGGCCATCCCGCGCAGCGCGTTGGCAGCCCCCTGCGGGTTCGTCCCCGTTATCATCCGGCGCACGCGCGTCACTATCTCCGGCCGCGTGTTGATGGTCTCCGGCGTCAGCACCTTCTGGATGAAACCGTCCGCGATTGACCGCATCCCTTCCTTGAGAACTTTCAATGCCTGCTCTTCGCGTCCGCGGCGTGCGTCTTCCGTGTCGGCCCCGGCGCGCGTGTCGGCCAGGACCAGCGAGCGCACGCGCAGCGGAAACTTTTGATGGAAAGCGAGCGCGACGTACCCGCCCATCGAGAGGCCGCAGAGCGTCACGCGCTTTAGTCCCAGCTCGTCGAGCAGCGCCGCCACGTCCAGGGCCATCTCCTGCATCGTCGCCGGTTCATCCGCGGTCGGCTCGGTCTGGCCGTGGCCGCGCAGGTCCGGCGCGATGACGCGATAGCCGGGCGCGAGCGCCTCCACCTGCTCGCGCCACATCGAGCGGTTGAAGGGATAGCCGTGCAGCAGCACGACGGGCAGCCCCGCGCCCTCGTCATCGTAAGCCAGCTCGATGCCACGCACACGCACCTATTTCACACGACTCTTTCTTCGCTTGAGAAAATCAATCAGGACGAACTGCGAGAGATTGTCCGGGTTGGCAAAGTAAGCCTTGCCGTTGGTCATGGCCGTCATCTGCTTGACGAACTCGACGAGGTAAGAATCGCTGGCCAGCATGAAGGTGTTAATCATGATTCCGGCCTTGCGGCACGCCTGCACCTCCTTGAAGGTCTCGCCCATGACGAACGGGTCCATCCCCATCGGGTTCTTGTAGAGCCTTCTGCCCGCATCGCCGCCGCGTTCGGGCGAGCTTCGGCTGCGCCCGAGCGGCCCGGCCGCCTGCGCGCCGTCAATGAAGCAGGCGGTCGGCTTGCCGTCCGTGACCATCACGATCTGCTTCATCTCTTTGCGCTGCGCTTGCAGGAGGCGGCGCGCCAGCTTCAACCCCTCGGCCGTGTTCGTGTGATACGGGCCGACCTGCGTCGAGGCCAGCCGCGCCATCGGCAGCTCTTCGGCGCTGTCGTGAAAGAGGACTATCTTGAGCGAGTCGCCCGGATACTGCGTGCGAATCAGGTGGGCCAGCGCGAGCGCCACCTTTTTGGCGGGCGTGAAGCGGTCTTCGCCGTAGAGTATCATCGAGTGCGAGCAGTCGAGCATGACGACCGTCGCGCAAGACGATTGATAGTCGCACTGGTGAACGTACAGGTCGCTGTATTCCAGGTTGAGCGGGACGCCCAGGCCCTCGCGCTGAATCGCCGAGAGCAGCGTGGCGTTCACGTCCAGGTTGATGGTGTCGCCGAATTCGTAGAGCTTGGAAGCCTGCGCCGCTTCGACGCCCGTCGAGAGATGCTGCGTGTCGTGACGCCCGACGGACGATTTGCCGAGACTCCCGAGCAGATTGCGCAGCGTCTTATAGCCGAGAAAATCCAGCCCCTTCTCCGTCACTTCAAAATGCACGTTGCGCGGCAGCGGCTCGCCCACCTGGCCCGGGCCGCCGGGCCTGCGGGTGCGCGCCGCGCGCGGGTCCGGCTGCTGCTCCTTGAGGTTCAGGTAGCCCTCCTCGACCAGCCGCTCGATCAACTGGTTGAGCATCTCTTCGAGGAGCGAGCCCTTGAACTTGCCCTCGTTGTCGGCCATCATCTCCGTGACCCTTTGCTCGTCGAGCAGGCCCTGTTCGAGCATGGCCTGGAGCAGGGCCCGCCGCAGGGCGTCGAGCGACGTGTCCTGCGGGCGGCGCTCCCTGGTCCAGTAGTAATCCTCGTCATAGCCCGATTGGAGCACCGAATCCGAGAGCGCCTCCATCAGATCGCCGAGATTGATGGCGGAAATATCCAGCCCCTTGAATTTTGAATAGCGTGTGAACTTCATCTGCTCGACCCTGACCCGCCCGTCAAACTTACGGCCCCTCCGTCTTACTATTAGCTATCTTACGACTTGACGCCCTCGCCGAGCCAGCCGTCGAGCAGCGCCTGCTGTTCTTTCGTGATTCCCGGCACGGGTTCCAGACTCCAGTTGGAAACGTCAACCTGGACGACTTTAAAGCCGAGCGAGATGGGCTTGCCGTCGCGCATCAGGTAAATGGTCGCCGTCTCGCCGACACGGTTGGCATAAGCCTGGCGAAACTGCGCGGCCCAGTTCGGATTATTGATGGCGCTCGTATCGCCTATCCCGAGCAGCGTGTCGCCGACCCTGACGCCCGCCGCTTCGGCCGCACCGCCGGGCGTGACGGCGACGATCATGCTGCCCGCGTCGGCCTGCGTCGAGATGCCGATTCGGATGACCTTGCTCTTGGTCTCTTGCAGGCGCAGCCCCGCATAGGCGAGCACGGATTCGTAGGGAAGCGCTTCGGTCCCGCCGACGTACTTCTCGAAGAACGCGCGGTAATCCTTGCCCGTCAGCCTGTTGATGGTCGCTATCAGGTCGGCGGTCGTGAATCCGCGATTCCTCTTATAGAAATCTGTGTAGAGCGAGCGCATCACGTCGTCGAGCGTGGCCTTGCTGTTCGTGTCGTGACGGATGGAGAGGTCCAGGAGGAGCCCGAGCACGGAGCCGCGCGAGTAATAATCAACGACGAAGGGCTGCGACCCGCCGCCGATGCCGCCGAACCAGGTATTGATGCTCGCCTCTTCGACCGAGATATACTTGGCCGCTTCGACCGACTGGACGAAGGGCAGGAGCCGCCCCTGCGCCTCCAGGTACTGCTCCGGCTTCATTAAGCCCGCCCGCAGCTTGCCGCGGTCCGTGTAGTAATCCGTCACGCCTTCCGAGACCCAGAGCAGCGGCGTGTAGTTGCGCTCGTAATAACGATAGGGCCACATCTCGGCCGGGCGAATGCGCTTGACGTTGTAGGCGTGGAAAAATTCGTGCGAGGTCAGGCTGACGAGGCCGGGCACGCTCTCGCTTCTGGCCGTGAGCTTCGAGAGGATGCCCAGATAAGAGTTGAGATGCTCCAATCCTCCGATGTCCCTGTCGCCGAAGATATTGATCGTCAGGTACTGCTGGTAGGGAATCTCGCCGAACATGCGCGTGTGCGCGTCAATCACCTTCAGCGAATCGGCCGCCAGCCTTTGCAGGTCGGCCTGCGGAAAGACGCCCTTGGGCGCGACCGCCAGGCGATGCGGCACGCCGCGCAGCGGCAGCGTCACCAGGTCGAACTCGCCCGCCAGCACGGGCGAGTCTACGAGCACGTCGTAGCTCTCGGCCGTGTAGGTCGCCGCGTCGGCCGTCGGCGCAAGGCCCGTCGCAATGCTCCAGCCCGGCGGCAGCTTGAAGGTCACGGATTCGGGGATGTCCAGCGTGTGCCCCTTGACGTAGAAGAAGAAGTTGATGCCGTTGAGAATCGCGTAGGTCGGCGTAATCTGCGACTTGTTGAGGTCTAGCTGGCCAGCGGCATAATCGAACTCGATCTTGACGGCGGACGCGCCCCTCGTGTCGAGCATCCAGATGCTGTCGTGATTCTTCCGGTGATAGATGGGACGCCCCGCCTGGTCCTTGAAGACCAGCCGCGAGACGTTGCGCGCGAAGTCTTCCGTCGTGTAGTAGCCCGGCGTCCAGTTCGGAAGCCCGACCTCCAGCTGCGGCTGGCTGACACCCGAGATGGTCGTCGTCACGTGCAGCGTCGTCGAGCGCGGGTCGTTGACCGTCACTAGATTCTCAATGCGCGTCGTGGCTGCTGCGGCCGCGGCCGCCATGACGAAAGACAGCAGGGCGAGCACCGCCCCGCGCCGCATCAGGCTGATTAGATTTCGCATCTTCAATTACTCCGGGCTCAGATTCCAGGTCAAATAAATGCTCCGATTAAAGGAGCTATAAACGCGGCGAAGTGAGGAGAGAATGGGCCGGGCACGGCGCTGCGCAATCCGTGCGAAGCCCTGGGGAGTCTTAACGCTCGGCCCTTCGATGAAGTTTCAAGAGCCTTCCGGGCAGCCCTTTTTTATCCGAGTGAAGGCAGCTTTTCAACGTCTTCGGCGCGCAGTGTCATCGGCTGGCGGCGACCGAAGATGCTGACGCTGACTTCAAGCGTCGAGCCGGTCTCGTCCACCTGCTCGACCCGCCCCGTAAAGGCCGCGAAGGGGCCGCTCCTGATGCGCACCACCTCGCCGCTGCCGTAGTGCTGACCCGAGCGCAGGGGGCGGCCCGGCGGCGCGCTCTGCGAGACCTCGAAGATGTCGTGCAGGCGAATCTCCATAGAGTCCAGGCCGAGGCCCATTTCCCCGAACAGGCGGCGCAGCGTGCCCTCGCCGTCGAGCAGGAGCGCGAAGAAGATGTCAATCGCCTCGATCCTCTTGCGCCCGGAACTCCTGGCGCGAGCCTGCGCGAGCTTGAGCGCCCCGGTCGTTTCCGCCGGGAGCCGCACGCCCGCGCCTTCATGCTGCGGCCCGGCCGCGATGCGCTCGGCGACGAGCGCCGCGAGCTCGACGAGCCTTCCGGCCTCGACTCCGGCGCTCTTCAGGAGCCCGCCGAAGAAGTCCGGCTTCTCCGCCAGCAGCGCCTGGATGAGATGTGCGGCCGTCACGCAGTTCTGCCCGCGACGGCGCGCGTCCGCGATGGCGCGCTCGAAAATCCGCCACCCGCTCTCGGCGAACCGCTCCCTGTAGGTTTCCAGTTGAGCCATAGTTGAGCCTCCATCCTCTCAAGGCCGTGCTCTCTGCTCAGCTATAACGGCCCGTCTCGGTCAGGTCGTCGTAGATCATCCCGCGCCTGTCCTTCTTGGCCCGTGTCGCCGCCGTGTAGCCGCCCTCTTCGTTGCGGCTGATCTTGTTCTGCGCGTAGAGCCCTTCGAGCACGAACTCACAGACGGAGACTGTCTGCGCTTCATCCGCGCGCTTGAAGTCGAAGGGAATCAACGCCGTCTCGATCAATTCGGGGACGACTTCGAGCAGGCCCATGCATTCGGCCGCGGAAGCCGTGTCGGCCAGGCGCAGGTTGTTGCCCTGGTCGAACCAGCGAATCGTGCCCGCGAAGTCTATCCCGACGAAGTAGCCCTCGAAGATAACGCCCGCCGCGCGCTTGATTAAATCCCTGGCGATTTTGCCGCCGCCGATCTGCTCGCCCTCGTATTCGAGTTCCATCTTGCCGGTCATCGAAGGGACGGCCGCGTAGATGTCCGAGATGCGCGGCACGATTTCCTCCTCTTCTGTCAGGAGCGCGCGGCGCTCGGCGTTGGAGACGACCGATTCCATGACGGTAATCGGCACGCGCTGTGAGACGCCGGAGCGTTTGTCTATCCGCTGGTCGTCGCGCGCCTCGAAGGCTATCTGCTCGACGGTTTCGCGGATGAAGTCTGGAATCCGCAGACGCTGGCCGTCGAGCCCTTCGCGCTCGGTCCAGGCTTCCTGCCGCGTAATCTCGACGCCCAGTTGCAGCTCGGACGGGTAGTGCGTTGTAATCTCCGCGCCGATGCGATCCTTGAGCGGCGTGATGATCTTGCCGCGCGCCGTGTAGTCCTCCGGGTTGGCCGAGAAGACGAGCAGCACGTCGAGCTGAAGGCGCACGGGATAACCCTTAATCTGCACGTCGCCCTCCTGCATGATGTTGAAGAGGCCGACCTGAATCTTGCCCGCCAGGTCCGGCAGCTCGTTGATGGCGAAGATGCCGCGATTGGCGCGCGGCAGCAACCCGTAGTGAATCGTCAGCTCGTCGCTCAAGAGATGCCCGCCCTTGGCCGCCTTGATCGGGTCAACGTCGCCGATGATGTCCGCGATGGTGACATCGGGCGTGGCCAGCTTTTCGACGAAACGCGCATCACGCTCGACCCAGGCGACGGGCGTTTCGTCGCCCTCGGCTTCGATCAACTGCCGCCCGTAGGCAGAGATCGGGTGCAGCGGGTCGTCGTTGATTTCCGAGCCCGCGATGATGGGAATGCGCGCGTCCAGGAGGTCCGTCAACTGGCGGATAATACGGCTCTTGGCCTGCCCGCGCAGCCCTAGCAGAATCAGGTTGTGCCGCGCCAGGATGGCGTTCGTGACCTGCGGCACGACCGTCTCTTCGTAGCCGACGATGCCCGGAAAGAGTCTCTCGCCCGCACGTAATTTGCGCAGGAGATTGGCGCGCAGCTCGTCCTTGACCGAGCGCCGCCGGTAGCCGCTTTGTTTCAGTTCACGGATGTTCTTTGCTAGTGCCATTGCTTGATTTCTCGTCCCTCTCGACCTGCTGTTGCTGCGGTAATGATTTGATGATGCTGGCCAGCGCTTCGGCGAGCGTGCGCCGTGTCTTCATGCTCGTGAAATCAACGCCGAGGCCGACCAGCGATGCGGCCGCCTGCGCCGTCACGCCCGTCACGTAGGCCTCGGCCCCGATCAGGTTAAGCGCCATCACCAGGTTGCTGAGATTGGCGATGGCGTGAGAATCAACGATGCGTGCGCCCGTGATGTCTATGATGAGGGCACGCGCGTTGGTCCGCATCACTTCGCTGAGCGCCGCTTCGGTCGCACGCTGCATCCGCTCGGTATCGAGCGAGCCGATGATGGGCAGCGCCAGCACGCCGCGCCAGACCGGAACGACCGGCGTTGAGACCTCTTCGATCATCCGCTCGCGCTGCTCGTTGAGACGTGCGAGCGCATCCTTCTGCTCGTGCAGGGTCTGCTCGCCGCGCTTGCGCTCGATGCCGAGCGCGATGCCGTTGGCGATTGACTCCATCGCCGCGAGCGCGGCTTCCGTCAAAGGGTGACGGGCGAACATCGCCGTCACGCCGACCAGGCGTTCGTCAACTATCAGCGGGAAGCCCGCGAAGGCGACCATCCCTTCGCGCATCGCCCATTCCTGATCGCTGACGCGCGGGTCGCCGATGACGGAGTTGGTCAGGTGCGGCTTGCATTCCTCGGCTATCAGTCCGATTTTGAAGAGCCCGACGGGGACGCGCGCGTGCGCTCCGTCCAGGTGCGTGTAGATGCCCGCGCTGGCCTGAAGCTCCAGGACACTGCCCGTTTCGTCGAGCGTCCAGACGCGCGCGAAGGCTGCGTCCAGGTGCTTGACGAGCGTTTCGGCGCAACGCTGGAGCATGTCGCGCATGCTGTTGCCTTGATTGAGGGCGACGCCGATGTCCGCGCCGAGCGCCGCCAGCTGCGCGCGCTCTTCGAGTGCTGCTTCCGCGCGTTTTCTCTCCGTGATGTCGCGGACGATGCCCGTGAAGTATCGCTTGCCGTTTCTGCTGAATTCACTGAAAGCGATTTCGACCGGAATCTCGTGCCCGTCTTTGTGCAGACCGGGCAGCTCGACGCCGTCCCAGGAGATGTGCTTCTGCCCCGTCTCGACGTAACGCTTGAGGCCCGCTTCGTGCAGGCGACGCAGGTACTCCGGCATCAGCATGTCCATCTTCGCGCCGCGCATCTCCTCGACGCTGTGCCCGAAGATGGTCTCGCCCGCGCGATTGACGTAGGTGATGATGCTCTCTTCGTCAATCGTGATGATGGCATCGGAGGCCGTTTCGGCCAGCGTGCGGAATCTCTCTTCGCTCTCGCGCTGTGCTTCCTCGGCCGCTTTGCGCTCGATAAACTGCCCGACCTGGCTGCCGATGGTCGCCATCATCCTGAGCAGGTTTTCGTCCGGCTCCCTGATCTCGCGGCTGAAGAACTCCATCACGCCGAGGATTTCCGCTTCGAGTCGGACAGGGAAACCGAAGGCCCCGTGCAGGCCCTGGCGGGCTGCGGCCGCTGCGCGCGGGAAGTTGCCGTTGGCGGCGATGTCGGCAATCCAGGCCGGTTCGCCGCTCTCCCAGACGCGGCCGGGCAGACCCATTCCGCGCTCGAAGGTGCGCTGCCTGCTTAACTCTTCAAAAGCTGAGACCTCGACCGAAGGCGCGTGCCAGGTCTCGACGTAGCGCAGCAAGTCCGTCTTGCGGTCAACGCTCCAGAGCGCGCCTATCTCCCAGCCGAGATTTTCGCAGATGGCCTGAAGCAGCTTGGGCGTCGCTTCGCCGAGCGTCGCCGATTCGGCCAGGGCACGCGTCACGGCGTACTGGACGGCCAGGTTGCGTTCGCCGCGCTTGCGCTCGGTCGCATCGCGGAAGGCGAGCACCGCGCCGACTATCTCGCCCTCGGTCACAATCGGCGAAGAGGTGTAGGCGACGGGAAAGATGCTGCCGTCCTTGCGCGTGAAGACATCGTCGTCGCCGCTGACGGTTCCCCCCGCTTGCAGGACGCCGAGCAGCGGACAGTCTTCCGCTGCCACGGGAGTGCCGTCGGCGCGCTGAAAGTGAATCCGCTCGTGAATATTCTGGCCGAGCAGCTCCGCTTCCTTCCAGCCAAGCATGCGCTCGGCCGCGCGATTCATAAACGTCACGCACCCCTCGCGGTCAATCGTATAGACGCCTTCGCCGATGCTGTCGGCAATGGCGTCGTTGAAGTAGAGTTGGCGACCGCGCTTCTCCACCCCGCGTTTGTTCTCGGTCACGTTCCTTTTCAAAGAGATCACCTGTTGGAAGCAGAAGGAATGCGGAACGCCCGGCGATGAAGCGCCAGCGCCGGTCTCGGCCCTGGCGCTTCATTCGGCCTTTCCGCCTTCGTCATTGTTAACCCGCCGGATTGCCGCCAGCGACGGTATAGCGCCCGTCGTCGCTGCATCTGACGAGCTTGTCGCCAGCGAGCTTTTCGAGATGCGCGAGAACCGCCCGCTCGGCCATTGCGTGCGCCTTCGGATGCACGTCCGTGTAAACGCTGGCGACGATCTCGCGCGGCGTCTCTCTGCCCGCCCGCACGGCCGCCAGAATATTCTCTTCGCGTTCCAGACGATGCCTGATGTACTCGTCAATTTTAGCGCGCGGGCTGCCGATGGCCGGGCCGTGCGCGCCGAAGAGAACGGTCAGGTGCGGAAGAGCGCGCAGACGCTCAAGCGATTGCAGGTAGTCTCGCATGTTGCCTTCGGGCGGGTCAATCAGCACCGAGCCGAGCCCGACGATGTTATCACCCGTGACGAGCGCGCCCGTCCGCTCTTCGTAAAAGCAGAGATGGCCGCGCGCGTGTCCCGGCGTGTGCATCGCGCGGAGCGAAAGATGCGGCTCGCCTTCAAGCTCGATGAGCTCGCCGTCTTCGATGAGGCGGTCAACACGCACCTCTGCGTCGAGCGCTTCGGCCGTCAAACGATGCGCGGCTACGGGGAAGCGCTCTCCGAGATGCGCTCGCAGGGCGCTCACGCCGCCGACGTGGTCCGGGTGCAGGTGCGTCAGGATAATCTCCCGGATGCGGCGGCCCTCTGAGAGCAGCTCGTCCACGCACGAATTGAGCGCCGCCTGCTCTTCCGCATAGGGCGATGCCGGGTCAATGATGACGAGTTCGCGCGAGCCTATGAGATAACAGTTCGTGTGCGTGGCGGGCGGCTTGGTCGGCGTCCGCACAGGGTAGCAGATGAAGCCGGGGCGAAACTCTATCCGGCGGACAGGCTCTCTGTGAGCCTGCGGGAGGGCCAGGAAACGCTCGATTAAATCGTCGGTCACGCCGCCCGCGAGAGTCTTCAGAGCATGGAGGACGGGCGGCGCTGTCAGTATCTCGGAGCGCTCCCAGGCGCGGACGGCTTCACGCGCCCCGGTCCATTCGCCGCTCGCTAGCTCGCCTTCGATGACCGCTGGCTCCTGCTTCGGGGGGCAGCGGGCGATGAAGAACCAGGTGTCGAAGCGGCGCGGGCTAAACGGCGGCGTCACCCAGCGCCCGGCGAACGTGAAATCGCGTGCGTCCAGGTGCAGGCCGTAATGCTTGAGCAACTCTGGAAACGCCATCCGGCCTGAAACGAGGTCGTCGAGCAGGGATGCGCGCTGGCCTTTTGTCAGCGTCTCTGCGCCGCGCGCCAGGAGCACGCCCAGCTCCTCAAACGTCTCGCGTGCGGCGCAGGCGATCATCGCGGCCGTCTCTGCTTCGGCGCAGTTCTCGACGCCAGTCTCGGCATCCGCAGCATCGCGCTGCCCGCCGGGGAAGGCTTGAAAGCCGCCGAGGAAAGCCAGTTTCTCGCTGCGCCGCACCCAGAAGACCTGCGGGTTGGCCGCGTCCGTCTCCGCACGGAGCAGAATCAGGGCTGCCGCGTCTTTCGGTATCGTTGCGGCAGGGGCGGTCTTGGCGTCCCTACCGGTCGGGCTGATCTGCTTACTCATGATTAACCAGGGGTCGGAAGGACGGTGAACGCTCGAACGATGGCCCAAGGCCCGTTACTTGACCGCTTGAGGCTGACCGGCCGCCGCGCACCGAACAACTGTTTTTTTTACTCTTGCCAGCGAAAGCGCTCGCCGTCGCGCCCGTTCCAGGGCACGCCGCGCATGTGATAGCCGCCCTCTTCCCAGAAGCCCGGCCGGTCGCTTTCGAGCAGGCGCACGCCCTTGATCCACTTGGCCGATTTCCAGGCGTAGAGCTGCGGGACGATGAGGCGCACGGGCCCGCCGTGATCCGCCGGGATGGGAGCTCCGTCGTGCGACCAGGCGAAGAGCGAATCTTCCGCCAGGAAATATTCGAGCGGGATATTGGTCGTCCAGCCGCGGTCGCAACCGAAGGCGAGCACGAACTTCGCTTCCGGCTTGATGCCGACGATGCGTGCGAACTCGCGCGTCGAAATCCCGCTCCAGATATTGTCCAGCCGCGACCAGCGCGTGACACAGTGGAAATCCGCGTAGACCTTAACGGCGGGCAGTTGCATAAACTCGTCGAGCGACCACTGCTGCGGGCGCTCGACCGCGCCGTCCACCTCGAACGTCCACGTTTCGAGGTCAATGTCGGGCGTGCCGTGCGCGTCGAGCACGGGCCACTTGCGCGTCCGCGTCTGGCCGGGCGGAAGGCGCTCTTCGCGGCGCGTGTCCGGGCTGATAATCACGTCCGGCTCCGCGACCTCTGCGGGCCGCCGCGCCTCGCCGCGCTGATAGAGCGGGTCGTTGAATAGATTTCCGAGAAAACTCATAACTCTCCGATGAGTGATGAGTGATGAGTGATGAGTAAAAAGCAGGTAGCTCATAGCTCATCACTCATCACTCATCACTCATTACTCATTACTCATCACTTTACTCAATTACTCATCACTTTTTTGCTTCCCGCTCGGCCGCCGAGAGCAGTTCGTCGGGCATCCATTTGTTGACGCCCTTCCTGAGCGGGTCTTCGATGCCGACGGTGCGGTCATGCCAGCGGTCGTGAGTGGAGACGCCGCCGCGCTGGCTCTCGTAATTCTCGGTCTGTTCGAGGCTGAGCACGATGCCGTTGGCGATCTCCTTCCAGTCCTCCAACTGTATCCCGCGCATGACGAGCGGCAGCCCGGCAGTCCAATCCTCTTCGGGCGCGCGCGAGTCCTGCTCCGGGATGGTCAGCGTCTGCGCGGAAGGAAACGGCGCGCCCTGGTATTCTTTGACGAGCTGCGCCTTGAGTTCTTTGTAGGACCCGCGCGGATTCTCGCGCCGGATAGCCTGTGCGCGCCGAAAGATATCCGCAACCGTTTGTTGCTCTTGAGCCATCGAAGTCCCTCCGAACCTGCCTCATCTGTTGTCGTCGGTTGATGCAAATACCTTACACGCCCCGCCCCTGAATCACAACCCGACGAAAGGATAAAAGATGCGTCCGCAGCGATGACCAACCGGAGGCTCGAAAGTTAATCCTCAGACACAGATTCCAAACTTAAAATGCACACTTTTATCCGGCCCTTGCGCCCCTCCCGCCTTGCTTTAGTTCTCCTTTCTGTTCATCATGGCCGGTCGAAACGGAAAAACGAGTAAGAGGCGGAGCGCGGGGGGGAGCCTGATGTCTGACGCGACTATTTCCAGAGAGCCGACCGTGATTCACTCGGACCATGCGGCGGGCCGTCCAGGCTGCCCCGTCTGCGGCCGCGAAGCGCCCGCAGGACTCCTCGGCTTCGATTCGCTTTCGCAGGACTTGCAGGTGATCGTCGCGGCCAACGCTCCGGCGGGCGCGCTCGTCAGCACCATCTGCCCGCGCTGCGTCGAATTATTCGAGCGCGCCAGGGTCCAGCTCGAAGTCAACGCGGCCGTCTTCGAGCAGGGCGGGCATGTCCTTTCGACGCCGCTGCGGATGGACGCCGACGAGCGTTTTACGGGGCGCGGCGTGACCATAGCCTTTCTCGATTCGGGCTTTTACCCGCACCCGGATTTGACCCTGCCCGTTAATCGCATCCTCGCCTATCACAGCCTGGCGGCTGCCGAAGGCGACAACACTTCGCTGGAAACCCCGGACCCTTCGAGCTGGCACGGGATGATGACCTCGGTCGTTGCGGCTGGCAACGGCGGCTTCTCTCACGGCTTTTACCGCGGCATCGCGCCCGACGCCAACGTCGTCCTGGTCAAGCTGGCGAAGACCGGACGCATCTCCGAAGAGAACATCGAACGCGGGCTCAAGTGGGTGATGGCGCACCGCGAAGAGTATGACATCCGCATCGTCAACATCTCGGCCGGGGGCGACGACGAGCAGTCCTACCTGCACAGCTCTCTGTGTCAAACAGTCGAGCGGGCGGTTAAGGAAGGCTTGATCGTCGTCTGCGCGGTCGGCAACGCCGGTAACCAGCCGGGGCATCCGGTCCTGCCTCCGGCCAGCGCTCCTTCGGCCATCGCCGTCGGCGGCCTGGACGACCAGAACTCGCTCGACCGCGCGCGGCGCGGCATGTATCGCTCGTCCTACGGCCCGACGCTCGACGGCTTGCAGAAGCCGGAAGTGATTGCCCCCGGCATCTGGGTTCCCGCGCCCATCCTGCCGGGAACGCCGACCGCCGAAGAAGCCGAGCTTTACGCGACGCTCGACAACGCGCCCGACGATCAGCTTCAGTCGCTCATCGAATCGCACGCAGGGGTGGACCACGACCTGGACGACGCGCGCGGCCTGCGCACCTCGCTGCTGCGCCAGTTGATTACCATCAAGCTCCGCGAGGCCAACGTCATCAGCGAGCACTACAAGTATGTGGACGGAACGTCTTTCGCTTCGCCCATCGTCGCTTCCATCGCCGCGTGCATGCTCGAAGCCAACGGGAATCTGACGCCGCAGCAGGCCAAGCGCATCCTGATAGACACGGCCGAGCGGCTGCCCTCCATCGAGGTTGACCGCCAGGGCTGGGGCGTCGTCGCCGCCCGCCGCGCTGTCGAATTCGCGCTCGCCCTGCGTCCCATAACCGGGGCGGCTTAAGGCTAAGCTGACTTGTCGCCGAACCCGGTTGATGGCTCCTCTCGGTTGAAATCTGCTCTAAAATACCGGCAGGGAATTTCTCTCCCGGCAGAACTGTGCAAAGAGCTGGATGATGGATTGCCGTTTACATGATGGTTCGACGGTTGTAGTCATCGGCGGCGGGCCGGGCGGGGCCGCGTGCGCCATCAAGCTCTTGCAGGGGGCGAATGCGCGCGGACTGCGCCTGCGCGTGCGGATTTTTGAAGGCAAGAATTTCAACCTCCACGCCAATCAATGCGTCGGCGTGCTCTCGCCGCCCGTCGAGGAGGTGCTGGCCAAAGATTTGGATGTGCATCTGCCCGCCTCTCTCATCAAGAGGCAGATTTTCGGATACCGCCTGCACGGCGCGCACGAGAACGTGCTCCTGACGGGACACGGCGCGACCGCCAGCGATGCCGGGAAAGGGCGCGCGACTTACGCCGTCGAGCGCGCCGAGTTCGATCAATTCATGCTCGACACGGCGCGTGAGATGGGCGCTGAAGTGATAGACTCGCGCGTCACTGGAGTCGAGTTCGTGCGGGGCGATGGCCTCGACGAAGTCCGCGTCTACAGCGAGTCGCTCTATGAAAAGGCGGACGTGGTGGTCGGCGCGTTCGGGCTCGACGAAGCCATGTTGTCCGTCTTTGAAGAGGTCACCGCCCACGGGCGAAACGGTTACGAGCGCCCGTCGAAGTGGCTTAAAAGCTATCTCACGACGATTGAGACGAGCGCGCGATTCCAGCGCGAGAAGCTGGGCCACATCGTTCACGCCTTCCTGCTCCCGCCCGAGTGCCCGCGGATAGAGTTCGGCGCGATTACGCCCAAGGGCGATCACATCCTGGTCAACATCGCGGGCGAGCGCGTCTCTTCGTGCGACCTCGACCTCTTCCTGCAAATGCCGCAGGTCCAGGCGCTTTTGCCGAGCTTCGATCCGTCGGCCATCAACTATTATGAGGGACGCTTTCCTTCGGCTCCGGCGCGCGGGGCCTACGGCCATCGCTATGCGCTGGTCGGCGACGCGACGGGGTGGCTGCGGCCCTTCAAGGGCAAGGGCATCAACACGGCGATCATCACGGGCGTGCGCGCCGCCCAGGTGATGCTCGAACACGGCGTCTCGAAACGCGCGCTGGAGAATTACCGCCGCGCGTGCGCCGACCTGTTCGGAGACTATCACTACGGAGTGCTGGTCAGGCGGCTGATGCTCATGGGCGCGCGGCTCTGCCTGGACCCGATGATAGATGTCGGCAAGACTGACCCGGTGATGTATGATGCGTTGTTCGATTCGGT
>DASVWH010000089.1:0-9988 GCA_036389715.1 Pyrinomonadaceae bacterium | reverse complement strand
CGGCATCAACTCTAACGTCAGAGAGTCGGCCGCAGCCGTCAGGCAGCACGCCGCCGAGCACTCGCTGACCTTCACCATTCTCAAGGATCAGGATAACAAGCTCGCCGACCAACTCGGCGCGGGACGCACGCCCGAAGTCTTCTTTCTGGATGCCTCGAACAAGCTCGTCTATCACGGCCGGATAGACAATCATCGCAACGTCGAGATGGTTCAGGCCAACGACCTGCGCGACGCCATTGATGCGACGCTCGCGGGTCAGCCTGTGACCAAAACGGAGGCCAGCGCCTTCGGCTGCGCGATTCAAAGACGCGCATCCTGAAAAGATGAAAAGCATCCTCAACCGAAGATGAAAAGCATCTCCTTTCCGACGCTCGGCATGCTCTTCGTTGCGCTCGTTTCGCTGCCCGCGGTGCGCCCCCAGGCGGCGGCCAACGTCTACGCGGCCTTAGAAGCGCAGGCTTCCAATGCGCTCCGGGCGGCGGTCGAAACCGGCACGCGGACGCCGCCGCAAACCCGCCGGGGCGTGAAACGATTCCGCGCTCCGGGCGTCAGCCTGATAGACCTCGAAGGGCTCAAAAAGCTCTTGCAGCATGAAGGCGAAGAAGCGCGCCCGCTGCTCGTCAATTTCTGGGCCACCTGGTGCGATCCGTGCCGCAGAGAATTTCCTGACCTCGTTCGGATTGATGCGAAATACAGGGCGCGCGGCCTGCGCTTCGTCATCGTCTCGCTCGACGACCCGAGCGACATCAAAACGACAGTCCCGCGTTTTCTCCGCCGGATGCGGGCGCAGATGCCCGCCTTTCTGCTGGATGTCCCGGACCCGGAGCCCGCCATCAAATCGGTTGACCCCGAATGGACGGGCAGCATCCCGGCGACGTTCCTCTTCGACGCCGGGGGCCAGATCATCTTCAAGCACACGGGGCGCGTCAACACGACCGTGCTGCGCCAGGCGATAGATAGAGTGATGGGTGATGAGTAACGCGTCATGCGTCACGGCCTTCCGCTCATCGCTCATCGCTTATCGCTCACTGCTCATTACTTATGAATTCGATTACTCCTGAAGTCATCGCGGCGCACAATCTGACCGGGGCGGAGTTCGCGCGCATCCGGGAACTGCTCGGGCGCGAGCCGAGCCTGACTGAACTGGGCATCTTCTCCGTGATGTGGTCCGAGCACTGCTCTTACAAATCCTCGCGCGTGCATTTGAAGAGGCTGCCGACCAGGGGCGAGCGCGTCATCGTCCCGCCGGGAGAGAACGCGGGCGTCGTTGACCTCGGCGATGGCTGGTGCGCCGCCTTCAAGGTCGAATCGCACAATCATCCTTCGTTCATAGAGCCGTTTCAGGGCGCGGCGACGGGCGTCGGCGGCATCCTGCGCGACATCTTCACGATGGGCGCGCGCCCCATCGCCGCGATGAACAGCCTGCGCTTCGGTACGCTCGATCACGCCGTCAACGGGCGGCGCAACCGCGCGCTGCTGGCGGGCGTCGTCGCGGGGATAGCGCACTACGGCAACGCCTTCGGAGTCCCGACCGTCGGCGGCGAGGTCGCCTTTGACGACGCTTATGCGCTGAACCCTCTGGTCAACGCTTTCGCGCTCGGGCTGGTGCGCCGCGATCAAATCTTTTTCGGCAAGGCGACGGGCGTCGGCAACCCTGTGCTCTACGTCGGCGCGAAGACCGGGCGTGACGGCATTCACGGCGCGACGATGGCTTCCGCGGAGTTTGACGAGGAGGCGATGGAGAAGCGCCCGACCGTGCAGGTGGGCGACCCCTTCCTGGAGAAGCTGCTCCTGGAAGCCTGCCTCGAAGCGATGCGCAGCGGCGCGGTCGCGGGCATTCAGGATATGGGCGCGGCCGGGCTGACTTCGTCCTCCTGCGAAATGGCGGCGCGCGCCGGGACGGGAATAGAACTTGACCTCTCGCTCGTCCCGCAGCGCGAACAGCAGATGACTGCCTACGAAATGCTGCTCTCCGAATCGCAGGAGCGGATGCTGATCGTCGCGCACAGGGGACGCGAGCGCGAGGTGATGGACATCTTTCGCAAGTGGGACCTGGACGCCGTCGTCATCGGCCGCGTCCAGGAAGGCGAGCGGATGCGCGTCATTCACAACGACGAAGTGGTGGCAGACATTCCCGTCTCCGCGCTGACCGATGAAGCGCCCGTCTACGAGCGGCCGATGAAGAGCAGGGATGAAACGGGCGGCGCGAAGAATGAGCGTTCGGATGATACTGCGCGGAGTCCTGAGCAGGCAGCGGGGCTTGCTCCCGGCTCCGGTCCTTCCGTTGATTCCGAAAGCCGGACTCCGAACTCCGGCTTCGCTCCGGGCTCGGAAGATTTTAACGATTCGTTATTGCGCCTGATGCAAGCGCCGGGCATCGCGTCGAAGGAGTGGGTCTACAGGCAGTATGACCACATGGTGAGGACCAACACGGCGGTCATGCCGGGGGCGGACGCGGCCGTCGTGAGAATCAAGGAGACGCGCCGCGCGCTGGCGATGTGCCTGGACGGCAACGGTCTCTACTGCGCTGCGAATCCGCGCGAGGGTGCGAAACTGATCGTCGCAGAGGCCGCGCGCAACGTCGTCTGCGTCGGCGCGCGGCCCCTCGCCGTGACCAACTGTCTGAACTTCGCTTCGCCCGAGAAACCCGAGGTGATGTGGTCTTTCTCGGAAGTGATAGACGGGATGGCCGAAGCCTGCGCGGTCTTTGAAACGCCTGTCGTCTCCGGCAACGTCTCTTTCTATAACGAGACGGAAGGCCGTGGCATTCTGCCGACGCCCGTGATCGGCATGGTTGGGTTAATCGAGGACGTACGGCGCGTCGTGCAGCCGGGCTTCAGAGGCCCCGGCGCTCTCGTCGCCCTGCTCGGGACGACGCAGGACGATCTCTCCATCTCGGCCTACGCCGCGAGCATCGAAGGCCGCACGACGGCCGAGATGATTCGAGACGGGCGCGTGCCCGCGCTCGATCTTCGGCGCGAACGCAGTGTGCAGGCCGCCTGCCTGCGCGCAGCGGAAGCCGGGCTGCTTCACTCGGCGCACGATTGCTCGGACGGCGGGCTGGCCGTCGCGCTCGCAGAATCCTGCTTTTCGTCGCTCAATCGCCGTGCCGTCGGCGTCCGGGTGGAGCTTGGCGACGAGCTGGCGGCGCGGATTGAACTCTTCAGCGAATCGCCCTCGCGCATCGTCGTCAGCTTCGAGGAGGCCATGCTCGGAGAGGTCCAGGCGATTGCAGCCGGGGCCGGTTGCCCCCTGACGCTCCTCGGGCGGACCGTCGCGGAAGACCGCCTGCGCATCGAGGCGGGCGGGCGCGAAGTCGTCAACCTGCCGCTCGGCGAGCTTGAAACCGCATGGCGCACGTCGCTCTCGGCGCGGCTTCAGGGCAAGGCCCCGGCGGCGGCCGCGGAATGAGCCGCAAAGCGATTTTTGGACTTATGGATGCCCGGTTATCTGCTATATTGAGGCCAGGCGCTGACGCGTAATGAACTGCCGTTGAACTGTCTCCGCAGAAAAGACCACGGCTCCCGAATCCCACGGCTCTCTTGCCGGACAATCGAAGACTGAAAGGACTATCCCCTGATGAAGCGAACAATATTGACTCTCGCCTGTCTCTTCTTATTTGTGCAGGCGGCCAGCGCCCAGCTCGGCAACGCGGCCAGGAAGCCGCCCGCCGATGCGCGCGTCAGATCGGCTCTGAACGAGATCGGCTATAAATTCGAGATGACCGGCGACAACGACTTCAAGCTGGTCCCGATCAAGACGGAGGGCGAGCGCAGCCAACTCGTCTACGTCAACTCCAACACGGAGAAGTACGGGACGCTGGAGATACGCGAAGTGCTGGCCCCGGCCTTTCTCTCGAACGGGCCGCTCTCGGCTGCGGTCGCCAACAGGCTGCTGCGCGAAAACAACGAAGTGAAGCTTGGAAGCTGGCGGCTGGTCGTCATCAACAGCGGCGACAACGCCGGCAAGTACCTGGCGATGTACGCAGCGCAGGTCGCCGCCGACAGCGACGCGGAATCCCTCAGGCTGGCCATCAAGAGCGTTATCCTGATCGCCGACAGGATGGAAAAAGAGCTGACCGGCAAGGACGATTACTGAGCCGGTCCGGCGCGTTAAGCTAATCAGGGCGCAGGTGAAGCTCAAGGGGCATAGCCCGGGCTTCACCTGCGCCCTGATTCTTTTAGCTCTGCCCGCCTGATTGCGGCGCGGAATCAGGCAGCCGCTCGGATTGCCTCCCCCATCTGTCGCGGGCCCGTCTTTTCATGTATCCTCTTGCCTCCGACGACGTTTCAGAAGCATTCCGGCGGAGCTTAAGGCTTGCACTCGCGCATCAACTACAACGGACGCTTACTGGAAGCCGCGAAGGCTCGCGGGCCGCTTCTCTCGGCGGCGAGCCTCTACGGGCGCGGCGTCTTCACCACCCTGGCCGTCTATCAACACAGCCCCTTCCTCTGGCCGGAGCACTGGGCACGGCTGACGGAGCACGCCGCGCGCGCCGGGATTGACGCGGGCGCATTCGACGAAGAGAGCGTCTTCGGCTCGCTCGCGCAATTGATCGAAGCCAACGGGGTGAAGGAAGGCCGGGCACGGCTCACGCTGCTGGCGGGTGCGGAGCAGCAAGGCGTCTGGAAAGTGAAGGGCGCGGGAGAGAAAGCGCAACTGCTTATCATGACGGGCGAGGCGCGCCCGCCTTCCACCGACGGGCTGGCGCTGACCATCTCACCCTATCGTCTCAACACGCTCTCGCCGCTCGCGGGGCTCAAGAGCGTCAACTACCTGGAACACATCCTCTCCTGGGAAGAGGCGCGCGCGCGCGACTTTGACGAGGCCCTGATGCTCAACGAGCGCGGCGAGATTGCCTCCGCCACGCTCGCCAATATCTTCTGGGTCAGGGACGGCACGCTGCACACGCCCGCGCTCTCGACCGGCGCGCTGGCGGGCACGACGCGCGCCCTCATCATCCGTCTCGCAGGCGAGCTCTCCGTCCCCTTCGTCGAAGGCGTCTATGATTTATCGGCGCTCGGCGATGCGGATGAAATCCTGCTCACCTCGGCGGGACTCGGGCTCGGACTGGTCACGACTTTCGACTTTCATCGCTACACGGTCGCCGTCGGCAGCACGGCCCTGCGCCTGCACGAAGCATTCCGTCAATTGACGCTCCGCGCGGGCTGAAAAACCGCTCCCCGCTACTGCCTGGCGAGAACGACCGGAGGCTGCTCCGCGGCGCGAATCCGTGCGTAGAAGTTGCGAACCGCGCCGGACTGGTCGGCCGGGATAGTGCTCGCCCGCTGAACCAGCGAGCGCGTGAAGACAAGCTGCCCCTCCTTGACCTCGCAGGTCGAAGCGTATGACCCGAAGCGACCAGGCATTCTAAGCCAGCTAGCAGAGGAAGCGTCCGCACCGGGACCTGCCGCAACGCGCCGCAGAGGGCCTTGCGCCGGTAGCCGAAAACACTCGCGCCGCCTGGAAAACAGGGGGCGTTACGCCTTTTAAACTGATTGGAGGCCCCGCCCTTGTGCTATAATTTGCGGTCAACTTTGCTCTGCTTTGGACGTGATATCTCAGAGGTCACATAAAGGAATCAGGAGGCTCAAGGAATGGCTACGGAACTAGGGCGCGCAAACACCCCGCTCGACAAGATAGAGGAACTGCTCGGGGCGGACGCCCGCACGTTGCTCGAACACAGGACGCAGACGATCTCCAGGGATCAATTGCAGTTGCCGGGGCCGGACTTCGTCGATCGCGTCTGGGGCATCTCGGACCGTTCGCCGCAGGTGCTGCGCTCGATGCAGACGCTCTTCGACAACGGGCGGCTGGCGGGCACGGGCTATCTCTCGATTCTTCCCGTTGACCAGGGCATAGAGCATTCCGCGGGCGCTTCCTTCGCTCCCAACCCGCAATACTTCGACCCGCAGAACATCGTCAGGCTGGCCATCGAAGGCGGCTGCAACGCAGTGGCTTCGACCTTCGGCGTGCTCGGCGCAGTCGCGCGTCGCTACGCGCACAAGATTCCCTTCATCGTCAAGATCAATCACAACGAGCTGTTGACCTATCCGAACAAGTTCGACCAGGTGCTCTTCGGGACGGTGGATGAGGCGCGCGAGATGGGCGCGGTCGCCGTCGGCGCGACCATCTACTTCGGCTCGGAAGAATCGACGCGCCAGATTACGGAGATCAGCCGCGCGTTTGCCTACGCGCACGAACTCGGGATGGCGACGATTCTCTGGTGCTACCTGCGCAACCCAGCCTTCAAGGGCAAGGACGGCGACATGCACGCCTCCGCGGATTTGACCGGGCAGGCCAACCATCTCGGCGTGACCATTGAGGCCGACATCATCAAGCAGAAACTCCCGGAGCGCAACGGCGGCTACAATATGCTCAATCTGGCCAAGGACGCGCCCTACGGCAAGACGAGCAAGAAGATTTACGAGGAGCTGACGACCGATAACCCGATTGACCTGGTGCGCTACCAGGTGGCCAACTGCTACATGGGGCGCTGCGGGCTGATTAATTCGGGCGGCGAATCCAAGGGCGCAAGCGACCTCCAGGAAGCAGTCCGCACGGCCGTCATCAACAAGCGCGGCGGCGGGATGGGCCTGATCTCCGGGCGCAAGGCTTTCCAGCGGCCGATGAACGAAGGCGTCGCGCTCCTCAATGCGATTCAGGACGTTTACCTCTCAGAGGAAATCACGGTCGCCTGAAGCCCTTTTTCCGATAGTCAAGCGGCCGGGCTCTGTGCTATACATTCCGGCGTCTTTGAAGCCGCAGGAGTGGGAGTTAAAGGCCGCCGGACGGCTTGCCGTGCTGCGGCCCTGACCTCTAAACACTTTGACTGCCGTTTTGCGGATTCTTCCAGCGGTCTTATTCAATGGGTTCTCTTTCTAAGGGCGAACAGCTGCCGAAGCCTCGCCTTTATAAAGAGATGTCACGCGCGTCAAGCAAGCCGAAACTTCTAACCCGGCTCTACTCAATGATTAGTTGATCGAATGTTCCGCGTCCAGGCCCGTCTGTCGTGCCCGTCGGACGCTTTGAAAACGAGCCAGACTGCCTCTGCGTGAGGCTTTTGACCTGAAACTATCATGTCTACGCAACTGAAGATTAGCCCCCAATCTTTCGGTCAGGAAAAAGTTCGCTGGTTGAACAGGTTCACAGCTCATGCGTCCAACTACTGGCTCGGGTTTTTCGCCGACCCGCTGACGGTCGTCTTCCTGCTCGTCTGGGACGCAGCCGTTTTGCGTGGCCGTCCACTGATGGTCGCGGCCAGCTTCGGTGGCGGCATCCTCGGCTGGACGCTGGTCGAGTATTGCTTCCATCGCTGGGTTTATCACCGCGGTCAGACGCTGATGCACGCCGGGCACGCGATGCATCACGAGATGCCGGAAGCGGCCATCGGCATGCCCTGGTTCATCACGACCGGCCTGATGCTGAGCCTCTGGTATATCTTCGCTTACCTGCTGGAAATCCCTTTCGTCGTCAGCGCCGTCGCCGGGTGGCTGGCCGGGTTCTTCTCCTACTACTCTTTTCACCACCTGATTCATCACCGGCTCAATCTGAAGTATGGCTGGTACAGAAGGCTGCGGGCGCATCACAAGATTCACCACCAGCTACCGGAAACCAACTTCGGCGTCACGAGCAGGCTCTGGGACAACGTCTTCGGCACGCTTCACCGCAGGGCAGGTGCGGCCGCCGCCGGGCGCAGCTCCGTCGCTCACGCCGCGAGCAGAGATTAAGCGCCCGCGCGCCACTCTTCCGAGCTTAAAAAGTCGAGCGGAAGGGCTTTAACATCCGAAATCCGTTTATGATGTGGCCCTCGTAGTGTTGAGAAAAGGCGTCACGAGAGCCCTTGCATCCTGAACAAGCACAGAATGTTGATCTGCCACTGCTACGCGCCGTCGCTGGCGGCGACGAAGATGCCCTGGCCGCTCTCTATGATCGCTACAGGCTAATCCTTTACGGCTTCATCCTACGTATATTACATAGTCGGGCGGAAGCTGAAGACGTGCTTCAGGATGTCTTCATCCAGGTCTGGCGGCGGGCGGGCGACTTTGACGAGTCGCGCGGGCGTCCCTTTACCTGGCTGGTGACGCTGGCCCGCAGCCGCGCCATTGACCGCCTCCGCTCGCTCTCGTCGCGCGAACGGACGGCGACCGAGGCAGCCCGCGAAGTCCCCGACAGCATCTCGGATGCGGAGGACGACGCCGCTCGCTCCGAGCAGAGCCGGATGGTCCGCCGCGCGCTCGCCGAATTGAACGAGGAGCAGAGACGCGCGCTCGTCCTGGCTTACTTCGAGGGCCTGACGCAATCGGAGATAGCCGAACGCCTGGGCGCTCCGCTCGGGACAGTGAAAACGCGCATGAGGTCCGGCATGATTCGCCTGCGCGAGCTTTTGGGAGACGAGGTCAGGGACCTCTTTTAAGCGCCCGCCCGGCGCTCTGATTTGAAGCGAAAGAGCGGGCAGGATAGCAGGACGTTAAAGGCTTTTGCAGAAACACGAAGAGTACAAGGAGATGTTGGCGGCTCAAGCGCTCGGCGCGCTCGACGGGGCGGAAGCGCGTGCGCTCGAAGCTCACCTCGAAGGGTGCGACGAATGCCGCGCCGAGCTGCAAGAGTGGCGACAGACGGCCTCCGTGCTCGCCTATTGCCCCCCGGCCGTCGAGCCCTCGAAGGGCGTCCGCGCCCGTATCCTCGCAGACGTTCGCAACACTCGGACAGCGGGGCAAGAGAGCGCGCCCGTCGAAGCTCCGGGGAAGGCGATGAAGGGCGGCCAAGTCGAGAGCGTTGCGCCGGTTACAGCCGCCGCGCCCGTAACAAACGCGACTAACGTCAGAGAGTTTGCGAAACCCGCGCGCCGCGGGTGGGGAAGGTCTGCAACTTACGGGGCACTGGCTGCGTCTCTGGCCTTCGTCGCGCTCATCTCGATGCTCTTCCTGCTCTGGCAACGAAACAACGCGATGCGGGCAGAGCTGGCGCGCCTCTCCGACCGCCTGGACCAGGCGCAGCGCGAGCTGGCCGGAGAGCGCGAGGCCCTGGCCCATCAGCGCGAAGTGGTGGCGATGGTTTCCGCCCCGGAAGCGCGCATCGCCATGCTCGCCGGGACGGAGATGGCCGCGCGCGCGCGTGCAAGGTTCCTCTACGACCGCAGCACTGGACGAGCCATGCTGCTGGCAGACAACCTGCCGCCCGCTCCCGCGGGCAAGGCTTACCAGCTCTGGTTCATCGCGGAGGGCAAGCCGCCGATGCCGGGCCATCTCTTCGAGCCGGACGCGACCGGCCATGCCGAGATGCGTGAACAGCTTCCGGCCGAAGCACGCGGCGCAGCCGTCTTCGCCGTCACGCTCGAACCCTCCGCCGGAGTGAGCGCGCCGACGGGCGACAAGTACCTGCTCGGCGCCTCTTCCTGATTCCCGAGGGCGCAAGCAGGGCGGGCGCTCAAAGGGCCTTCTCACGCGCCGGTTTACCTCCCGCCTAAATCCGAGAACAAGGTGCTCGCCGTAGATACCTCCGAAGACCGAAAGGGTTATCATCAGAGAGGCGGAGATGCCCGGAACGATTATGTTTCCCGGCCGCTGCTCGCCGGAAAGACAAGGCTATGAAAAGACTATTTCTCGTTACGCTCATCGTGGTAACGGCGCTGGCCGCCGCCACTTCCAGCGCTTTCCTGCAAACGACAAAGCCGCGCGCAGGGAACCCTGCGGCGCAAGCCAAAGCGCCGTCCGCGCCCGTGAAGGTTATCAGGACGGACGAAGAATGGCGGCGCATCCTGACGCCCGAGCAGTTTGATGTGATGCGCCGGAAGGGAACGGAAGCACCCTTCACGGGCAAGTACGATCATTTCAAAGGCAAGGGCGTTTATCACTGTGCGGCCTGCGATAATCCGCTCTTTAGCTCGGCCACGAAGTTCGATTCCGGCACGGGCTGGCCCAGCTTCTGGGCTCCGCTTGCCGGGGCCAGCGTGACCGAAGAGGTTGACGAGACTTTGGGCCAGACG
>DASVWH010000088.1:0-1905 GCA_036389715.1 Pyrinomonadaceae bacterium | reverse complement strand
GGCGAACTCGGCGGGCAGGAGCCGTTCCTGGACCAGGCGATAAAGCGCGGGCACGAGCTTGCGCTTGGCCAGGTCGCCGCTCGCGCCGAAGATGACGACGATGCACGGCTCCGCGGTCCGTTCGAGGCGGATGCCCTCGCGCAAAGGATTTTCCAGGATCGTTGCTGACATGATCTCTCGTACCGGCGAATTGGCGGACGCTTCGGCCTGGTGAAGGCTTTGGCCCGGCTGCTCTCACTTGGTCGGCGGCTTGATGCTCGGAGGTTTGATGGTCGGCGGCTTGATTCGCTGCGAGGAGCGCCGCGCAGGTCTGCCGCGTCCAGGTGTATCCATCCCGGGGCTCGCCTGAACCGGCGGCGCTGAAACGCTCGGCAACTCCGCCTGCCCGGGCTCGGACGCCGCCGGAGGGGGTGGCGGCGGAGGCGGGCTCGCACCAGCAGCGCCGTCGCTCGTCTCCACTTCTGCGGGCAAAGCCGCGTCGCGTCTCTGCCTTTCGCGCTTCTCACGCGCGGCGCTGACCCGCGCGGCGCGCCTCTGAGAGCGCCTGCGTCTTGCCCCGCGTCCCTGCCTTTGGGTGGCAGAGACGCCGTCCGGGCCGAGCGCACCGTCGCCGTCTCTCATCTTGGCGCGCGCCGCCGCGTCGAAGTTAAGCGCGAACAGGACGAGCAGCATAACAGTTCCGAGCTTCTCTTTTATCTTCATCATTTATCACCTCAAGTGCCGCTCGCGCGCGTCGCGTCCGAGCGCGGCACGACTTCGCCGACGAGCTGTTGCAGCCGTTTGAGTCCCGCAGCCGCGTCCTCGCCGAGATCAACGCGAATGGCGCGGCGTCCGCGTGACGCCAGGGAACGAAAATCGCCGAGCGCCTGCGCCTGCTTGAGAGTGCTGAAGGTGTAGGACTGGCCGGGAATCGGCACGTCCGTCCGGTCCGGCGCGGTGATTTGCAGAAAAACGCCCTGGCCGGAGCCGCCCTTGTGCAACTGCCCGGTCGAATGCAGAAAGCGCGGGCCGTAGCCTGTCGTCGTCGCGCAGCGCGTCACGTCGCGCAGGTGCGTGCGAATCGCCTGAATCGCAGCCTCGTGTTCCGGCGTCTCTTCCAGATAGTCTAGCAGGGCTATGTAATCGCCCGCCCCCGCACGCGCCAGGTGTGCGCCGAGAGCAGCCGCGACGGAGCTTGAAGGCAGGCCCGCGAGCGTCTCTTCGTCGCCGTAAACGGTCAGTGTCCCGTCGCTGGCCAGCGCCGCCTGCTCTTCTAGCTTGCCCTCTCTGGAAAACCTGTCGAGCAATTGCCTGGTCGCGTCCTTCGATTCCTGCACGTTGGGTTGGTCGAAGGGATTTATCCGCAGCCGCCAACCGGCAAAGGCGGTCGCAATCTCCCAGAGGAAAAATTCTTCGCCGAGATCGTAGAGGTCCGTCAGCGTGCGATAGACGACCGGATGCCCGGCCGCTTCGAGGGCCTTCAATTTCAGTTCCGTCTCGCTTTCTAACTTGCCGACGGCGATTGAGACGAAGAGCCTGTCGTCGCCGTAAACGGAGGGCGGTCCGAGGGGCTCGCCCGCGACTGGGAGGATGCCTGTGCCCTCTTTGCCCGTGCTCTCTGCGACCAGCTGCTCGATCCAGAGGCCGAGCGCGGAGATGTTGGAATCGGTGATAATGGTCAGCTTATCGCGTCCGGCGCGGGCACACTCGCTCATTATCGCCCCGAGCCGCGCTCCCGGATTCTCGGCCGCCGGGACGACCGCCGCACAGGAATGGACGACGCGCGCGGCGCGGTCGAGCAGCTTCCTGATGTCGAGCCCCATCAGCGCGGCCGGGACCATTCCGAAGTAAGAGAGCGCCGAGTAGCGCCCGCCGATATCGGGTGGGTTGAGGAAGATGCGCTTGAATCTATCATCGGTCGCCATC
>DASVWH010000087.1:0-2117 GCA_036389715.1 Pyrinomonadaceae bacterium | reverse complement strand
CGAATCCACCACGTCGCGTAGGTCGAGAACTTATAGCCGCGCCTCCACTCGAACTTATCCACGGCTTTCATCAGGCCGATGTTGCCCTCCTGAATAAGGTCCAGGAATTGCAGCCCGCGATTCGTGTACTTCTTGGCGATGGAGACCACTAGGCGCAGGTTGGCTTCGACCAGCTCACGCTTGGCCTGGCCGGTCAGATGCTCGCCCGTGATGATTGACTGGAACGAGCGCTTGATCTCGACGGGCGAGATGTTGAAGCGGGTTTCGACCTGCTGAAGCTGCTTCCTGGCGGCGGCGAGGCGGCGCTTGAATTCGCGTTCCTCTTCGGGTTTGATGCGCCGCCGGTTGAGCTTTTCGCTGGCGGTCTCGATCTCGCGCTCGGCTGTGCGAATCTCCTTCTGGACGGCGCGAATGGCATTAATCAGGCGCTGGCGCGCTCTCTCCGTCAGGTTAAGGCGGGCAATCTCCTGCGCGATTTCGAGCCTGGCGCGTGCGACCTTACGCTTGAGGCGCAGCAGCTTCTTACTCTTCTTCCCGCGCATCAGCTTCTGCTCGGCGCGCAGTCGTTCCCATTCCTTGAGCCCTGCCTTGTAGAGCTTGCGGATGTTCTGGATGCCTTCGATGGTCCACTTGAGATACTCGTCGGCCTTGTCTTCATCTCCGGTCAGCTCGGCCTGTTCGGAGAAGGTGACGATGTCACGGATGTTGTCAGTGCCTGATTCGAGCCCTTCGCCGATGCGGAGCATCTCTTCGACGGCGATGGGCGAGCGTGAGATGGCTTTGCGCGTCTTGAGCTGGCCGCGCTCGATGCGCTTGGCGATGGCGACCTCGCCCTCGCGCGTCAGGAGCGGGACGACGCCCATCTCGCGCAGGTAGAGGCGGACAGGGTCGTTCGTCTTTTCGAGCGCACCGGCGGAGAGGTCCAGTTCGATGTCTTCGTCGAGGGCGTCTTCATCGTCGTCGGGCACGATGGCCGCGGCCTGTGCCAGCAGTCTCTCGTCCGAATCGGCGACGGCGATGTTCGAGCCTTCGAGCTTTTGCAGCACGTCCTCGATGTCGTCGGGCGAGACGACGTTGTCCGGCAGCTCGCGGTTGAGGTCGTCAAAAGTCAGGTACTTCTTATCGCCGCCCAGCTCCAGCAGGCGCTGCATCACATCATCACGATCTTTTTCTTCCATGCTCAATTTCAGTTCACCCGGAATAGAGGCTAGGGGCCGGAGCCTAGATGTTGGCTACAGACATCTGACCGATAGCTTCTAAAATCTGTTTCTTGCGTCTCGCCAATTCCAGATGTTCGAGGGCCAGCCGGTTGTGCCGTTCGCTTTCGCCGCCACGTTCGGCCGCCGCCATTTCGACGCGCAGCTCATCTATCCGGCGGTTGACCGCCATCAATCGCAGGGCATCCAGACAGCTCTCGGCGACTTTCAAAGTATCATCGAGAGCTTCGCCCTCGGCGCGCTCGGTCTCGCTCATCAAAAGCAGGGGGATGAGGTCTGAGGCGACCGGGTCGTCAGCCGTCTTCGCCGTCAGGGTCTCGTAGGCAAAGGGCTCGCCGCTCTCCTGAATCTCCATCAGGACGCGAAAGATTGAGGCCGTCGGCAGGTGCTCGTAATCGGCCGCCGTCAGTTGCGGGAGGATGGTGCGGCGGAGGTCTTCGTCGGCGAAGAGCAGCTCAAGCAGCCGCTGTTCTGCGATGGTCGGTTGAGCCCCGGCCGCGCGAACAATCTTCTGGCGAACATCCGGCCCGGCATCGGCAGCACCCGGCTTGAGTAACTGCCATAACTCCCGGCGCAGCGTCGGCTCTTCAATCAAAAGCTCGTTCATCGCCATGTCAAAATATTCGCGCTTTTGAATGCCGTTGCGGACGGCGCGAATGTAGGGCAGTACCTCTTCGACAGCGGCAGCCTTGTCAGCCGGTTGGTGAAGATTGCGGTCCCGCATGGCCTCGCTCAAAATAAATTTTATGTAAGAGACGGCCGCCCCGCGCTGCTTTTTGTAATCTTCTATGCCCTTGAGCTTGATGAATTCGGCGGGCGAAAGAATCATCTCCCCGCGCCTGCGCTCATACTCTTCAGCGCCCTCTGCCTTGATAAACTCGTCGGGGTCGGCATTGTATG
>DASVWH010000086.1:0-9799 GCA_036389715.1 Pyrinomonadaceae bacterium | reverse complement strand
AGTTTTCGCCCGCCGCTATTTGAGCCCGCGCCTTCGCCCCTGGTCTTTACCTTCGTCGGCGCGCTCTCTGCCAGGAAGGGATTGCCGCTGTTGTTGCAAGCCTGGAAATGGCTGAACCCTGCCGGGGCAGAGCTGTGGGTGGCGGGGACTGGAAACGTGCCCGCTCAAGCCGGTCGCGGTTTGCCGGACTCGGTGCGCTGGCTGGGGCCCGTCACAAGGCGGAAGCTGCCCGCGCTCTTTCAACAATCGCACGTCTTCGTCTTCCCGAGCTTCTTCGAGGGGCTGGCCCAGGTGCAATTGGAAGCTGCCGCCTGCGGCCTGCCCATCATCGCAACACGCGCCTCCGGCGGCGAAGAGGTGGTCGAAGAAGGGTTGACGGGTTTCATCGTCGAGGCCGGAAATTTAGAGCAGCTCTCCGGGCGGATGGAACGGCTCATCGAAGCCCCGTCTCTGGTCAAAGAGATGCGGGCAGCCGCGCGGCGCAAGGCCGCCGACTGGAGCTGGTCCGGGTACGGTGATCGCTGGCAGACGATTCTGCGGGGGGCTGTTCGATGCTCGCAATCCTGACGACACATCCGATTCAGTATCAGGTCCCGCTCTGGCAGGCGCTGGCGCGCGACGCCTCCGTGCCCTTCGAGGTCTGGTACTTGAGCGAGCACGGCGTGCGTCCGGCCTACGATGTCCAGTTCGGAAAATCCTTCGCCTGGGATTTCGACACGCTCGACGGCTACGCGCACCGTTTCTTAAAGGTCAACCGGGACGCGGATGTGTCCGTCTTCAACCGCCTGCAACTGAAGGAACCGCTCGGCAGACTGCTCAGCGAGCGGCGTGTCAGCGCGCTCTGGATGCAGGGCTGGCAGGTCAGGGCATACTGGCAGGCGGCCTGGCAGGCCGACAGGGCGGGCGTGCCCGTCTGGCTGCGCGGCGAGAGTAACGACCTGGCCCCCGTGTCCAGATTGAAGGGCATGGCCAAGCGCGTGCTGCTCGGAGAACTCTTCCGGCGCGTCAGCCATTTTCTCTACATCGGGCAGGCGAACCGGCGTCTCTACGAGAGCTACGGGGCGCGCTCCGAACAGTTGCATCCGGCTCCCTACTGCGTTGATAACGAACGCTTCAGGCGGCAGGCCGCAGCGCAGAGATCGCACCGCACCGATATTCGTCGCCGTTGGAATATTCCCGAAGATGCGCTGTGCCTGCTGTTCGCGGGGAAGTTTATTGCGAAGAAGCGCCCGTTTGATCTGGTTGAAGCCGCGCGCGACCCGCGCTTGCAGGTGCTGGGGCGGCCCGTCCACCTGCTGTTCGTCGGCAGCGGCGAGCTTGGCGCGGGGCTGCGCCGGGCGACGCGCGCAGTCTTCGACGCAGAGCGCGAGACGGCATCGCGGAGCGACGAAGAAGAGGGCCGCACACATTTACCCGCCGCTTCGTTCGCGGGATTTCTCAACCAGACGGAGATTTCGCAGGCGTATGTGGCCGCCGATTGCCTGGTACTGCCGAGCGATTACCGGGAGACGTGGGGTCTGGTCGTCAACGAGGCGATGGCCAGCGGTCTGCCGTGCCTGGTCAGCGAGGCTTGCGGGTGCGGCGAGGATTTGGTCGCGCCGCTCGCCCCGCAATGGCGCTTCCGCACGGGCGACCCGTCGGCGCTCGCGACAGCCGTTCTGGCCTTCGTCGAGAGACCGGCTCGGCCGGGAGAGCTGCGCGCGCAGGTGGATAAATTCGATCTCTCCGTCTCGGCCGAGACCGTCAGCCGTCTTTACAGTGCCCACTCGGGAGGCACACGCAGGGAGTTTGAGCGCGCAGGCCGCGTGAGCCAACCGTAGCTGTGCCGAGCCTGACCGGAGACCAGCCATGCGCTCCGGTCTGGCCTGCCGCAAATGTGCCGGGTAACGTTTTGAAAATACTGTTTGTCTGCGCCGGGGGAACGGTTTTCGGGAAAGAGATCATCACGCTCTCTTTGATGGAGGGCCTGCGCCGCAGGGGCCATGAGGTTAGTTGTTTGACGAGCACCTGGGGAGACCATCAATTCGCCGCCAGGCTGGAGGAGCAGTCTATCGCGCACGCGCGCCTGCCGCTCGGATTTATCTCGAAAACGATGACGAGGTCGTCCGTTCGGATGACGCTGCACCAGTTATCAAAGATGCCGCGTCTCTGGTTGGGCTACAGGCGGCTGCTGCGCAGGCTCGCGCCGGATGCGGTGGTCCATTCCAATTTTCATCACCTCTTCATTCTCTGGCCGCTGCTGACCCGGAGCCGGACCTTCTTTCACGTTCACGACCCGTTCCCCGACACGGGCTTTTACAGAAGGCTGCTCGGCTTTCTGAGCCGCCGTCTATCGGCCTTCATCGGCGTCTCGCGCCACGTCCGCGACGCGCTCGTCGGCCTGGGCCTCCCGGAAGAAAAGGTCTTTGCGGTCCTCAATGGGATTACTTTGAACGACGCGCGGGAGACGGGACGCGGGCCGGGCGAGCCGCCGTCCGGGGCTGTAAACGGTGTAAGCTCTATAGTTAAGCGGCCGAGGATTGGAATCGTCGGGCAGGTTGCGGAGTGGAAGGGGCATGATGATTTCGTCGCGGCTCTGGACGGGCTGCGGCAGTCCGGCCAGGAATTCTCCGCAGTCATTTTCGGCGCGGGCGCGGCTCATTATCTCGAATCGCTCAAGCAAAAGATTGCGCGTTACGGCCTGGCGGGGCATGTCCGCTGGGCCGGGTTCGTCCGGGAGCGCGAGCGCATCTTCACGGAAATGGAGATTTGCGTCGTCCCGAGTCGCAGCGCGGACCCCTGCCCGACCGTGGCGATTGAAGCCGCGCACTACGGCGTGCCGCTCATCGCCACCCGCCGCGGAGGATTGCCCGAACTGGTCAAAGACGGCGAGACCGGATACCTGGTGGATGTCAGCGCGCCGCAGCAGATAACCGACAAGCTGAAGGCGCTCATCCATGACGAGCGGCTCTACGGCCGGATGGCGGCCGAGTCGCGCCGCTACGCGCGCCAGCACCTGACGCGAGAGCGCATGGCCGAGGAGATGGAGAATACTTTGAGGCTTGTCTTGAGCCGGGCCGGAGTTCGCGTATGAGAGCGATTGACTCAATCCAGACGGCTTCTCTCGCCGAGCGGCGCAACAATTCGAGAGCCTCTTCCTTCGGAGTCAAGAAGCGTTTTCCGGCGCTCGCGCGCGTCCTGCTGCCCCCGCTGGTGGTGACGGTCTTTCTCTGGCTGGCGAGCGCCAACGACATCACTATCGTCGAATGGTTCGCGGCCCTCATCCTGCTCTTTCTGCCCTGGGCCGGATACTGCCGCTGGCGTGCCAGAAATAACGCGGAAGTGCCGTTGTTCTCGATGCTGGCGATGATCTACTGGCTCTACTACGCCTTTCCGCTCTTCTGGGGAACACGCGATGCGGTCGCCCGTTGGAATTCCGGGCAGACGGTCTCGCGCGAGGCCGTGACGGGAGCGATGGTGATGGTGCTGCTCGGCGTGCTCTCGCTCTGGGCGGGGGTCGCCAGCCGCATCGGCAAAAGATTCGTCCCGCGCATCATTCCGACCATCTCATCGGACAACGCGCGCTGGGGTTACCTGCGCGCCATCATGTTCATCGGCAGCCTCGTCAGTTTCTACGAAGTCTCGCCGGACCTCTTCGGCGAGGGCATGATGCAGATGATGTTCATCTTTCAGAACATCATCCCGCTCGTCGCCTTCGCCATCCTCTTTCAGAACGTGCTCAGGGGCAGGGCTCCGCGCTACGATTTGTTCCTGCTCGCCATCTTCATCACCTTCCGTTTCATCGTGGACATGTCTTCGGGCTGGCTCGGCGCTCTGGTCTATGATGTCATCACGTGCGCGGTCATCTACGTCGTCGAGAAGAGAAGGATTCCGCGCCTGGCCGTCGTCGGCGTGATTCTCTACGTGCTCTTTTTTCAGGTCGGCAAATATTCCGTCCGCGAAAAATACTGGTATCAGCAGAATGAAGATACGAAGGTCGAAAGAATCGCCTTCTGGGTCTCGGAGTCCTTCGGCAAGTGGGGCGAGGCCTTCAACGATTCATCGCTCGAAACCCTGAGAGACCTGACCTATAACAGCCTTTCGCGGGTGGCGCTGCTCAACCAGACGGCGAACGTCCTGGAGCTGACGCCCTCGACCGTCCCCTACCAGTACGGACGCCTCTACTCTTACATGGCCATCGCACTGGTTCCGCGCTTCGTCTGGCCGGAGAAGCCGTCCGTCAACGAGGCGAATATGTTTTACCAGGTGGCCTACGGGATTACGGCCGAAGAGGACCTCGAAAAATCATCCTTCGCCATCGGCATTCTGACCGAAAGCTATATCAATTTCGGATGGCCGGGCGTGGTCCTGATGATGTTCCTGATCGGAATCTTTCTGGACTTCTTTCAACAGACTTTCCTCTCTGGGTCGTCGGGCTTTCTGCTCAACGGGCTGGGCTTCGTCCTGATTCCGTTTCTGCTCTCGATTGACAGCCAGTTAGCCTTTTACCTGGGCGGGATGGCCCAGAGAATCTTTTTCGTGCTCCTGATCTTTCTGCCCATTATTCGCTTCAGAAGAACGAGGCGACGGGCGGGCTCAGTGGAACAAGCCTAACCGCTTTATTCTCTTAGACTTCGTCGCAGAGGCAGCCCGGTTTCGTCAAGCGGATATTCACCGGAGGCAGGCTCATCAACAGGCGTCGGCGCTTAAAACTTCTGACCGTCCTCTGCTCGCTGCTGCTGGCGCTCTCTGTCTGCGAAATCTTTTTGCGCCTGATTAACTATCGCCCCGCCATCCTGGACCCGAATATCTACCTGGCCAATAATGACGAGCTGCTGCCGTACAGGCTGCGGCCGGGCTATCAAGGCAATTATCTAGGGCAGGAAGTGAAGATTGACGGGGAAGGCAACCGGGTCGTCGTCGCGGCGGGCACAGACGGCACGCTTGATGCGACGAACGAGCGCGGCGGGAGTCCCGAAAAGGTGGTCCTGCTCGTCGGCGATTCGGTCGTCTTCGGTTACGGCCTGCGCGATGAAGAGACCATCGCTTCGCGGCTGCAAGGTCTGCTTCGGGCGAAAGGGTCAAGCTCCGAGGTCCAGAACATCGCCGCGCCCGGTTACTCCTCCTGGAACGAGTACGCGGCCATCGCGGATTACCTGAAGCGCCACTCGGCCACGGACCTGATTATCGCCTACGTCCCGAACGACGTGACGTTCGAGAACGATTACTTCGACATCGGGAAGGGAAAGCTCGCGGCATTTTCCGATGGCTGGCGGCAACGCTTGACGCACTTTCTCTACTCGCGCGTCTACACCTCTTTCTTAATCAGCGACACGCTCAAGAAACTCTATCACCGTTTCGGGGGCGGCGCGGGACAGGCGGCGGGCGGCGGGATGAGCGAGCAGGAGAGCGCGGCCGCACTGGATTATTCGATGCAGGCGCTCTCTCGCGTCCAGGCGCTGTGCCGCGAGAGAGGCATCAGGTTCGCGGTCGGCATCTACAGGGACGCGGTCGGCTTTCGCGGGTCGCCGGAAAAGAGTCTCGCCTATGAAGAGACCATCAGGCGGAGCCTGGAGCAGCGCGGCATCGAATCGTTTCTCATCAAGGCTCATGCCGAAAATCTCTCCGACGCGGACGTGCGCGTCTTCTGGAACGACCCGCACCCGAGCGCGCGTGCCGTCGCGTTAATGGCAGGCGAAGTCCTGAAGGAGATCGAGTGAGAGTCGCCGCACAGGAGCCCCTGCCGGGGCAGCCGCAAGCGAGTCGTGTGAAGACTGGCGGGGCCTTGTGGCGGGCGCTCTCTCCTTACCTGCTGGTCACAGTGGCGGTGCTTCTGGCCTGGCTGCCGTCCGTCTACAATTACGTGCCTGTCGCGGATGATTTCTCCCTGAGCACCATGCTCCAAAAGGGGTTGGGGGCCTGGATTGATGGCCTGGGAGTGTGGCGAATCTTAGGCCTCGTCGTCCCTCTGTGGGCCGTCTCGCTTCATCCGCTGGCGCTGGGCCTCCTGGCTCTCCTGGCACACGTTGCGGCCGTCTGCTGTTTTTACAAGGTCTGCCGGACGCTCCTGGGAAACAGTGTGCTTGCGCTCATCCTGGCCCTGGCGATGGGGATTTTCCCCTGGGGTTACCAGGCGCTGCTCTGGGCTTCCGGGCTCTCGCCCGTGCTGGCCAACTCCCTGTTCTGGCTCAACATCCTCGTGCTGCTCAAGTATGCGGGCTCGGCGCAGGCGCAACGGCAGGCTTTCATCATCTGCTTCGGATTGACGTTATTATCCTTGTTGACCAACGATTACCTGCTCTTTGCGACGCTCGTGAGCGGCGTCATCATCTGGTTGCCCGCGGACGGATGGAGCTTTGCGGGCGCGCGGCGGCGGATGCTTTCACGCTATTCGGGTTGGGCTCCGTTTCTCGCGGGCGGGGCGTATCTGCTGATGTTCAGGCTGCTCTCGGCGCAGGCGGTCAGTGATTACAAGCGCCCCTTCCTGAATCTCAGGAGCATCCTTTCCGTCTATTATCATCAGTACAGCAACGCCTACGTCTTCCAGCCCTGGCTTAATCCTGTGACGCGCAGCTTCCTCTTCTTCTCCTGGGGCACGACTCAGATAGTCAGCGCCCTCTTGCTGACGGCGATGCTGGGAGCATTGCTCCTCTACGTCGTCCGGCGCGGTGGCTTCGACCCGGGCGCGGCGCGGCCCGGTGCGAACTGGCTGCCGTACCTGATGCTGCTGCTCCTGGGAGCATCGCTGGTCTACGCGCTGACGGGCGGGTATTCCCTCGATACGAGAAAGAAGTATTCGCTGATTCCCCTGCTGCTACTGCTGGCGGGATGGCTCTGGCGAAGGTTTGTCAGGTCCGGCCCCAAGGCATCGCTCTGGGCCAGGCTCGCGCTCATCGTGCTGATAACCGCCGGGGTCAGTACGACCTGGATGGTTATAGGCATCTGGCGTTACGAAGTAACTCGCCAGGCCCTGCTCGTAGATTACCTGGCCGCACATCAGCTCTCCGGCGAGATTAGATTAAAGTCGGACCCGGACCTCTACGCGGCCTGGCCGCAGTTGAATCAAACGATGGGATTTCGTTTGGACGACGACTGGGTGCTCAATACGGCGCTCGCTTACCGCGGGGCGAATCCGGTCAAAACGAATGGCGCACAGGGCTCACCCCTTCTCAGCTTCGACGCGGCGCAATTTCGTTGGACCATCGTGCCCGGCGGCGAGGGTCGTTAATCAATCGTGCGAGCCAGGGGCCGCCGTTTAAGCCCATGAACAGCGCAGAGAGGCACAACTTGTCATTCGTCTTACGACTCAAGGCACGCTTTGCGCTCGGGCTCAAAGACGCTTTGAACGACTGCCTGCGGGTGCTGCGGGCGGTGCTCTTCCTGCGCCTCCGGCCGCCGCTCAATCCCGGCTGCGTAGTAGTTCACCTGATCGGGAATGTCGGGGACGTGCTTGTCGCCGTCCCGGCCCTGATGGCCCTGCGCGAGCGTTACCCGCAGAGCCGCCTGGTCCTTTTGACTTCCGCGGGACCGAGCGGGAGCGGGCACGCGGGCGCACGCGAGCTGCTCGACGGCGTCTCGTTTCTCGACCGGATAGAGGCTTACTCGACCGACGAGATTAGGGGCCTCGGAAAGATGCTGAAGTTGCTGCGGCGCATAAGAGGCTTGCGGCCGGACCTGATGGTCTCGCTGCCGCCCTGCAATATCTCCCTGGTCCACGTGATTCGCAACCTGGTCTTCGCGCGTTTGACGGGCGCACGTTTCGGCGTCGGGTATGAGCTGGTCAGCTTGAAATTTCTGGCCTACGCGCAGGCGCTCGCCGCCGGGCTTTATCCCGGAGAGATAGCGCGCAATCTGGCGCACCTGTCCGAGCTTGATGCCGCTGCTTTGACCGCCGTGCGTTTCGAGCTGGGGCCTCTGACGGCGGAAGAGGGCAAGCAGATTGACGAGCTGTTGAGCGATGGCCGCCCATTCATCGCGCTCTGCCCCGGCGGCAAGCAGGTGGGTCACAGGTGGCCCGCGGAGAGATTCGCGGAGGTCGCGCGGCGTTTGCGCCGCGAGAGCGGGTGCGGCCTGCTCGCCGTCGGGTCGAGCGCGGAGCGGGAGTTGTGCGATGCGGTCCTGGAGGCTGCGGGCGGCGGGATGAATCTCGCGGGCTCGCTCTCCCTGCGCGGCACGGCCGAGTTGTTATCGCGCGCACAACTGCTACTGACGAACGACACCGGGCCGATGCACCTGGCCGCGGTCATGAACACACCCGTCGTCGCCATTTTCGGGACGCGGGACCTGGCCGGGCGCTGGTCTCCGCACGGCGCGGGCCACGAGCTTTTCCGCGCCGTCATGGTCTGCAAGGAGTGCCTCTTTGCAGCGACGGAATCGGACCACTGCGTCAAACGAATCGGCGTCGAAGAAGTGCTCGCCGGATGCCGTAGAGTGCTCGAACGAAGGGGCGTCGGCGAGCGGGGCGCGCGCACCGCGCCTCTTTCGAGCAAGGATGAAGGCCGGGATGAAGGCGCAAAGGTCTGCCTTGAAGCCTAGCGCCTGCCGCCGGGCAGCGCGGGCCTCAGCTAAGTAAAATCATGTGCGGGATAGCAGGCATTATTTCAGCTTCGGGTGAGCGTGAGCCGGAGTCCGGGGCACGCGGCGCTGGCTTGCGCGAAGCACTGGCCAGAATGGTCAAATACCTGGACCACAGGGGGCCGGATGATCGGGGCCTGTCGGTGCTTAGCCCGAAGGGCTGCGAGGTGGGGCTAGGGCACACGCGTCTCTCCATCCTCGATCTCTCGACGGCCGGACACCAGCCGATGAGCGATCCGCGCACGGGCAATCAGATTACCTACAACGGGGAGGTCTACAATTTTCGGGAGCTGCGCGGCGCGCTCGGCGAGGGGCCGGACGCCTGGCGCTCTCAGTCGGATACGGAAGTCATCCTGCGCGCTTATCAAAGGGACGGAAGAGAGTGCCTGGAAAATCTGCGCGGCATGTTCGCCTTCGGGCTCTGGGATGCAGGTCGGCGGAAACTCCTGCTCGCGCGCGACCGGCTCGGCATCAAGCCGCTCTACTACTACGCGGGGCGCGGGTTTTTCCTCTTCGCTTCGGAAGTCAAAGCGCTGCTTGAGAGCGGGCTTGTCCCGCGACGGCTCGACCGCCTGGGGCTCTGGCATTACCTGGCATACCAGTCCGTCCCGGCTCCGCGAACCCTGGTCGAAGGAGTGCGCGCCCTGGAGCCCGGCAGCTGGATGACGGTGGACGAGAGGGGGGAACGGGAGGCGGGCTGCTACTGGAATATGTTAAGCCGCGGCACGGCCGAAGCGCGCGATGCCGCGCCCGCAGAGAGCCGCCGCCGCGTCAGGGAACTCCTGCACGAAGCAGTGGCGCTGAATCTGGTCAGCGATGTCCCGGTCGGGGCGTTTCTCTCCGGCGGGCTGGATTCGAGCGCGGTAGTTGCGCTGATGCGCGAGGCCGGGGCAGCGCCGCGTACTTTTACGGTAGGCTTCGCCGAGAGCGGCTACGACGAAGCGAGCCAGGCGCGCCGGACGGCCGCGCATTTCCAGACCGTTCATACGGAAATCCGACTCACGCAAGAACGCCTGCTCGAACAACTGCCGGAGGCTCTGGCCGTGATGGACCAGCCGACGGGCGACGGCCTCAACACTTACGTTGTCGCGCGCGCCGTCCGGGAGCAGGGAATCAAGGTCGCTCTCTCCGGGCTCGGCGGCGACGAATTCTTCGCAGGCTACCCGTCGTTTACGCGGCTCAAGCGCATGATGAGATACGGGCGCTGGTGGGGCGGCACGCCGCTGGCGCTGCGCTCGCTGGCGGC
>DASVWH010000085.1:0-46607 GCA_036389715.1 Pyrinomonadaceae bacterium | reverse complement strand
ATGGTGACCGTGGCTGCAACCCGCAACAGGATCACGCAGAACTCGACCTACGCCAACGGCACGATCAAAAACAAAAACACCCTATCCTCGCCATCGGGGCAGATCGGGATTGACCTGCTGACGGGGAACAATAACCCGAGTACGGGCGCCCTCTCCAACGGTCCATCCGGAGTCTTCGTCACGCCCAACAGCACCAGCACCGCCGGTGGTAATAACCTGCTCAACTTTCCCGTCATCAGCACGGCCGTGCTCTCTGGCGGCTACCTGACGTTGACGGGGACGGCCCCGGCCGGGGCGATCATCGAATTCTTCATCTCCGACAGCGACCCGTCGGGCTACGGCGAGGGCAAGACCTACCTCAGGACCCTGACCGAAGGCTACGCCGCGGAGGATACGAACACGACGAGCGGCGCTTTCAGCTTTAAGGTTCCCGTCCCGTCGGGTGTCAGCCTCGGGACTGTCCTGACCTCGACGGCAACCGTCGCGGCGGCGACGAACTACAACACCTCCGAGTTCAGCGCAAATGTCACGGTCGCCCTGGCGCCCGACATCACGCTGGCCAAGTGCGTCGTCTCGGGCGCGACCTGCCCGGCGTCGGGCATCAATGCCGCGCCCGGCTCGGACCTGACCTACAGGATAAATTTCAACAACGTCGTCGCCTCCGGCGGGATGAGCGGGCGCGCGCTGGTGATTACGGACATCGTCCCGGCCAACACGGAATTCAAGGTCGGCTCTCCGAGCTACAGCTTCGGCACGACCAGCCTGACCAATCCGGTCACCGTCCAGTACACGAATGTTTCCATAGCCAATCCTAACCCGGCGCTACAACCGCTGCCGCCAGCCGACAACGACCCGTCCTGGAGCTACACGCCGACCGGAACCTACGACACCAACGTCCGCTTCGTCCGCTGGATATTCGCCAACGGCACTATCCCCTCCGGCACGGGCGGCAACGTCTCCTTCGTCGTCCGGGTCAAATAGGCGAGCGTCCTCGACAGCCTTGCTCGGCTCGCTCGCTTCAAAAATCCTCCTCCGCCCGCTCGCCTCAAAGCCTTCCCGCGCCGCGCCGTCCTGCGCGCGCCGCGCCTGATTCTTCTCCGCCCAAATTTCCGCTTTGCACCCCGCTGCGCTTGACATTTAATGCCGAGCGAGTAAGATAACCGCGCTTAAAAGTCATTTATTGAACGCATCCCGAACGCGTTCGAGCACCAGGCATACCTGCAAGTCTTCACTTTCAAACGGATAGGTTGGTTGTTGCTGGACTTTAATTTCAAGGGCTCGGGGCGTCGTCCGAAGACCGGCGGCCTGAGACTTTAAGCACCTGCGGTCGTCCGTCAAACCTAAAAGAAAACGGCCTTTAGTCAGCGAAGCTCGCCCGCTCGTCTTCGCCTGTCGGGGCCTCGGCGTCCGGCTCTTTCCAGACGCCCGAAGCAGCTTGAGCAGGCCCGCCGAGCTGTTTCTCCGGTTTCCGGCGCTGTCGTTTTTGAAGTGCTCGAAGATGAGCGCGACAGGTTCAGGCTGGGCGCAAGCACGCACGGGCGCGCCCTTTTTGGCTCTCATCACTATTCAAGACAAACGTTCCCGGTTGAATGAATAGATGAGACATCCCAAACCCTCTCTCTCTGCCCTGTAAGGAGTTAACAACTTATGCGATCCCCTGGCTTCACCAAGCGCCTCGTCGTCGTCTTGCTGACACTGGCCGTCTCGTCCGTTCAACTGGCCCTCGCGTCTTCCCCGGCACGGATGACGCCCGTGACGAAGACCGCGGCCCCTTCTTCTCTTAGGTCTCGATTCGCCTTACCTGCGTCTATCGCGTCGCCGCCGACACCGAGCGTCACGAATGGCAAAATCGTCCTCGCCGATTTCCCCCCGGGAGGCAACTGGGACATCTTCGCCGTCAACCCGGACGGCAGCGGGCGGGTGAATTTGACCAATAGTCCGGAAGCGGAGGTAGAACCGGTATGGTCGCCCGACGGCTCGAAAATCCTCTTTCTCAAGGTGGGAGATTTCGCATGGGACATCTGTGTGATGGACGCCGACGGCAGCCACGTGACCAACCTTACCGAAGACATGGACCGGACCCACTATAACCATAACGAATATCCGGCCTGGTCGCCCGACGGAACCAAGATCGCATTTATTTCTTTTCAGGACTCGTATAGTGAAGACACAGAGCTTTACGTGATGAACGCCGACGGCAGCGGGCTAGTGAACCTGAGCAACACCCCTAGACTCTACGAGATCAACCTTGCCTGGTCGCCAGACAGCCGGAAAATCGCCTTCGTCAGCGACCGCACAGGCCCGGACATCTACGTGACGACTGTGGATGGCAGCAGTCTGACCCGCCTGACTGGCACGTCAGGCATACTGGGGGCCAACTACGAGCCTGTATGGTCGCCCGATGGCTCGAAGATAGCTTTTAGAAGCAGCCGCGATCCCAATGGCGCGAACAACGTCTTCCTGATGAACGCCGACGGGAGTAATCAGGTCAGGCTAACGTACAATCCGGGGTATGACATGTATGCCGCCTGGTCGCCCGACGGCAGCAAGATCGCTTATTCGTCGAGCTTCACGGGCGCTGGGGAGATTTTTGTGATGAATGCTGACGGCAGCAATCAGGTTAACGTAACCAATAGTCCGGCAAATGATTTCATCCCGCGCTGGTCTCCTGACGGCACGCAGCTCGTCTTCCAGAGCGACAGAGATGCGATTGACCACCCGGCTCTCTTCGTGATGAATGCCGACGGGAGTAACCCTGTTAATATCAGCAGTAACTTTCCATATCAAGGAACCTATGATTGGGGACGGGCGGCCGCTCCCGCGTCGTCCATCCCGGGGCGCGTCCCGAACGGGATGATCGCCTTCGAGAGCACGCGCGACGGCAACACGGAAATCTACGTCATGGACACGACCGGCACGCAGCAGACGCGCCTGACCAACATGGCCGGTGAAGACTCGCAGCCGACCTGGGGGCCCGACGGCAATCGCATCGCCTTCGCCAGCACGCTCTCCGGCGGCGCTAATCGTTACGACGTGTGCCTGGTTAAGTTTGACGGCACGGGGTTTGTCAACCTGACCAATCAACAGGCGGACGCACGCGACCCGGCCTGGTCGCCCGACGGCGGCAAGATAGCTTTCAGCAACTCCTTCTCTGGTCTCTCGAAGATTTCCGTCGTCAACAGCAGCGGCGGCGGCCTCGCGGACCTGACCATTCCGTCCACCAGGGACAGCGAGCCCAGCTGGTCGCCCGACGGAACGAAAATCGCTTTCATCAGCAGGCGGACCGGCAACAAGGAGGTCTACCTGATGAATGCGGACGGCAGCGGGCAAACCAACCTGACGAATAATTCGGCGGAGGATACGGCGCTCGCCTGGTCGCCGGACGGGCAGCGGCTCGTCTTCGTCAGCAAGCGCGTCGGCGGCTTCCCCGACATCTTCGTGATGAACTCGGACGGCAGCAACGTCCAGCGCCTGACGACGACGGGCAACAATACGGAGCCGAGCTGGTCGCCCGACGGGACCAGGATTGCCTTCGTCAGCTCACGCGACACCGGTTACCAGCTCGCCAACGGCAGCACCAACGAGATTTACGTGATGACTTCGGACGGCCAGCTTCAGACGCGGCTGACCACCAACAACGTGCGCGACTCCATCCCCAGGTGGTCGCCCGACGGCAGCCGCATCGGCTGGAGAAATCGTCTCGGGGGGCTCCAGAACGATGAAATCTTCGTCATGCAGCCGGGCGGGACCAACCAGACGAACCTGACCTCGAATCTGAGCGACGAGTTCAACTTCAGCTGGGGTTACCGGACGGCATCGCCCGCCTCGACCTTCAACACGCGGGTGGGCGCTTACCCGATAGTCGCGGTCGGGGACAGCACCCTGATCTTTGACAGCGTCACGACGGCGGGCGACACGACCGTCATGCCGATTGACCCGGCCACGGCAGGCGCGCTGCCCGGCAACTATGCTCTCTCGAACAGCAGTCTCGCCTTTGAAGTTACGACTACGGCCACTTACACAGCGCCGGTCACGGTCTGCTTCAACGTGCCCGCCAGCATGGACCAGGCGAGTTTCGCGGCCCTGCGCGTCCTGCACGGCGAGAACGGCGTGCTCGTAGACAGGACCATCCTCTCGCCGAACTCACCTTCTCCGAACTTCGATGCCAAGTACATCTGCGCCAGGGTCAGCTCGCTCAGTCCCTTCGTCATTGCGAGCCGCACGCCCTACGTCATCAACGCTCTCTATGACCAGACGAAAGCGGTCAGGAGCGGGAGCACGATTCCCATCAAGCTCCAGCTTGCCGATAATTACGGCGCGAATCTCTCGTCCGCAAGTATCGTCGTCAGCGCCGTGAGCATCGTCCGTACCTCGACGAATACTTCGAGCCTAGTGGCGGATGCGGGCGACGCGAATCCAGACAACAACTTCCGCTTCGACCCGCAGCTCGACGTGACGGGCGGCGGATATATCTTCAACCTCAAGACGAAGGGTTACGCCAGCGGCACGTACCAGCTCAAATTCAGAGTAGGGACGGACGCCACTACCTACAGCGTCCAGTTCCAGGTCAAGTGAAGGGTTAAAAGCCCGAGCGGGCCAGGAGAGAGCGAAGGAGTGCCGGTTGAACTCATAACCGGCACTCCTTTCGCTTTCCGGCCGCTGCTTTCCGGCTTCAGCCTTCAGCCTTGCTTTTCCGCGATGTTATATTAGCGGCACTATGTCAAGCGGGGATTCAAAGCGGTTGAGCGAGCTGACGGTGGGCGATGCCAAGCGCATCCTGGTCTACGGAACTGCGGTCGTACTGGCGATAGTGCTCTTCTTCGTGCTCGTTGGTAAGGTGCTGGTGGCGCTCCTGCTCGGCATCGTCGCGGGCATCTACCTCCTGCCCGTCCAGGAATGGCTCGAAACGCGGCTGCGCAGGCGTGCCGGAAGCGCGCTCATCACCATCGCGCTGATCGTCGTCCCGCTGGCGGCGCTGACGGGCTACGCCTGGCACGAGATGTCCAGCTACTCGAACCAGGTCTACGAGAAGCGCGACCACATCATCAACTCGATCAGCGACGCGCTCTCGCAGTCGCTGCCGATTCAGCGCGAGGGCACGCGGGCCAGCCTTCAGGCGGCGTTTGCCGAAGCCGTGACGCGCTCGGCCGAGGCCATCAAGGGGCTGCGCGAGCAGGCGGCGCTGCTGCTGACTTCGCTCTCGCTCTTCTTCTTCACGGTCTACTACGTGCTGACGCACCGCATCCGCATCGCCTCTTACCTGAAGGTGCGCGTCCCAGGCGATTACTGGCCGCTCTACGAGAAGCTGGCCGTCAACATCGGCGGAGCCCTGCGCGGGGCCCTGCGCGCGGTCTTCATAGACCAGGCGCTCAAGGCTTTCGTCATCATCGTGCTCAATCTCATCTTCGGCATCCCGCTGGCGGTCGTGCTCGGCCTGGTGACTTTCCTCATCGGCTTCTTTCCGCTGCTCGGCGAGTGGGCCATCTACGTCCCCATCACTATCTATCTCTTCGTCTTCGCGCACCAGCCCGTTCACGCGGCCATTTATCTGGGCATCGGGATCGCGATGACGCTCGGGTCGTCGCTGCTGCTGCGCCCGAAGCTGGCGAGCGCAGGGGCGCGGCGCTTCAACTTCTACTGGATGCTGGTCGCGCTGGTCGCGGGCGTCTACGTCTTCGGCATCTCGGGCATCGTCCTCGGCCCGGCAATCCTCGGCTTCGTCAAAGCCGTCGCCGATACTCTCTTCGGCGACGTGCGCTACGAGACCTCGCTGCTCAAAGAGCAGACCGAGCAGCAGGGAGAGCAGCAGGCCGTCGAACCTGCACGCGAGGAGACGGCCGATGCCATCGGTTGAAAAAGGGGCGAGCGGGCGCAATTTCAGCCCGCCCGGATAAGCAGCGCCCGGACATCAAGCGGAAGAGTTTTTCCCGGACAATCTATTTCACGGAAGGGAAGGCCAATGACATCTCATCGCAAGCTCGGAACCATCGCCCTTTACCTCATCCTGCTCCCGGCTCTGCTCCGGGCCCAGACGCCCGCGCCCGCCGCCAAACAGCCCCGGGCGGGCGCGGCCAAAACTCCTGCACGCAGGGCAAACGATCCGGCTCTGGCCGCGCGGCGTGCAGTGGCCATCTCGCTGCTCACGTCGCTGGCCGAAGAGGCACGCAGTTACCGCGACGAGACCCTGCGCGCGCGCGTCCAGGCGCACGTCGCAGACCTGCTCTGGGAAGAGGACCGCGAGCAGGCCCGGCCCCTCTTTCACAGGGCCTGGGACGCGGCCGAGGCCATCGAAGGAACTTTCGTCGGGGTCATCGAGCCGCTGATGCCCGGAAGATTCAGCAAGAGGCCGGGCCCGCGCCCGCGCATGAACCTGCGCCTGGAAATAGTCAGGCTCGCGGCACGCCGTGATCGTGCGCTCGGCGAAGAGTTTCTGGCCAGGCTGACAAACGCTAAAAGAGCGGAAGCCGAACGGGCCGGGGGCGCGAGGCAGCCTCAGCCCGAGCCGGAATTATCGCAGCAGGCCATCATCGCGAGACTGATGCTGGCCGGTGAATTTCTGGAAGCCGATGATACCGAACGCGCTTTGCAGCTCGCCGATCCGGCGCTCGGCCAGGCCAGCTACCGCACGATTCAGTTTCTCGTCAACCTGCGCGAAAAGAGTCCGGCGGCAGCCGACCAGCGCTTTGCGGCGCTGCTGGCGCGCGCCGGAACAGACCCTTCGGCGGACGCCAACACGGTCTCGCTGCTCGCCTCTTATGCCTTCACGCCTTCGACTTACCTGACCGTTTCGGAGACCGGCATCCCTTCGAGCATCAATAACGCCCCGCGCCCCGCGCCCAACCTCGCGCCGAATTTGCGGGCCGCATTTTTTCATCTCGCGGCGCGCCTTCTGCTGCGGCCGAGCGCGCAACTGGACCGCACGTCGGCGGGCCGCGCCGGTACTTACTACATCGCGGCGCGGCTGCTCCCGCTCTTCCAACAGCACGCGCCCGATTTGGTCGCGGCCGTCAGCGCGCAGCTTGCGGCCCTAAGACCGGATGCGCCGCCATCGCTGGCCGCCGGAAACGACCGTTCGCTCGGCAGGGGCATCCAGCCGGAAAGCGCGCCCGCCGACAGGCTTCAGGAGGAGCTGGCCGACAGCCTCGGCGCAGCCCGCAACGCCGATCAGCGCGACCGCGCATACGCCTTTGCGGCCATGCGCGCCTCCGATGTCGGCGACCCGCGCGCCTACGAGTTTCTGGATAAGCTCGAAGACCTTGAGACACGCAACGGGATTCGCCGTTTCGTCGACTACAATTTCATCGGCGGTCTCTTGAAAAAGAAGGAGGCGGACGAAGCCGTGCGGCGTGCCCGCAAGAGCGAACTCCTGCCCATCCAGCGCATCTGGATTCTGAGCCGCGCGGCCGCCCTCCTGGCCAAGACTGATCGCCAGCGCGCGCTCGAATGGCTCGACGAAGCCCTCACAGAGACGCAGCGCATCAATGCCGCGTCCGACCGCGCTTACGCCCTGGTAGCCATCCTCGCGCGATTCTCTAAGATTGACCGCGCCCGCGCCTGGGAGTTGATCGGCGAAATGGTCAAGGCGGCCAACGCCGTCGCCGATTTCACGGGCGAGAACAGTCAGACCTCCATGCAGCTCGAAGGGAAGTTCAAGATTCAGTTGGGGATACAGGTGGCTTCGCCGACGGATTTGCCGGAAGCCTTCGCGACACTCGCGGAAGATGACCTTTATCGCGCCATCGAGCATGCCAGGAATTTCAACGGCGAAGCCCCGCGCGCCCTGGCCATACTCGCCGTCGCCCGCTCCGTCCTGGAAAAGAAGCGGGACGCGCCCACGCGCTAAAAGCCCGCAGCCGGGCAAGAAAGAGCGTGTTCGGCCGGGGCAATCCGGCAAGTCTGTCGGTGGTCGGGCGGGCTTAGCCCGGAGGCCAGCTCAGCGAGCGCCCGCCGAGAACATGCAGGTGCAGGTGAAAGACGGACTGGCCCGCGCCCGCGCCCGTGTTGATGACCGTGCGATAACCGCTTTCGGAGAGGCCCTGTTCGTTGGCCACGCGCGCCGCGATGCGCAGCAGGTGTCCGAGCAGGGCTTCATCCGCCTGGGCCGCTTCGTCCAGAGATTCCAGGTGGTCGCGCGGAATGACCAGCAGATGCACCGGCGCTTGCGGATTGATGTCGCGGAAGACGACGCTGCGTTCGTCACTGTAAAGGAGTTCGGCGGGAATCTCACCCGCCGCGAGGCTGCAAAAAAGGCAGTTCTGTTGAGCCATAATTGAGTTCTTTAACTGCGGCCGCAATCCTCAAACGCCCGGGCTCAGGTCAGCGATGCGCCTTCGGCCAGCGGCTGTTCCGGGTGCGGGGGTAGAGAGTCCGTGACGGAATCCCTGAGACGTTCGATCTCGGCCCCCACGGAGCTGAGCTTGGATTCGATCTTCTCGTAGCCGCGGTCGATGTGATAGACGCGATCAATAATCGTCTCGCCGCTGGCGGCCAGCCCGGCCAGGACGAGCGAAGCCGAAGCGCGCAGGTCCGAAGCCTGCACGCGCGCGCCCGCCAGCGGCGTCACGCCTTCGACCGTCGCGATGCGCGCGTCTATGTGAATCCGCGCGCCCATCCGCTGCATCTCCGAAGCGTGCATGAAGCGATTCTCGAAGATGGTTTCGGTAATCACCGAGCGCCCCTCGGCCTGCGTCATCAGGGCCATGTACTGCGCCTGCATGTCGGTCGGAAAACGCGGGTGCGGCTCCGTCACGATGTCGCTGGCCTTGAGGCCCGCCGCGCAGCAGCGGACGCGCAGCGTGCTCTGGTTCAACTCTTCAATCTCGACGCCCGCCTCGCGCAGCTTGGCAATGACTATCGCGGAATGCTCGGGTCGGCAGTCTTTGATCTCAAGCTCGCCGCGCGTGATGGCGGCGGCGACCATGAAAGTCCCCGTCTCGATACGGTCCGGGATAATCGTGTGCTCAGCGCCGCCGAGCGCTTCGACGCCCTCGATTCTGATGGTCGGCGTGCCAGCGCCGCGAACACGCGCCCCCATCTTGTTGAGCAGCTCCGCGAGGTCCACTATCTCCGGCTCGCGCGCGGCATTGTGAATCACGGTCTGGCCTTCGGCGAGGGTCGCGGCCATCATCAGGTTTTCAGTGCCGGTGACGGTCGCTTTCTCGAAGTGAACTTCGCCGCCGCGTAGCCGCCCGCGTTTGGGCGCACGCGCGACGACATCCCCGGCCTCCAACCCGACCTCCGCGCCGAGGTGCTCGAAGCCCGCCAGGTGCAGGTCAATCGGGCGCGAGCCGATGGCGCAGCCGCCCGGCAGCGAGACCCTCGCCTTGCCGAAACGCGCCAGCAGGGGGCCGAGCGCGAGCACACTGGCCCGCATCGTCTTGACCAGCTCGTAGGGCGCTTCAAACAGCTCTACGTGATTGGCCGTGATCTTGTGCGTCCGCAGCTCGGGCGTCAGCACGGTCGCCCCTATGTCTTCGAGCAGGCGACGCTGCGTGATGATGTCGCGGACGTAGGGGATATTGTGCAGCGTGACTGTTTCGGCCGTCAGCAGCGCGGCGGCCATGCAGGGCAGCGCCGAATTCTTAGCGCCGCTGACGCGGATTCGGCCGCGCAGGGGACGCCCGCCCATGATGTGGAATTTATCCATAGCAGAGTTCCTTTTCCCGTCTCTCGACCGATTATCCACACGGGTCCGGCGTCGGGAAAGCGACGCCCCGGTTCGACGTATGCAGGAGCGCGCTCTTGACAGACGCAGAAGCCACCCGCTGGAGAAAGTAGAGACAGACGGAAGAGAGTCCAGGCTTGCCGGGACGGAAAATCGCGTGGATTCTACCACGAGACTAAAGACAAAAGGAAAAAAGCAGAAGGGAAAAGCGCCTGGAGTCCGTTGGCCGAAGAAGGCGGCCCGCCCGCCGTCCATCAATCCGGCAGAGACTGCCCCGCCGGTCCCGTTTTTCAACTCCCTGCCTTTGTCTTCCTGAGCGCGACCGTCCGCGGGATGCCCTGCAAGTCCTGGTGAATGTCGAGCAGTTGCCAGACCTCCCCGTCAATCAACCGCCGGACGGCCTCGTGCTGGTCGAAGCCTATCTCCATCAACAGATGCCCGCCCTCGTCGAGGAAGCGCGGCGCTTCGTCGAGCAGCCGCCGGATGATACGCAGCCCGTCCGCGCCGGGCGTCAACGCCACGCGCGGTTCGTAGTCCCGGACTTCGCGCTGGAGCCCACTAAGCGCATCCTCCGCGACGTAGGGCGGATTCGAGACGATCAATTGAAAGCGGGAGCGCGGCCACCTGAGCGCCGCAAAGCAGTCGGACGCGACCAGCGCCAGGCGTTCGCGCACGCCGTTGCGCGCGGCGTTGCGGGCGGCGACCCGGAGCGCAGCCGCCGAGATATCCAGGCCGACGGCCCGCAGCCCCTGCCTCTCATGCAGGAGACTGATGGGAATGCAGCCCGAGCCCGTGCCGACATCACAGATGAGCGCCGACGGGGGCGCGGCTTCCAGCAGCTTGAGCGCGGCTTCGACCAGCAGCTCCGTTTCAGGGCGCGGGATAAGCACGTCGGGCGTCACTTCAAAATCGAGGTTGAAGAATTCCTGATGTCCCCTGATGTACTGCAAGGGCTCGCCCGCGGCGCGGCGCTCCACCAGCAGGCCAAAGCGCCCGACCTCCGAATCTTCGAGCACCGCTTCGGCGTGCGTGATGATGTAGGTGCGGTCGCGCCCGAGGAGGTGTCCGAGCAGCGAGGCTGCCTCGCGGCGTGCCTCCGGGACACCCGCCTTGCGCAAAATCTGCGCGGCCTCTAACAGCAGCCCCGCGATGGTCAACTGGTCCTCTCTGCTCATGGCCATCAGGAAAAGGGAGAAGGTCAAAGGGTAAAAGTAAGCGCGGACGGCGGCCCGTAATTCTCAGGGAAAAGCCTGCGCTCGCCTTTTACCTTTTTACTTTTACCTTTTGCCTTCTATAATACGCGCATTCGTTGCGCTCCGGCCAGAGGCTCTTAAATTTTCGCACGGGCCGCGCCCTGAAACTCTTCTGCGGCGTGCGCGCGTGTGCAGTCTACAGGCCGGGAGCCGCGTAATTGATTCGAGGAGGAGCCGGAGGTGAAAGCGGAACTAAATATCGAAGGGATGCACTGCGATTCGTGTGCGGCCGACATCAAGGAAACACTTGAAGAGACGGCGGGCGTGCACGTCGCCGACGTGACCTTCAAGCGGAAAACAGCCGTCGTTGATTTCGACGACCAGATTGTGCAACAGGGCACGTTAATCAAAAAGATTCAGGACCTGGGTTATCAAGCGACCGTTTCAGGTGAATCACAAAGCGAGGTTGGAGCATGAGCGAACAAAACACGGGCGGAATGGAAACATCATCCGATCAAGCTGTAGATGATCGTGGAACAGGTCAGGCGGGGGGTCGCGCGATCCTTCAGAACCTGCGGGACAGGGGCTTCGAGGCGAGCGACGAGAAGCTGGCCGTCGCCCTCGGGCGTCCCATCGAAGAGGTCCAGGCGTGGATGAACGGCACTGAGCCCGTTGACGACGATGTCGTCATGAAAGCACGCGGCATCGCCAAAGAACGCGCCATAGAAGTCGAATGACCGGGTAAAGAAGTGATGAGTGATGAGTAATGAGTGATGAGTCAAAGCATTTACTCATTACTCATCACTCATTACTCATTACTGATTTGAGAGATGGACGAGAAGATTGAACGGGCGGTAGAGGCGCTCGTCGAATCCTACACGGCGGGGGGCATCAAGATTCATCATCTTGATCGCCAGCCGCTGCCGTCGCATGCGGAGATTATCCGCGTGCTGATGACGATTCACGAGCTGCTCTTTCCCGGCTACATCGGCGCTCAAGGGTTGACGGGCACGAATCTGCGTCTGCACGTCGAGTCGAGGATGAGCTGGCTCTACGAAACGCTGACGGAACAGATCAGGCGCGCCGTCAGCCACGGCACTAAGCTCGGCGATACGTGCAAGCTGATGGGCCAGCCGCCACATGAGTGCGCCGTCGCGTTTCTGGCCGAGCTGCCGCGGCTGCGCGGGGTGCTGGCGACAGACGTTCAGTCGGCCTACGACGGCGACCCGGCGGCCACCTGCCTGGACGAGATCATCTTCAGTTACCCGAGCATCTACGCGGTGATGGTCTATCGCCTGGCGCACGAGCTTTACAGGATGGATGTCCCGCTGATTCCGCGCATCATGACCGAGCACGCGCATCATCGCACGGGGATAGACATTCATCCGGGGACGCGCATCGGCTCGCGTTTCTTCATAGACCACGGGACGGGCGTGGTCATCGGCGGGACGGCCGTCATCGGCGATAATGTCAAGCTCTACCAGGGCGTCACGCTCGGCGCTTTCTCCTTCGACAAGGACGCCAGCGGCCGCCTCGTCCGCAACACCAAGCGACATCCGACCATCGAAGACGACGTGGTAATCTACGCGGGTGCGACCATTCTCGGCGGCGAGACCGTCATCGGCCGCGGCAGCGTCATCGGCGGCAACGTCTGGCTGACCCATTCCGTCCCGCCCGGCACGCGCGTCCTCCAGGAATCGCCGAACCTCAGAATCATCCCTCCAGACGCCGCGGCCGTCTCCTGAAAACGCCATCTCCCGCGCGCTCTCCTGCCCGCGGCGCGCTCTCTTGGTCTCCGGCCCCGGCGCTTGTGTCAACGCCAGAAGACCAGCGCCGAGAGAGCGAAGACGATCACGAAGACGATGATGGAATAGATGACTATACTGGTCGTGTTGGACCGCCCGCTCTTGCCGTTATAGGTCGCCCCGCAGCCCCTGCACTTGACGTGCTTGAGCACCCGCGGGCCGACCATGCCGCCCCACCAGGTGAAGTTCACCTTCTCCGGGTTCGGACTGTAGCACCTGGGGCACGGGACGTATTCGCCCGCGGCCATGCTCCCGGCCGGAGCCTGCGCGTAAGGCGATGGAGACGGGGGATAGTTTCCCTGCCAGCCCTGTGGGGGCGCTTGCGCCGGAGCGTAGCCGGTCGGCCCCGCATTGGCCCATTGCGGGGGCTGTGAAGCCGTAGATTGCGGCGACTGTGCGTAAGCCTGTGCGAAGACGAGCGCGGCTCCGTCGTACATGCAGTTGTTCTGCGAATCGTTAGGGTATTCACGGTTGCAGGTCGGACAGCGTTTCATGGGGATTTCCAGTGCCTTCTAGCCTCTAAAAATGGTGGAGCAATGTGCTGATATTCCAAATCCGCGGCGAAGTCAATAATTATTCGCGGGCGCGCCCGGCCCGGCACTCATTTTTCCCGATTCTCGGAAGCCGCCCCCTATTCGCACTTTTCATAAGATACAAAGAAACGGTCACGTTTCTCCCGTAAAACCTTTGAACCCCCTGCCACCGCGGTCGGGGGTTCAATTGTTAAAGGGAGAGGTTAAACAAAGTTGGCAAGCCGAAGGAGAGGCTCAGGATGAGCGCCCTGGCCAAAAGCATACTTCTCTTCTCTTTGAACTGGCTCGACGCGCAGTTGACGGTCATCTGGGTGCGCGCGAACCTGGCCACCGAAGGCAACGGCCTGATGGCTCGCCTGCTGGATTTGGGCGACGCGCCCTTTATCGCCGTCAAGCTGCTGATCGGCGCTTTCGCCGCCTACGTGCTCTACCGCTGCTCGCACATCAAGCTGGCGCGGCGCGGAATGACGCTGGTGCTGGGGCTCTACCTGGCGCTGATGGTCGTGCATGCGGCGACGGGAATGTCGGCCGCGGGCTGGCACACGCCGGAGCGTCTGATGGCCTATCTGGGCGACCTGCCACACAGTGTGCTCACTATCTTCTCCTGAAAAGCCTATTTCGCTGAACGATTTACGGCCCTCCCACGGCCCGCGCAAGCCGAGGAGAGCCAGCGCCTGCCGCTGCCTTGCCGGACTTTCATCAGACTTTCAGCGCCGGACAGTCTCGCTCCGGCCCACGTCGTTCGCCCGCTACACTCTTTAATTCGCCGGTCACTCTCTCTCTTCGCAGACGGTCTCTTTAAATTTGCGTCCCGGCGGGAACTTTTATCGCTGCCGGCGCGAATATAGCTTTACGGGCTTTACTGTGGCTGCGGGGCGGGCTCTCCGCCGCGCATGGGGCAGGGGCGGCTGTCGGACTAAACTTCCGGGCGTGGAAAGACGTTAGGCTAGTGCAGGTTCCAGATTCGCAGCCGGAGATACGGGATTCGCAGCCGCGCTGAAGGGCCGCAGGCGCGCAACCGCCCCCCGGCGCTCGCGCATCTTAGTAGAGCCTCGCTGCCACTAGCGAGCGCTTAAAATCTTTATCAACCAGAGAAGAAAAGCCATGTACAAACTCTCCGCCCGCCAAATTCTGATGATCGCGCTGTTATCGGCCGTGTTTGCGGCCGTGACGGTGGCCTGCCTGGACCGCTTCAACAGTCATTCGAGGTCGGCGGCCTTCACGGAGGCAGCGCCAATCGGGGTGACGGACCCGTCGCTGGCCACAGACGAGCAGAACAACGTCGAGGTCTACAAGGCGATTTCGCCCGGCGTCGTGTCCATCAAGTCAACCTCCTACAGGCAGGACTTCTTCGGCCAGGTCGAAGAGGGGCAGGGCTCCGGTTCCGGCTCCGTGATTGACGACCAGGGCAATATTCTGACCAACTTTCACGTCGTCGAGGGAGCGCAGAAGCTCTCTGTCAGTCTCGGCGGCGATAAGACTTACCCGGCGAAGGTCGTCGGCGGCGACCCGGACACGGACCTCGCCGTCATCAAGATCGAAGCGCCGCGCGATCAATTGACCGTCGTCCCGCTCGGCGATTCCGACAGGCTCGTGGTCGGGCAGAAGGTGCTCGCCATCGGCAATCCCTTCGGCTTCGACCGGACGCTGACGACGGGCGTCATCAGCGGCTTGCAGCGCCCGATTCGGGCCCGCAACGGTCGCCCCATCGAAGGCGCGATTCAAACGGACGCTTCGATTAATCCGGGCAATTCGGGCGGCCCGCTGCTCGATTCGCACGGGCGCATGATCGGCATCAACTCGCAGATTCTCTCGCCGTCGGGCGCGTCGGCGGGCGTCGGCTTCGCCATTCCGGTGAGCATCGCCAAGCGCATCGTGCCGCAGCTCTTGAAGGAGGGCGTCGTGCGGCGTCCGAAGCTCGGCATCGGGACGCGCGACATCAAGGACCTGCGTGACCAGGTGCGCCTGCCCGCCTCCGAAGGCATCCTGATTATGCAGGTCGTGCCGGGCGGCTCGGCCGCGGCTGCCGGGCTGCGCGAGACCCAGCAGACAGAGGATGGCGACATCATTCTCGGCGACATCATCACGGCCATTGACGGCGAGAAGGTCGGTGGGACCGACGACCTCTATCGCATCCTGGACAAGCACCAGGTCGGAGATGTCATCAAGGTGGAGGTTGTGCGCGAGAACGGGCGCAAGACGACGCTTCCCGTGCGGCTGCTCGACGCTCCGGTCCAACAGCGCAGGGGCCTGCGCTAAACGAACGGCCGGACGCAGAGGGCTGGAGGGCTGATCGAAGGGGCCGGGGCTCGGTTTGAAGACCGAACTCCGGCCCCTTATTCTGACGGGATGGAGATAGAGCACTTCATCAACGAGGGTTACGGCTGGACGTGCAAGCACTGCGGCGCGGAGGACCGGGCGCGGCGGCCGTCCGAGGGCACGCGCGGACGCTTCTTCGACGAAGGCGAGGCCGAAGAGAAAGAGCCCAGGCTTCAGACCCGGGCCCTGGCGCGCTGGACGAACGCCACACACCGCGCGCTCCGCTGCCCGCGCTGCGGCGTCGAAGAAGAGCTGAGCAGGGCCTGAATTGTGCGCTCTGACGCTCATTTGCGTCCCGGCGCTCGGGGAAGCGCACGCGTCACGCAAGGCAAGCTCTCCCGATGACGGCAGGAATGAGTTGTCAGACGCCCTGCGGCATGGCGAGCTTACCCTGCCAGATGAATTTCTCTATCTGACGGCGATGTCGGAGCAGGTGCATGACGGCGTGCTCCAACAGTCCATCCAAATCATAGACCACTCCCCAACTGCTCTTGATGACCGTCTTCATTATCTCTTCCTCCGTCATCTCCCACCTGCCGTCCAGGGTCTCGACTGTGTAGCGCAGCGCGGCGGCGAGCTGCTCCAGGGATTCCCGGCGAGAGAGCAGCCCGAGCCGCGGCCGTGTTGACGCCATGGAGAATTGCTCCCTGATGTAATCGGCGTAAGCATACGCGGCCCTGACGACGTGCGACATGATGGTCTGGACCGAGCGGCAGCTCTCATCCTTCGTCTGCGAATCAACGACCCGCACGAAATCATCTTCGGGGATTTGCAAGACCAGGCTTTCGAGTTCCGAGGCCGCACGCTCATATTCATCCATCAGCGCCCCGATAGCGCCGCTGCGATAAGTGCTTCTCATAGTTAGCCGTTCCATCTTCAAGCAAGGCGTCCGGTGTCGAATCAACCCGGCGGGCTCACTTTCAGACTCTGCTTAGGCTCTGTGCTGAAAGCAGCCGCCTGCCGATTAAGAAGAAAGAGACCAGCAGCAATAGGTCGCCGCCGACGACGCCGACGAGCAAACCCGCTATGCGTCCCAACGGAAAAAGGATCGCCGCGCCTGCCAGCGAGAGCGGGGCGATGGGGCTCAGAAGATGCCTGCGGTAGAGACAGGCCGCGAGGATAAGCAGTCCCAAGGGAAAGAAGATGCCGATCATCTGTGTGGAGGCAACCAGCTTTTTGCTACTGCGCAAAAGCTCAATCGTTTGCGGTGAGCCCGCCTCGTAGAGCACGGCCCAGACTCTAAAGAAGACTTGCATACTAGCGCCCGCCAGGCAACCGACGAACGCAGACGCCCCGCCCAGGAGTGCCAGGCGGCTGCCGTTCGCGGCGGCGAGATACGTCAGGCCGATTATCGCCGGGGCGAAGAGAACGAAGGAGACCCACAAGGCTATCGTCCATTCAAACCTGAGCTCTCCCGTCAGCAACATGGCGTCTCCGATGATGAGCACCAGGGGCGCAAGCATTGCGCAAATACCGGCGATGCGAATGAATGGATTCGCGGCATTCTCATTGTCATTATCCATTGTCGTTTCATCCCCCATCTTTTTTGCTGCGACATAATACACGAAGATGGCCGCGTGAGGCGGAAATCAAACCGCCGCTCGCTCAAACGCAAGCGAGGTCTTCGACCCGGCGGGTGAGAGCTGCGCTCTTCCGCGAGGCCCGGTAACCTAACGGAAGGCCCCTAAATTAGAGAAGCGTTCCGCTAAATTAGCGGAGGGCTCGGATAATTCAGAGAAGCCCCCGGATAGTTTAGAGCGGTCACCGGATAAGTCATCGGAGCGTGCTGATAAATTAGGGGTGGTTCCCCTAAATTAAGGGCGGCTTCCTTAAATCAGGGGAGCGTTCCCGTAAGTTTTCGTCCGCTTCCCGATGCTGGAACTTGAGATAGCCTCTTGAGCTGAGCACCTTCGAGGCCCAATATCTCTCCGCCTCGTTACCGGATTGGAGCATCGGCCGGATGATGTCGAGCGCCCTTTTCTCGTCAATCTTGAACAGATGAAAGGAGGCCCAGTTCATCGTCGTCTCATCTGCGCTCCTGAGCATTTGCAGCAAGCGCCGGTAGGTTCTCTCCCCGTCAATCTCAATTCTGAATTTCTTCGTCCTTCCATCCAAGACGAAGAAGCGCCGCGTGAACGCGCCTGGCTTTAGCTGATGACCGTTGACTCATGCCGCATCAATGACGGGTCAGGAAAGCAGCCTGCGCAGCTCGTCGAGCCGCGTCTCGGGCGCGCCGTAACGGGCGCGATAATCCCGCACGCTGCGGAGAATCACTTCGTGTGCCTGCGTGCGGTCGTAGACATCGGCGATCTCGACGCGGCGGGGCGCTTCGCCCGGCAACTGCTTGTAGCTGAGGAAGTAATGCCTGAGGCGGTCGAGGAGGCCCTGCGGGCAGTCGGCGATGTCCCTAAACTCGCCGTAGGCAACGTCGGATTCGAGGACGGCGATGATCTTGTCGTCGGCCTCCGCGCCGTCAAGCATGCGCAGGCCGCCGATGGGGCGTGCGCGGACGAAGAAGTCGCCGTGCGCGACCGTCTTTTCCGTCAGGACGCAGATGTCCAGCGGGTCGCCGTCGCCACTGATGCCCGTGCGGCCCGTCTGCGCGGCGCAGAGCGCGGCCACGGAATCGCCGCAGAAGGTCTGTGGGATAAAGCCGTAGGGCGTGGGGCAGAGGCTGGAGAAACGCTGCGGCCGGTCAAGGCGCAGGTGGCCCGAAGCCTTGTCCAGCTCGTACTTGACCACGTCGGTCGGGACGATCTCGACGTAGGCGTTAATGATGGCTGGCGCGTCCGGCCCCGGCGTCACGCCATGCCAGGGATGCGCCTGGAAAAGAGTCCCCAGCAGGTTCTCAAGCGTCGCTTTGTCGTCCGTCATCTTTCGAGCCTTTCAAGAGGCGCGCGCTTTTCCGCGCAGTCTCGGATTAGTGCTAAAATCACGTGTGCCCGGCCGCCGCCCATCGCGTTGATTATGAAGCGCACGCCGGGAGCGTGTCTATAGGGGCGGCGCGGAGTGAGAGGATTCGAGGATTCAAACATGTCGGCAACGACGCAGCAGACCATCACCACCGGGATAGCGACGAGCGCCGTTTCGCTGCGCTGGATTATCGACGCGCGCGCCGACCTGGTCTGGTTCGTCGGCTCGGTCCTTTCGAGCTACCTGCTCTTTGCGCTCTACGTCGGGGGCATCCTGCCGCTCGTCCCGATGGTCGCCGCCTGGGCCATACTGATTGACGCCCCGCACGTCTTCGGCACATTCTCGCGCACCTACTTCGACCGCACGGAGCGCCAGTCGCGCAAGCGCCTGCTCTGGGGCTCGCTCCTCTTCTTCGCCGTCGGCCCCCTGATGGTGCTCGCGGGCGCGGGGCTGGTCTTCTTTTTCCTGGCGGCGCTCTGGGCCTACTACCACCTGGTCAAGCAGCACTACGGCTTCATGATTCTCTACAAGAAGAAGAACGACGATCTGCTGCCCGTAGATAACCTGCTCGACCGCGCGCTGTTGCTGCTGGCCTTCAGCTACCCGTTCGTCGCCTTCGTCGAGCGCGACCCGGAAGCGATGGAGCGCGTTCCCGCAGCGCTCCAGAGCCTGCTCGGCAGCCTCGCCCTGGCGCTTCTCGTCGCGACCATCCTGGCGGCAGCCGCCTGGCTCTTGCGACAGGTCCAGCGCGCCGCGCAGGGGCTCGCGCTTGACGTTCCGAAGTACCTGCTGCTCGGGGCGGCGATCCCTATGCACTGGGTCGTGCTGCTGACGCCGATGCCGCACAAGCCCATCGCCATCGTCGCCATCCTGACCGTCTATCACAACCTCCAGTATCACCGCCTGATCTGGTTTCATAACAAGAAATACACGCGCGGCGCAGAGGGCCGTGAACAATATGGAGCGGCGGAGCTAATCAGCCGCCGCCTGCTCTACTACCTGGCCTTCGGCGTGCTCTTCGGTCTCTGGTATCAACTGCCCAGGCAGTACGTCAGCCGTGCGAGCGGGCAGGGCTCGCTGGTCGCGCAAACGGTGGCGGCCTTCTTCTGGGGCTACGCCTTCATACACTATTATCTGGACTCGAAAATCTGGCGCGTGCGCCGCGACCCCTCCGTCGGGCGCGCGCTGAAGATGGACTGACGGTTAGAGGCCCGGCAGAGGCCCGCCCGAAGCCGGACGCGGCGGCGCGGCCCGCCAGGAACCGCCGCAGACAGAAGAGCCGCGCTCCCGGACAATGGAAGCGCGGCTCTCTCATTTTTTCATCTCTTGCGAACCCGGGTAAAGACACTGGGCTCGGCAATGATTACCTGTCTTTATCTTTATTCGTATCGGCGACAGCCTTGAGCGCCTGGAAGGTCGGCGGCCAGAGACCGACGAAGATTCCCGCCTGCTTGTTGCCCGTGAAAAAGAGTGCCAGTGAGGCTCCGATAGAGCCGAGCGTCAGGATGTGGAACAGGCTGACGCCCGTCGCAGACTTGGTTGACTCGTCAATCGTGCGCAGCATTGATTCCGCCGCGTCTCTCTGCGCGCCGCCCCGCGTCGGGTCCGCCGCGTTGATCGCGTTGGCCGCATCGCTGACCGTATTGCTTGCCGCTGTAGCTGTTTGTGACATGTTGTACTACTCCCTCTCCTGTATTGTGTACCCTCTGTGTTATTTGACGCGCCCTTTGAGAAAGGCGACTCCGAAGAGCACCAGAAGCGATGCGCCCGCAATCACAAGGCCGCGCGTTCGTTTAACTTCCGCTTCCGTCTTCTTTTGAGTCGTCCGGCTCGTCATGCGCAATCCTTATGCTAGCCGTATGCCAGAGCTGACCGCTCATCCTCTCTGCACGACCTGACGCCAGCTTACGACCGAGAGATGTCACAAACATCGCTTTCCCGTCCCGATTTCGCCGCAAACGTGTAGATTCTCTAAATTGGTCGCCGGTTCGACCTGCGAGCGCGAGCTTTAACGGGTACGCTTTCGGTGCAGGCCGTACCAGATTCCGGCAACGAAAAACGCCCGCCGCGCAAAAGGCCGGACAGGCGTGCCGGACGACCGCGTAAACTATTCCGAGTACCTAGGCCGCGCGACGGACCTTTCTCGTGTTCGGGTTGTCGGACTACCTTGACTGGCCCCGGCGCAGGCTCCACAGTCCGCGCGCCGAGAGGATGACGGAGAAGAGCCCGGTCACGCCGATGGCGACCAGCGTCCAGACGAAGAAGAAGTGTCCGCTGGAATTGGCGATCCCGCTGGCGACGCCGACGCCCTTCCCCCTCATGTGGGTGATGGGGACGACCAACGAAAAGAGCCCTCCGAGAAAGGTGATGATATACCCCGACCGCCGTCCGGCGAGCACCAGTGTTCCGTACAGCCAGAAGACAAAGATGGGCAGCGCGGTGAGGTTTGTGAGCGTTCCCGGCTCAAACCCCCGGACGATGTCGTCCGCTAAGTGAAATGAGAAGAAGAGAACTGAGAGCACAGACGCGGTGGTTAGCATAACGTTCTGTTTCATTTGATTATCATCCTTGTCGGATTTGTGTGTGCCTCTCGCCACGTGCAGGCGTGAGCGTTGAGCAGGGCGTTCATCGCCTTGCGCGCCGTTGGCTCTACGCTGCCGGTCGCTCGCGTTCTGCTTGCTGCTCAGGCTCAAACCGGAGTATGTCGCCAGGCTGGCACGAGAGCGCCTCGCAGATAGCATCGAGCGTCGAGAAGCGGATCGCGCGCGCCTTGCCCGTCTTGAGGATCGAGAGATTGGCCAGCGTCATTCCGACCCGCTCGGCAAGCTCGGTCAGCGTCATCCGCCGGTCGTGGAGTAGGTCGTCGAGCTTGACGGCAATCGCCATGTCACACCGTCCCTTCGAGGTCTTCGCGCATGAGCGTGCCTTCGGCGAACACGCGGGCCAGCAGGAACATCAGGAGCACGGCGAGCCAGCCGTTGATCGAAAAGCCTGCGTCGAGATGGACCAGATGCGCCGGAGTGGAAACGGCTTTGGCGATTGCGCCGATCACTATGCTGAGAAGGTTCAGCGCGAGCAGCGCCCAGGCAATCGCCTGCAAACGGGACGCGTTCGCGGCGACAAACGGGTCGCCCGCCCGAACCGTCTCAACGATTGCGAGCAGCCGCTTCAGGACGGCATGATTGAATGGAATCGCGGCCAGACCGAGTACGGCAACCGCGCGCAGGGCCATCACCACCCGCTCAGCCTCAGGCGAGGGAGAGAGTTTGAGAGCGGCCATAATCAATTGCTCGTTCGGCAGGACAAGCAGAGCGAGAATCGCGGCTCCGCCCAGCCAGTTGACGACGATAAGAATCCGCAGCAGGACATACGCGATCGGCAGCGCGGCGGATGACGATATTGGCTTTGACATTGAATTCACCACCTTCCTTTATATCGACTATCAATAAATCATTTATCGAATATAGTCAAGCTATTTATCGGCAATCGATAAATAAACCGGAAATCCCGTAGTAGGGCCGGGCGGCTGAGAGCTGGGCCGTCCTGCAAGCCGAGGAGGTCTGCACGGCTCCGTTCAAAGAGAAACGCCGCATTCGGCCGGGGAATTACGTTCGGCTAGTGCAAAGCCGGTATTGAGTTGTGCGACGAACCGGCGCTGGCGCTCCTTTTTGGCGAAGCAGTAAGACTTAAGGACAGATGAGCTTGGGATTGATGGAAGGTGATTTCGTCAGCGTGCAATCAAGACAGGAAGGACATGAATCGCCATGCAGCTTTGGGGCTCGATGAGGATTCAGGAGATAATGCGGCCCCTTTAACGCTATCCACAGTAAGAGACGCTCCTTAATCCTCGTCGTGCTCCTCGCCGTCGTAGTGCATGACGACGCGCTCGCCGTCAACGATGGTTTCCAGGTGAACGGGGCGGCCCCAGAGCGTGTGGACGTGTTCGAGCGCCTTGCGTGCGTAGCGCCCGTCGAGTTCCGCGCCCTCGTAGGAATGTTTGAGATATAGCTCGCGGTTGTTGTTGTAGTCGCCGTCGGCCACCACTATGTAGGGAAAGCCGAAGTTGGTCATGTTCGAGACCAGTTGATCGCGGACGCGCTCCCAGCGCTTCTCCGTGATGGTCCACTCCTCTTCCTCGACCAGCTCGTAGACGAACAGGTCCAGCTCCTCGCAAAGCTCTTCGGTCAGGTAGTTGCGCAGGAAGGAAACGTCGGATTCCAGCTCGCGGACCTCGAAAATCTTCTCGCGCCCGGAGCCCGCGCGCCGCCCCAGCCGCTCGCGCTCTTCCGGGGAAGGATTATTCCAGCGGCGCTCGATGTCCTCGAACACCTTGTAGCCCAGATAGTAGGGGTTCAACTGCCCCTTGTGCGGCGAGACGACGCCCGAATGAAGGTCCGCAAATTCGATGTGCTCGTTATCCGAGAGGTCCAGCTCGCGCATGATGCGCGAATGCCAGAAGCTGGCCCAGCCTTCGTTCATCGTCTTGGTCTGCATCTGCGGGATGAAGTACTCCATCTCCTCGTGCATCATGGCCATCACGTCGCGCTGCCAGGGCTGAAGGTGCGGCGAGTTGCGCATGATGTAATAGACGAGGTCTTTTTCGGGCAGGCGGTCGCCGCGCGGCTGCTCTTCTTCCGCGGGCTCGGGCTCTTTCTTTTCGCCGAGGTTCCAGAGGTCGTCGTAGCGGCCCTCCGGCTTCTCGCGCGGGTGCAGCCTTTCGTCTTCGTATGAGCGTTCGCGCTTGATGAAGAAGTTGGGGTCAATGTGCTCTTCGATGGAGAGCACGGCGTCGAGCAGCTTTTCGACGTTCTTGCGCCCGTACTTGAACTCGTAGGCGGTCATCCGCCCGGAGTGCGACGAGACGCTCTCGACCATCCGGCGATTGGTCTTCGAGAAGTAGACGTTGTTCTTGAAGAAATCCACGTGGCCGAGGACGTGCGCCATGACCAGCTTGTTCTGGACCGGGCTGTTGGTTTCGAGCAGGAATCCGTATGAGGGATTCGTGTTGATGACGACCTCGTAAATCTTCGAGAGGCCGAAGTCGTACATCGTCTTCATCCGGTGATAGGCCTTGCCGAAGGTCCAGTGCGAGTAGCGGCCCGGCAGGGCGTAGGAGCCGACCTCGTACATGACGGTCGCGGGCACGATCTCGAAGCGCGTCGGGAAGGGGTCGAGGCCGAACTTGCCCGCTATCTCCCAGATTTGTTCGAGGGCTTTTTCGAGGTCTTTGATTTCTCGATCTTGCATCATTCACCTGCCCGCTCAGGCTTCGACGCCGCGTCGCCCGAAGAACTGTTTCAAAGCCGGGTAAACGTCCTCTTTGTCGTCAATGCGGACGCCGACGAAGCGCTCCTTGTTCTTCAGTCTATCATTGAAGATAGAGAGCAGCGCGCCCGAAGAGCGGCGATAGCTCGATGCGCCCTCCTCGCCGATTTCGCCGTAGCCGAAGAGGTTGCAGGTCGAGATTAACTGGTCGGCCAGGCGCACGGCCTCTTCGTTGTCCGAGTAGTAGTTGTCGCCGTCGGAGAAGTGAAAGGGATAGACGTTCCAGTCGTCGGGCCGGTAGCGGTCGCGGATGGTGTCGAGCGCGAGCTGGTAGGCGCTGGAGACGACCGTTCCGCCGGATTCGCCCTGCGTGAAGAACTGCTCTTCGGTGACCTCCTTGGCCTCCGTGTGGTGCGAGATGAAGACGATCTCGACGTTGTCGTACTTGGTGCGCAGGAAGCGTACCATCCAGAAGAAGAAGGAGCGCGCGATGTATTTCTTGAACTCGCCCATCGAGCCCGAAACGTCCATCAGCGCCATCACGACGGCGTTGGATTCATAGCGCAGCGTATCTTCCCAGGTCTTGAATCTCAAGTCCTCTTTTCTGACATCGCCGAAGCGTGCCTTGCCCTCTTCACGCGCGTTGCGCTTGATGTTTTCGAGAATCATCCGCCGCTTGTCGAGGTTGGCCATGACGCCCGTGCGCCGAATCTCGTTGAAGCGCGTCGTCTTCGACTGCACGGCCTTCTTGGCTTTCTCTTCGAGGAAGGGCAGCTGCAAATCCTCGAAGATGAGCGCGGCGATCTCGTCTATGTTGACCTCGGCCTCGTAGTATTCGCCGCCCGCCTCCTGTCCGGCCTGCCCGTTACCGCCCTGTCCGGCCTGGCCCGAAGGGTTCTCGCGCCCGATGACATCGCCGACGCGGGTCTTGCCGTCGCCCTGCCCGACGTGCTTGCGCTTGCGGTAATCGTAGCGAAACTTGTATTCGTCGAGAGCGCGAATCGGCACTTTCACCGTCCGCTTGCCGTCCGACAGAATGATGGCCTCGTTGGAGACGATTGAGCCCAGGTTCTTCTTAATCGCCTCCTTGACGCGCTCCTTGTGGCGATCCTGGTCAATGATGCCTTTGCGCTGCAAGGACCAGTCGTTGCGTTGAATGGACATCTCCACCTCTAGTTATTGGTCAATGGTCAATAGTAAATCGTCAATCGTGAATCGTGAATCGTAAATAGAAAGAGAAAGACAGAGGCTTTGCTTTGAGCACCGGCTTTATATCTATTCACGATTTACGATTCACCATTTACTATTTACGATTCACTATTAACGAAATCCGTGACCAGCTCCGTGAACTCTCGCGGGTATTCCTCCATCGGCATGTGGCCGCAGCGGCGAAAGACGACCAGGCGCGCGTCCGGCATCTGCTCCCAGAGACGCCTGCCGTGTCTGAGCGGTATATCCAGATCGTCTTCGCCCCAGATGAGGAGCGCCGGTTGTTTGATGCGATGAGCTTCGCGTTCGATGCGTTCGGCATGCCAGCGCCTGAGCGTCTGCAACAGCGCGCGCTGTGTCCCGGACGCCAGCAAGGGAAGACGCTGCGCCTTCAGTCTCTCTTCTTCGAAGAGATGCTCGCTCCCGGCGGCGTAGACTTTTTTCAGCCGCCAGCGCGAGACCCTGCGCGAAGCGAGCAGGAGCGGCGAAACGATGTCGCCCAGGAGCGGAGCCGCCGCCAGTCTGAGCAGCGGCTGGCGCTTCGCCTCGTCGTTGGTCACGGCCGCGACCAGCACCAGGCGCTCGACGCGCTCCGGGTAATCGAGCGCGCAGGCGGCCGCGACCGCGCCGCCGTAAGAGCTGCCGACCAGCGACGCGCGCTCCAGCCCCAGATGGTCCAGGAGGCTCACGATCATCCGCGCCTGCGCTTCAATCGTGTACTCGCCCTCTCCCGGCTTGGACGAGAATCCAGCGCCGACCAGGTCCGGCGCGATGACGCGAAAGCCCGCGTCCGCAATCGGTAAGAGCACGTCGCCCCAGACGAAATTTGACGCCGTGAAGCCGTGTATCAGGATGATGGGCGGCGCATCCAAACGCCCCGCCTGCTGGTAGTGGACGCGCACCCCGTCCAGCTCCGCGAAACGCGAATGGCGCGCATGGCGCAGCCCCGGCCCGTGCTCGTCCCAGTCCACATCGCGCGGGCGCGTCAGGAGCTTCGCGGCCAGCGCCACGCCCATCAGTCCGGCCGCCCCCGCCACCCAGTAGCGTTTCCTCATAATCTCCCCGGCGAAACGAACGCCCGCACCTTTCCAGCGAAAAGCGCGGGCGTCGTCCAAGTTGATTGCCTCTCGTTCTCCTCCCAAGGGAGAGCGCCGCCCGCCCTTTTAGCGCGAGAGCAGCGTGCCGACGTAGGTCAACAGCTCGTTGGCGCAGACAGGGCAGTAGCCACCGTCTTTGACCAGACGGTCAACCACTTCGTTGATCCGGCGCAACTGGTCCGGGTCCGGCGTCTTGGCCGAAGTCGTGATTTTGACCACGTCCTTGAGGTCGGCGAAAATCTTCTTTTCAATCGCTTCCTTGAGCCGCTCGTGCGAGTTGTACTCAAAGGAGCGGCCCTTGCGAGCGTAGGACGAGATGCGTATCAGAATCTCCTGGCGGAAGGTATTCTTCGCGTTATCGCTGATGCCTATCTGTTCTTCGATGGAGCGCATCAACTGCTCGTCCGGGTCCATCTCCTCTTCGGTAATCGGGTCCTTGATGCGCTCCTTGTTGCAGTAAGCCTCGACGTTATCCAGGTAGTTATTGCACATCGTCCGCGCCATCTCTTCAAACGAATAGACGAAGGCGCGCTGGACCTCTATCTTGGCCAGCTCGTCATACTCCTTACGCGCCGCCGAGATCAGGTTCAGGTAGCGGTCGCGCTGGTCGCTGCTGATGCCCGTGTGCTGCTCGAAGCCGTCCTTGATGGCGCGCAGCGCGTCAATCGGGTTGATGCAGGTTACGCCGTCGCGCACGAGCGCAGACGAGAGGCGGTTGATGATGTAGCGCGGGCTGATGCCGTCCATGCCCTCGCGCACCGTCTCGTCCTTGAGCTCGCGCACGTCCTTGGACTTGTAGCCTTCGACATCCTCGCCGTCGTAGAGCTTCATCTTCTTGACGATGTCCACGTTCTGGCGCTTCGGCTCTTCGAGCCTGGTCATGACGGCGAACATCGCCGCGACCCGCAGCGTGTTGGGCGCAATGTGAACGTTGCGCAGGACTTCCGACTGGTGCAGGAGCTTTCCATAGATGCGCTCCTCCTGCGAGACGCGCAGGTTATAGGGCACGCGTACCAGGATGATGCGATCCTGTAGGGCTTCGGATTTGCGATTGCCCGCAAACGAGATGTACTCGTTCTCGTTCGTGTGCGAGAGGATCACTTCGTCGGCGTAGATCATGGCGAAGCGACCCGTCTTGATGTTCTGCTCCTGCGAGAGCGTCAGCAGGCTGTACAAGAATTTCTCGTCAACCTTGAGCATTTCGACGAATTCCATCAGGCCGCGATTGGCGATGTTCAGCTCGCCGTCGAAGCGGTAGGCGCGCGGGTCCGATTCGACGCCGACCTCGCCGATGGTCGAAAGGTCAATCGAGCCCGTCAGCTCCGTGATGTCCTGTGATTTCGGGTCCGAGGGCGCGAAGGTCCCGATGCCGACGCGCTCTTTCTCGGAGAAGAGGATGCGCTGCACGCGCACGTCTTCGTGGCGTCCCTGGTAGGTATGTTCGAGCGCGTAGCGACACTGCGGGCAGAGGTCGCCTTCGATGTAGATGCCGTAGTGTTTCTCGATCTCGGCGCGCAGCTCGTGCGGGATGAGGTGCAGCGGCTCTTCGTGCATCGGGCAATCCTTGATGGCGAAGACCGCGCCCTGCTCTGTCCGCGTCCATTCTTCGAGGCCGCGCTTGAGCATCGTCACGATGGTTGATTTGCCGCCGCCGACGGGCCCCATCAAGAGCAGGATGCGCTTGCGGACTTCGAGGCGCTGCGCCGCCGACTTGAAATATTCGACGATGCGCGCAATCGGCTCTTCGATGCCGAACAGTTCCGCGGCGAAGAAGTTATAGCGTGCGACTTCATCGCGCGTTCCCTCGTTGAGCTTCTCGACGCCCGCCGCGTGGACCATGTCGTTGATGCGCCCATGAGAGAGTTGGGCGATGCGCGGATTCTGCGAGACTAACTCGAAATAATCGCGGAAGGAGCCTTCCCAGCGCATCGCCTCGCGGTCGCGCCGCAGCCCTTCGAGCCGCTCACTGATATTGAATTTATTAGTGCCATCCTGCTCTTGCATAGCCTTGTTACTACCTCTTTTCGGCTGAAAGCGCGCGTGGACAGCGTGCGGGGATCATCACGCCCTCGTTCTTTTTGGACCAGACGGCGCGCATCTTGCCGGGCATTGGCGGCCAAGCGAGCGACGGCGGCCCATCAGGCTGGTCTTGAGCCCTGGATACGCAGCAGCACGCGCGCCTCAAGCGTGCGGCGTATCGTCGGGTTCGCTCCAACCTTTCAATGATCGGATGTCTCAAATGTGAGCGGCAGGACGGAAACCTTCGGGAGCGCTCCGCTCGCGCGCTGGCCCTGGTAACTCTAGGCCAAGTATAACACAGCACCTCGGCCATTGAGTCAATCCTTTATTTTGCGTCAGCGAGGACGACGCGGGGGTTGAGCCGCGCGCCGGGGGCATCGTAAGTCCCGACCGCAATCAGCCGTCCATCCTCGTCGCGCATCCTGACCTGAGCGCCGTCGGGCCACCCTGCGGCCGCCCGCGCTTCGACATTGAGGCCGACGCCGTGCAGCGCCCGTCGCGCCTCGTCGGCCGTTAGATGCACGAAAGGAAGCGATGGGAGCGCCGCGTCCATCGAAAGAAAGCGCTCGCGGCCAGGCTCGCCCGCCTCCGCCTGTGCTCTCAAAGCATCCAGGCCGACGGAATTTTCCAGGCTGAAGTCTCCGGCGCGCGTCCGGCGCAGGGCCGAGAGGTGCGCCGCCGTGCCGAGCCGCTCGCCGATGGATTCCGCGAGCGTGCGGACGTAGGTTCCGGCGGAACAGACGACGCGCACGCAAAGGTCGACGGTCCCATCCCGGTTCGGCCGCAGCAGCACGCCGTCGCGTCTGACCGTTTCAAGCTCATGAATCGTGACGGCGACGGCCGCGCGCTCGACCTCGACGCCGCGCCGCGCCAGCTCGTAGAGCTTTTTTCCCTGCACCTTCTTCGCGGAATACATCGGCGGGACCTGGTCTATCGGCCCGCGCAGGGCCCCGAGCGCGGCTTCTATCTCTTCGTCGCTCCATGTTCCCGGACCTTCCTTGAGAGTTGCGGCGGGCTCCCGGCGCTCGCCCGTCGAGTCTCCGGTATCGGTCGCGTAGCCGAAACGAATCTCGGCCGCATACTCTTTCTCCGCGCCGCTCAAAAACTGCGCGAGCCGCGTCGCGCGTCCCAAAAGAATAACGAGCACGCCGGTCGCAAACGGGTCGAGCGTGCCCGTGTGCCCGACGCGCTTGATGTTCAGGATGCGCCGGACCCTCGCCACCACGTCGTGCGAAGTCAGCCCCGCGGGCTTGTCTATGATAAGGATACCGTCCATCATTTGATTGCGGAATGCGGATTAACGGGCCGCTCGACAGGCGTCGCGGCGCGACCGCTTCGCCGGTTTAAGGATATGTCTTTCAAAGCGCGGTCCGCAATCCGCATTCCGAAATTGCAATGCTCTTTTGCGTTGCGCTAGAGTGGGTTCGCGATGCGCAAACGAAATTGGAAGCCGAAGGAGAAACGCGCCGGGGACGATGAGGCCGCGCGGCCGCCGCGCCCCTTCGACCCGGAAAAGGCGAGAGAGAGAACCTTTCAGCGCGCCGTTAAGCTGCTGGCCGCCAAGCCGCGCTCGGTGGTGGAGCTGCGCGAGCGGCTGCTGGAGAAAGAGTGGACGAATGAAGCGACGGTCGAAGCCGTCGTCGCGCGTCTTCAGGAGTACGGCTATCTCAACGACGAGCGCTTCGCCTTCGGCTACGCTTCCTTCCAGGTGCGGCAGAAGCCTGTCGGGCGCGAGCGCCTGAAGCGCGCCCTGGCGCTCAAGAAGATTGACCGCGAGACGGCCGACGAAGCCATCAAGCTCGTCCTCGAAGAGACGCCCGAAGAGCAATTGATTGACCGCGCGATAGAGAAACGCACGCGCCTGCGCGGTCGCCCCCAAACCCGCGCCGAAACCAAAAGCCTCTTCGATCATCTCCTGCGACAGGGCTTTTCATACGAGCTGGTGGGCCGGAAAGTCCGCGCCGCGTCCGCCGCCGAGATTGATGAAGACGACGCCTGAGCCCGCTCGAAGCGGTCCGGTTCCCCTGCCGGTGATTTAATCTCCCCGAAAGTCTCTTCAGTTTCCCTGAAGTTTTTTCAGGGCCTCTTTCCCGCCCGCATTGTCCGGGTTCAGCTCGATTGACTTGCGGTAATTTTCGATGGCCAGCCGGTTTTCGCCCTTGAGCATGTAGGCTTCCGCGAGGCTGTCGTAAACATTCCAGGAACGCGGAAAATCTTCGACGTTTAGTTTCAGGATTTCGATTGCCTCGTCAATCATCTTTTTCGAGAGCAGCGCGTAACCGACCCTGTTGACCTGCGCTTCATTCAAGCGGGCCGAGGGCGGGGCCGTCTTCCTGCGCTCGCGGTACTCGGCGATGGCCGCACCGCCTCTGGTCAGGATGTCTTTGACCAGGGTTCTCAGCGGAGAGTTATAGGGGTCATAGTTGAGCCAGGCGATGGCGGGCTGGCGGCCGCCGAGCGCTTCGTTGATGAGCAGCGGGATGATCGAATGGCCGTTGCCGCTGTTGGTGAAGACCGCCAGCGCGAGCCCCTGTTTCGGGAAGCCGACGACGTAAGCCTGCGCGTCGTTATTACTGTCGCCCCAGTGCCAGAAGGACTCGCCGTCCGGCGTCGTTTGCAGCCCCCACCCGAGCCCCCAGCCGACCGTCGCAGAGAGCCCGCCCGTGCTCGGATTACTGATGCAATCCTGGCAGCCCTCGCGGACCTTGATGCGCTCGGTGAGCATCAGGCGCGCGGTCTCTACCTTGAGCCCCGTGCCTTTCATCACGGCGATGACGAACTTCGCGTAATCCTGCGGCGTCGTGTGCAGGCTGGCCGCCGCGTTCGCTTCCGAGGGTTTGCGCCTGCCCGTCACGGAGCCGAACGGGTCATGCCCGAAGACTTTGCGTGCTTCATAATCGGCGCGCCAGACGTAGCTGCTGCTCTGCATCCCGAGCGGCCCGAAGACGGTCTTCTGCATGAACTCGTCGAGCCCCGTTCCCGTCAGGCGCTCGACTACCTTTTGCAGGTAGACGAAGCCCTCGCCCGAATAGCTGAACCTTTCGCCGGGCGTGAAATGAATCTTCAGCGCGCCGCCGCGCGGCCTCCAATTGGGGAAGCCGGTCGTGTGGCTGAGCACCATCCGCGCCGTGATCCGGTTCAGGCGGGCGTCGCCCTGGACGTAAGCGCCCGGCAGGTATTTGGTCAAGGGCGTGTCCAGATTGAGCTTTCCGTCGTCAACCAGCTTGAGCACGCCGTAAGCGAAAACGGGCTTGCTGAGCGATGCCGCTTCAAAGACAGTGCTCTCGTCCACGGGCTCTTTCGTCTGCGTGCTCTTGACGCCGAAGCCGCGCTGCCAGAAGACTTTTCCCTCGCGGATGAGCACGATTGAGAGGCCCGGCACGACCCCCTCCGCCATCAACTGCGGAATAAACGTCTCAAGACGCGCGATCAGCGCATCCGTCTTAACGGCCGTCTTCAAGGGAACAAACGACTGGCCCGGCTGCTGCGACCGTCCCTCCTGCGCGCAGCCCTGTGTCCCTATGGCGAGCAGGCACAACAAGACGAGCATCCGTCTCGTCATGCCCCGGATATTCATCAACGGTTTCATTCGCGCTCTCTCCTTAAGTTTCCGCCCGGACCCTACCGTGTCAAGGTAGTGCCCTGTCCCGTCACTTTACGCTCCCTCTCAAGTTCCCGTCCCCTTACCAGATTAAACACCGCGCCCGCTGATTCTATGCCAATTTCTTTCATGTTACACTTTCTACAAGTGAGCAGTGAGCAGTAAGCGGTAAGCGTAAAGGCCGCCTGCTTACTGCTCACAGCTTACTGCTGACTGTATGGAAACCATTATGACCGGAAACGAGATTCGCGAAACATTTCTGAAGTATTTCGAGCGGCAGGGGCACAAAGTCGTGCGTTCGAGCCCCCTGCTGCCCGCCAACGACCCGACGCTGCTTTTCACCAATGCCGGGATGAACCAGTTCAAGGATGTCTTCACGGGCGCGGAGCGGCGCGAGTACGCGCGTGCCGCATCTTCGCAAAAATGCGTCCGCGCCGGGGGCAAGCATAACGACCTGGACGAAGTCGGGAGGACGGCCCGCCACCAGACCTTCTTCGAGATGCTCGGCAACTTCTCGTTCGGCGACTACTTCAAGCGCGAGGCCATTCAGTACGCCTGGGACCTGCTCCTGAACGTCTACGGGCTGCCGCTCGAACGCCTCTGGTTCTCCGTCTACACGACCGACGACGAGGCCGCGCGTCTATGGGAGGAAGCGGGCGCGCCGCCTGAACGCATCCTCCGCTTCGGCGAAAAGGACAACTTCTGGCAGATGGGCGACACCGGGCCCTGCGGCCCTTGCAGCGAGATTCACTACTACATGGGCGATAGTCCCGAAGACCCGTCGCAGAACCGCGCCGAGCTGGTCAACGGCCCCGGCGATACGACGATGGAGATCTGGAACCTCGTCTTCATGCAGTATGAGCGGACGAAGAATGACGAAGGGGAGATCGTGCAGACGCCGCTGCCCAAGCCCTCCGTTGATACGGGGATGGGCCTCGAACGCCTGGCCGTCGTCCTCCAGGGCGTCAAGTCCAACTATGACACGGACCTCCTGCGCCCCATCGTCGAGTTCACGGCGCAGCTCGCAGACATGCACTACGAGCCGGAGACGCCCGAAGGCTTTGCCATGCGCGTCATCGCCGATCACGCGCGGACCACGGCCTTTGCCATCGCCGATAATATTCTGCCCGGCAACGAGGGGCGCAACTACGTCCTGCGCAAAATCATGCGCCGCGCCATCTACCAGGGCCAGCACACGCTCAGGCTGGCGGACGCTTTTTTCTACAAGGTGACGAATTTCGTCGTCGAGCAGATGCGCGCCGTTTATCCTGAGCTTGAGACCTCGCGCGAGTTTATCGAACGGATGGTCAGGCTCGAAGAGGAACGCTTCGGCTCGACGCTGACGGTCGGATTGCAGAAGCTCGACGCCCTTTTCGCCGTTAGCTCCGACGGCTCCCTGCCGGACTATAAAGAGCTGGCGCGGCTCTACGATACCTTCGGCACGCCGCGCGACCTGATTCGCGTCAGCATGGAAGAACGCGGCTTTCGCCTCGACGAAGAGCGGTTCAACGAATCGTTTGACGCCGCCTTGCGCGAGATTCAACGCGCGGGCGAGCGCCACGAAGGGATGGCGCGGACCAAGACCAAGGTCGTCTACGGGAGCATCGCGGAGCGCGTCGGGCGCACGGAATTCACCGGCTACGAGGGAACGCGCCTGGACGGCGCGCGCGTCCTGGCGCTCATCAACAATGAGGATGAGGTCGAGGAATTGCGCGAAGGCGAAGATGGTGAAGTCGTGCTGGACCGCACGCCCTTCTACGCCGAATCGGGCGGGCAGGTCGGCGACACCGGCACGCTCGTCACAGGCTCCTCCGCGCGCCTCCTCGTCAACGACACTATCTCTCCCGCCAGCGGCCTCGTCATTCACCGGGTGACGGTCGAGCGCGGCGTCATTCGCACGGATGATGAAGTGACGGCGCAGGTGGACGCCGAAAAGCGCGACGCCACGCGCAGGAATCACACGGCCACGCACCTGCTCCACGCGGCCTTGCGCGAAGTGCTCGGAACACACGTCAAGCAGGCCGGTTCAATCGTCGCGCCCAACTATCTGCGCTTCGACTTCTCGCACTTTCAGCCCCTGACGCGCGACGAGCTGGCCGAGATAGAGCGGCTCGTCAATTATCAAATCCTGCGCAACGAGGCCGTCCAGACGGACCTCCTCTCGTTGGAGGAGGCGATGCAGTCGGGCGCGATTGCCCTCTTCGGCGAAAAGTATGCCGAGCACGTCCGCGTCCTGACCATCCCCGGCTTCTCCAAAGAGCTGTGCGGCGGCACGCACGTCCGCGCTACCGGCGACATAGGTCTCTTCAAGGTCGTCAGCGATGAGTCTATCGCGTCCGGCACGCGCCGCATCAGGGCCGTCACGGGCGCGGATGCCTTCACGCGTTTCCAGGAGACAGAGGCCCTCCTGGACCAGGTCACAACCGAGCTGCGCGCCTCGCGCAACGACCTGCCCGTCGCGGTCGAGCGCCTTCAGGAAGAGCTGAAAAAGGCCCGGCGCAAGGTTGACGAGCTGCTGCTGAAACTGGCCGGAGGTGGCGGCACGGCTTCGCCTGGCGGCGACGGCGTGAGGGAGGTGGCGGGCGGCGTCAAAGTGCTGGCGCGTGAAGCCAGCGGCCTTGACGCGGCCGCGATGCGCCAGTTGTCCGATACGCTGCTGGCGCGGATTAACTCGGGCGTCGTCGTCCTCGGCCGCAGCGGCGACGGCAAGGTCTCGCTCATCGTGCGGACTTCGCCGGACCTGACAAAGCGCGTCCCGGCCGGGCAGGTGATTAAGGAGCTGGCCCCGATGATCGGAGGCCGCGGCGGCGGCAAACCCGATATGGCCGAAGGCGGCGGCAACCAGCCTGAGAAATTGCCGGAAGCCCTTCAGGCCAGCTACGGCGTCGTCGAACGCCTGCTGGGCTGAGTTTGCGCCAAAGTCAGGATGGGTGCGGCCGTGTGTGGCTGCGTAAAGGGAGCTACGGCCGGGTGAGGATAGCTGCCGACTTATAAAGGAAGAAGCGCGGGCGCATGTTCAATCACACGCCCGCGCTTTGCGCTTTAATCCCGCTCGCCGGAAATTTGCTCCCACGTTACCCCGGAAGGTTCCCACGTCACCTTCACATGGCTTTCTGCTTATCCGTCAGCGTGATGTTCATCTTTTCGAGCGTCACCTTATTGAGTGTCCCGGTGACTTTGAGCTTCTCCGCTTCCTGGTACTTCTTGAGCCCGGCGCGAGTGTCCGGGTCGAGCTTGCCGGTCTGCTCGCCCGCGTAGAAGGCGCGCTGTTTGAGAATCGCCTGGGCCTGCTTGATCTGATCCTTGTTGGCGCGAAAAACCGGACCCCGCTTTTTCTTGGGCGTGTTCGCATTCGTCGCGTCCGTATTGGCAGAGCTGGTCTTGCTTGAGTTGGTGTTCTGCGCCATCGCGGTCAGCGACAAAGCGAACAGCAGCGTCGTCAACGCGGTGAGGAGTCTTTTCATTCTTTTTCTCCTTGTGATGGGCGCGCCCTTCGAGCACGCCGGTTAACCGAAGGGGCAAGCCGGGTTAAAAGCTGCAACATCATACCCCCCGTGTCAAGGCTCGCGGCCCGACGCCCCGGGGCGCCCACCGAAAAGCCCATCGCTCGCGCCCTGGCCCCGGCTAACAGGAAGCGCGGCTGGTACGCTTAACCCGCTTCCCTCCAATCATTTACCTGGTCCGCCCGCCTCGCCGACAGGGGCGCACCGGAGGCCTTGGTAAAAACTGTTTGGCTTATTGCCAACACCGTGCTACTATTCCGTTGCGTTCTCGAACGCTCCACGTCGAGGCAGTTTCGGCCCCAAAACGCTCTATTCCAGTGGCGCTCTATCGTCCGGCTCCAATCCTTACGGGACGATAATTCTTGATACAAGATTTTGGTGTGAGGCATGAAAAAGTTCCCCTACGTATGTTTGCTGGCGCTGCTGAGCGCCGTTCCGGCCCTGGCACAGGGCGGTTCCGGCTACCGCTACGACAATTTTGACACGCAGAGCGGCGTCCGCGTCGAGAATCTCCCGACGACGGCCGCGCTGCCGCCTTCAGCGAAAGCCGGTTCGCCGCCCGCCAGGACCGTCCGGCCCACGGCCCAGGCCATCGGGTCCGTGCGCGAGATTAATGCGCGGCCCGCTGCGCTGCTCTACACGCGCCCGCTCGATGCGGGAATCAGGGCGAGCAAGTCGCTCAACGGCTTTACAACGGGCGACGCGCGGATAGACGGCTTCATCCTCGAAGCGGGCGCACGCAACGGCGTTGACCCCGTCCTGCTCTACGCGCAGATGCACCAGGAGTCTTCCTTCAAGCGCGGCGCGATCTCGCCGAAGGGCGCGAGCGGCCTGATGCAGCTGATGCCGGGAACGGCGGCGCGTTTCGGCGTCACCAATATCTTCGACCCGAAGCAGAATATCGAAGGCGGCGCACGCTACATGCGCTTCCTGCTCAACTCCTTCAACGGCGACGTGGCCCTGGCGCTGGCCGGTTATAACGCGGGCGAAGGCGCTGTGCTCAAGTACGGCCGTCGCGTTCCACCCTACCGCGAGACTCAGGACTACGTCCGCCGCATCATGCAGCGCTACTCGCTGATGCGCGACGGCGAGAGCGCACGGGCGGCTCACACGGTGCGCCCGGCCGAGGTCGCCAACCTCCAACCGCAGCCGCAGCCGAGCGAACCGAGCTACGAACGGCAGGTCTTCGTCGTCAAACTGCCGGACGGAAGGCTTCAACTGGTCAGCCAGTAAGGCCCGAAACCGGAGCATTTCAGTCAAGATATGGGGTCGAGCCGCTCGCTTGAGCAGGCTCGACCCTCTTTTTATTTCGGCGCGCACGGTATTTTATGTATCATTAGCAATGTATCTAATTGCCAGTGTCGTATCTTACAGGCTCAGGAGGCCGCGTTTTCTTGTCCAATACTGCTCCCATTGATTCCCAGCCGGGTGCTGCCGCCGAGTGGCGTCCGCGCCGCGCCTTGATTGTGACCGAAGCGCAGGCCCCGACTCTGCAACAACAACTGTCTGCTTCCGGCTACGAGACGCAGACGACCGCGCCCGGCACTGCCGCCGCGACCATCGGCGAATTCGAGCCTGACGTGGCCATCTTCGTCATCGCCGCCGCCGCGGGCGAAGGCGAGCACGAGGGGGTCGCGCTGGCCCGCAGGCTGCGCGCCGAGGCGGCCACGCACGCTCTGCCGATTGTCTTCATCTGGGAACGCGACGAACGCTCTCTGCGCGGGGCCGCTTCCAACGTCGGCGCGGACGATTATTTCTCTCTCGAAGCCTCGCCCGCCGAGCTGCTGGCGCGGCTCGACTCGCTCTTCTGGCGCATCGAGACCGACCGCAGGCGCGCGCCCGTCGTCGGCGAACAGCGGATGGAGATAGACAATTTCATGTTCCTGCTCGACTCCGTGCGCGAAGACGTGCGCGCCGGGACGAGCGGGACGATGGCTCTGGTCTACGCCGCCGTGGCGGGCGAAGGCGGTCAGAGGCTGGATAAACCCGCGCGCGACCGCACCCTGGCCGAAGCGCACGGCTATCTCAAACTCAACCTCCGTCGCATTGATTCGGTCGCCTTCTATGGCCCGACGACGCTGCTCGTCTACCTGCCGCGGATGGATTCGCAGGCGGCCGCCGCCGCTCTGTCAAGACTGCACGCAGAGTTTTTGCAGGAACGTCCCGGCAGCGACATAGCCATCGGCCTGGCCTCTTTTCCCGAGCACGGCAGCGACGTGGAGAGCCTCATCGAGAGCGCCGAAGAGGCCGTCAAGGCCGCCCAGGACGGGTCTTCTGCCCACCGTGTCGTCGTTTACCGTGCGACCGCAGCAGCGCCCGCAGAGACGCTCGCACCGGCGCCCGCGGAAACGCTCGCAACGGCAGCCGCCTTGCCCGCCACGCCAGCACCCGCAGCGCTGGACATCTCTCCGGCGGCCGTTATGCGCGAGCCGTCCCCGCAGAGAAGCGAAACCCCTGCCGGTGCGCCCGCGTATATTTCTGATGTCAGGGCAGAGGCTCAACCGGAGCGGGCGAGAGCAGAGCGACAGCCGGAAAAAGCAGCGGCAGCGGCTCCCGCGAGCCACGGCGGCGTCTCGGCCAACGGCCCCGAGGCCGCCCGCGCGGCCTCCGAAGCCGCCGCACACGAACGCGAGCGGCGTGCGAGCGGGGCCATCATGCCGCGCCGCCTGCTGTTGACCATCTCGGACGCGGCGCGGATGGCCCAGCTCAACTCTTTAATCCGCTCGGCGGGCTACGAAGCGCGCGCAGCCTTCGACGGCCAGCAGGCCCTGGACCTGCTGCGGATAGAGCGCCCGGACCTGCTCGTGCTCGATTACGACCTGCACGGCATCAACGGCGTCGAGACCATCCGGCGGCTGCGCAAACAGAGCGGAGGCAGGCTCTCGCTGCCCATCGTCCTGCTCGTGCCGTCGAGCAACGAGAGTGTCCGCCGGGAGGCGCTGGAACTGGGCGCGCGCAGCGTCGTGACCACTCCTTACGATCCCGTAGAGCTACTGGCCAGCGTTCGCATAGCCGGAAGCGTCGAGTGAGGTGACTGAAAGGATGCATTGCACGAATTGTGGTGCTTACGTGTTGCAGGGCGCGCGGTTTTGCGCTGGTTGCGGCGCGCCCGCCGTTGACCCTGAGATGACACGGCTGGCCGGTGCGGCCGGAGGAGCGGGAGGCGCGCGGCCTTTTGCGCCGCCGCCAGCGCCGCCGCAGCCCGTCATGCGCAACGCACCCGCTCACCTCGACCGCGCGCACGAAGACGAGCGCCAGGTGTTCAAGACTCGCCCGACGCTCTTCTTCATCAAGCTGGGTTACGGGCTGGCCGCGCTGGGCGCGATTCTCCTGATTATCCTGCTGGCTTACTATGTCGAAGCGCCCTGGTTCATCGCGCTGCCCGTGGCGCTGGCGCTGCTCCTGGTTCCGGCCTATTACCACATCAAGCGCAACACGGTGCAGTACACGCTGACCAGCCACAAGATCGAGATAGACGAGGGCTTCATCGCGCGCACGACGCGCAACCTGCCGCTGCGCAACATTCAGGACGTGACGGTTTCGGCGACCGTCCCGCAGCGGCTCCTGGGCTACGGCAACATCGTCATAGACAACGCCAGCGAGCTTGGAGGCTCGACCGTTCTACGCAACATACACAACCCGCGCCAGTACGCCGACCTGCTCCTGCGCGAGCTGCGCCGCTATCAATAAACCGGCCTTTTCCAGCTGATTTACGCGCAACTGCGCTCTGAGGCGGAACATCTAACTTTCTCCGGTTTCTAAAAGGATTGGCGGCGGTCTCTTCCGACTCGAAAGGTTTTCGCTTTGCGCGCTTTATCACACAGGTTAATCGCCTTCTGTCTTCTGCTCCTGCTTTTCCTCTCCTCTCAGGGGGCGGCTCCGGCCAAGGTCGGGCCGGTGTTGCCCGACCGCGTCGGCGACTTCCGCGCGCAGCCCTCGGGCCAATCGCCTGCCGCCGCGTTTGAAGGAATAGACCTGGAAGCATTAAGGGGATTCGAGATCAGCGAGACGGAGCCGCCGGTGGCCGCGAGCCTCTACGTCTCCGCCAGCGGAGAGAGGCTCGCCGTCTCGCTTATCAGGGCGAAGTCGGATGCGGCGGCTTATTCGCTTTTAACGCAGGCGGCGCGGCAGATGCGCGCGGCCTCTTCAGCGCAGGAGTTATCGCCGCGGGACGACGTGGGGACGGCCGCCTTTAGCTCTCCGGGCCGCCTGGCCTTCTTCAAGGGAAACACCTTCGTCGGCATCTCAAGCAGAAGCGGCAAGGCCGTTAATCCCGCGCGGCTGGCAGAGTTCGCGCGGCTCTTTGCAGAGACGCTCGACGCTGGCGGCAAAGAGATTCCGGTGCTCGTCAAGCATCTGCCCGATTGGGAGAAGGCGCGGGAGCGGGCCGAATATGCCGTCAGCCAGAGAGGGCTCAAAGGTGTCGTCAGGGACCAGCCCGTGCTCGATGCCGTCAACTTCGAGGCGGGTGTCGAGGCCGTCGCGGCCAGCTACGACCCGGCGCAGCTGCTGATCGTTGAATACGGCACGCCGCAGCTTGCCGCCACCAACGACGCGCGAATCAACGCGCGGCTCAAGGAGCTACAGGCGCAGGGAGCGCCCGCGCCGACGGCTTACAGGAAGGTCGGCAACTATTCCGTCTTCGTTTTCAATGCGCCGGACGAACAGGCGGCCGCGCGGTTGATTGACCAGGTCAAGTATGAGCAGAACGTGCAGTGGCTCGGCGAGAATCCGCTGCTCTGGCAGCGCGCGGCAAAGAAGCACACGCGCTCGGCCATCAACCTCATCGTCAGTATTCTCAAGGCCTCCGGCGTCTCGATCCTGATTGGCCTCGGGACGGGCGGGCTCATCGGCGCGCTGGTCTTTATCCACAGAAGGCGTGCGCAGAAGGCCATGCCGGACGGCTTTTCCGACGCCGGAGGGATGCTGCGCCTTAACCTGGACGAGATGACTCCGCGGACCGACCCCGCCAGGCTGCTCGGCAGCGGCGAGAGATAACGCGGCTGTCAATGAACTCTCAGGAGTTGACGACAAACAAGATTTGAAGACAAAAAGCGCGTCGCGGAAATGTTCCGCGACGCGCTTTTGTTTCAACCGAGTGCCCTAAAATATTGCGGGCTGCTGGTCTTCCTGTAAGGCTCCCCCAAGCCTGTCCAGGACGCCGACCAGCAGCCCAGCACTTATGCCCTTTGACCGCTTAGCCTACGACAACCCCGTTCCCCCGAAAGAGCTGCCGTCTACTTTTCAAAGTGAGAGAACGCCTCCCCCAAAGCCTTCACTCACTAGCCGTCTCCGAGCCTGACCCGATTTACCCTATTCTTTAACCCTTCACAATTTAACCGACTTACCCTAGAGCAATGACCATGCCACTCTTCCATCCCGGCCCTAATTTTATCGGGCCTGATTTATAAGAGCCTTAAAATCGGGATTTGAGGCTTCACCGGGCTCGGCCCCGAGCGGCCAAAACAGCCGGAAATGGGCCTTATTTGTACAAATTCCGTACAAACCCAGTGTACGGTTGGACTATTATAAAACAGCCGCGCGGTTTCAGTCGCACTCGGCAGCGCCGCTCGGATGCCCCGGATTCTCACGGCAGGGCCTCGACCAGCGCATCTATCTCCGCCGCCGTATTGTAAAGATGCGGCGCGATGCGCAGGCGGTCTCCGCGCGGCGCGACGACGATGTTCCGGCTCTTCAGATGAGCGTAGAGCGCCAGCGGCGACCAACGGCCGTTGTGCTGAAGGCAGACGATTTGCGACTTTTCACCCGCGCGACGCGAGCTGACTATCCGGTAGTCGCTGCCCGCCAGTCGTTCGCAGAGATAGTCCGTCAGGTCGCCGAGGTGCGAGGCGATTCGCTCGACGCCGGTCTCGGTCAAGAGCCGCAGGCTGGCCTCCAGGCCGTGAACGAGCGCCGTCGGAAAAGTTCCGGTCTCCCAGGCCAGAGCGCCTGGGTTCCAGGGCTGCTCAAAATCCCCGTACTGTTCCGGGTCAGGGACGCTCGTCCACCCCACCAGCGTCGGCTCAAGTCGCTCGCGGGCGCGGTCCGAAAGGTAGAGCAGCCCGACGCCTTCGGGCGTCAGCAGCCACTTGTGACAGGCCCCGGCGGCAACGTCCACCAGCTGCGCTTCGACATCCACCGGCAGTGCTCCCATTGACTGGATAACGTCCACGACGAGCAGCGCGTCGCGGGCTCGGGCGGCGCGTCCGAGGCGTTCGAGGTCAAGGCGAAAGCCTGAGCCGAACTGGACGTGGCTGACGGCGACGAGCCGTGTGCGCGCGTCAATCAGGCCGAGCAGTTCTTCCAGGGGGATGCGCCCGTCGCGCTCTTCGCAGAAACGCACCTCGACATCGTGCTCCATGCTGATGCGCAGCCAGGGATAGACGTTCGACGGAAACTCTTTTTTGAAGGTGACGATATTATCGCCCGCCCGCCAGCGCAGGCCGTTGGCCACTGTCGAGAGGCCGTCCGAGGTGTTACGCATGAAGGCCAACTGCTCGGGGCGGGCTCCGAGCATCGCGGCGGCCAGTTGGCGCGCACGCTGCTTGACGGCCAGCCAGTCACGGAAATGCAGCGACCCGTGGTGTGAGACATCTTTGAGCTGCGCCTCGACGGCCGCAATGGTCGGCGCCGGAGGCGGCGAGACGGCCGCGTGATTGAGGTAAACGAGCTGCTCTGTGATGGGAAAGAGTGCGCGCAGGTCTTGATTCATAACTCAGCTTCAATCCGGGGTTGTCGGAGGCATGAAGAGCATCAGCCGAAGTTCTCCGGCCGGAAAGCCCTTCCGTAAAGCTCCTGGTAGACCCAGCCGAGGACGCGGACTTCGGCCGTGCAGAGCGCTTCGAGCCAGCAGGTGGTCAGGAAGACTTCGCGCCCGGTCGCGGTCGGAATCTTCTCGGCCTCGGCGACGGCGGGCGCTTCCTTCAGGTCCAGCCTGTAGGCCGCGGCCATCTCTTCGTTGGTCTTCGAGGCATCGTCCAGGGCCGAGAGCAGTTGACTGATCCACTCGTGCAGTTCCTGCTCCGTGTCGTGTTCGGCGAGCGCCTGGACGATGCCGATAGCGAGGCGGTCTTCGGCGCGGTTGAAGAGATAGACGGGTTCGTTGCGGCGGATGCTCTCCTGCTGCTTCCACTGAAAAATCTCTTCGACGTTCGGATGCCGGATGACGGCGACGCGCGAATCGTAGTCGAGAAACCACTGCAAGACATCTCCGAGCTGCCCGACGTTGACCTCGCCCTGCGCGTCGCGCCTGAGCACCGGCGGGCCGCTGTTGGGTGAGCCCGCCTCTTTGCTGTTTGATTTTGAGCTTGTCATGATGAGATTGGGGCCGGGCTTTGCGCGAGACGCGGTGCGGCCTTGAGCGTTTCAGTCTTCTTTCAACGTTGCATCTTCTTTCTGGCTTCGGCCTGCGCGTCGGTTTCGACGCTGGTTCGTTCCTGTTCTTCGACGGGTGGGCGCGAGTTCGCGGTCGAGAACCGGCTGAGGTCTTTTTCGGCCTCTTCGATGGGTTCATCCTTGACCGCATCCCGGTCGGCCCGCTCGGAGGCGATTTCCGTACTATCCACTCCCTGTTCGCTTAATTCATCGGACATTGCGCGCTGCTCCTTGGCAAAGGGTTTGTAATGTGTCTGCGGCAGCCGTGAATACAGACTCTCGCTGCGCTAACTGCTGCCGACCTGTTTCAGTTCAAACTGGGGGCGGACTTCGCCGACCGTCTCGCCGCGGTGATTACGGACGGCGAAGCTCAAGTAGGGCTTGAGAGGTTCGAGCGCCGCGGCGTCGAGCACGCCCAGTTGCCGCAGGCACTCGATAACAACGGGCGGGCGTGCGCGGCGGTCTTCGCCGTCTTCTATCTTGAGCGCAAGGCCGAGTCCTCGTGGCCAACGCTCGGACGGCAGGACGCCGACCGTGTAGACGCCCTCCGCGCCGACCTTCGAGACGAGACGCCCGTTCGTCGCCTGCATGATGAGGGTGTCGAGGCGTTCGGCGCGCCCGCCGACCATCTCCGGGAATGAAGTCATGGCAGAGACGATGCGGGCGCAGGCGTCGAGCGTCGCCGCGTCCCAACCGGCGGGCGTGGCGACCAGGCGCGCGTACATCAGCGCCATCGCCCGCACCGTGACGCCGAAGACGGGCGCGCCGCAGCCGTCAATGCCGACGGCGATGTCTTCCAGGGGAACGCCCGAGAAGCGGGAGACGGTCTCTCCGATCATCAACTGCGCGGGATTCGACGGCTCGTCGTAGGTTTCAGTCGGCGCGCCAAGATGAAGCGCGAGCGCGAGCATCCCGGCGTGCTTGCCCGAACAGTTGTTTTGCAGCACGTCCGGCTCTCTGCCGCTGCGGGCCAGGGCGCGCGCGGCCTCCTTGTCGAAAGGCTCATGCGTCCCGCATTTCAAGGCGCTCTTGTCGAGGCCGAGCTTGCCGAGCATCCCGGCCACGGTCTCCGTATGCGCGGCTTCGCCGTTGTGCGAGGCGCAGGCGATGGCGACCTCCCTTTCCGTGAAGCCGAAGCGGTCGGCCGCGCCCGAAGCGACGAGCGGCAGGGCCTGGAACGGCTTGGCCGATGAGCGCAGGTAGGTCAAGGTCTCCGGCGCGCCGAGGTAAGCGACGATCTGGCCCTCGGCGTCGAGCGCGGCGATGTGGCCGCGATGGCGCGATTCAGTGATCGAGCCGCGTCTGACCTCTACGAGCGGCGCGGGCGCTGGGATGTCACGATTAGGGTTGGTTTCAGTCATCGGCGACAGGCAAGTCGGGCGTTTGATTACGGGCACGGGGCGGACGTACTCCCGCGCGTTGATAAAGGCTGCGGCCCTTCCAGGTGACGCCGCGCCCGGTGGCGATTCTGACGGCCGAGTTGAGCAGGATGGCTATAAAGAGCGCGTGCCCGAGCGGGACCGTCAGGGCGTAAGCTACGGGGACGCGCGCGCGCCTGTTGACGGCGGCGAAGGTGCAGACCTGCACCAGCCAGACGGCCAGCATCGGCGCAAAGAGGCGCAAGTATTCACTTCCGCCCCCGGCCGCGAGGGCCACTGCCGAGGCCGCCGCGACGAAGACGGGCGCGATGGCGAAGACGATCACGGCGAGGCTGGCGGCCGCCGATTGCAGGAGACTGAATTTCGCGCCCGCGAAGAGATTTTTAGTGAAGCCTTCCCAGATTTCGCGGAAGTTGGTCTGCATCCGCGTGCTGATTAAATCCGGCGCGTACTCAAGGCGCAGCCGCGCGCCGGAGCCTTTGAGGATTTCGGCCATCCGCAAATCCTCCGCCACCTCGGCCCGCACCGAGCGGTAGCCGCCGACCCTGTCGAGCGCCGCGCGGCGAATCAGGAAGAAGCCGCCGATGCCGACCGCCTCCGGCCTGGCGGCGTCGTTGACGCGCTCGACGGGCATGACCATCACTATGAACCAGCTAAAGGCGGGGATAAAGACGCGTTCCCAGAAAGAGAGGCAGTGAATGTGCGGGATGAGCGTGACGGCGTCGAAGCCACCCGAGAGGGCGTGGCCGACGGCAGCGCGTAGCGCCGTCTGGCCGAAAACCATGTCGGCGTCGGTGGCGAGCACCCATTCGCCCGCGGCAGCGTCGAGTCCCTGTTGCAGCGCGTGCGGCTTGCCGAGCCAACCGGCGGGCGGCTCTGCGCCGTCAATCACGCGCAGCCTCTGGTCCGCCCTGGCGACGGCGTGCAGGATCGCGCCTGTGCCGTCGGTCGAGCGGTCGTTGACGGCGACGACCTCAAAACTTCCGTAGTCCTGCGCCAGGATGGAACGGATGCAGGACTGTAAAATGCGGCCCTCCTCATTACGCGCGGGCACGAGGACGGAAACGAGCGGCGCAACGGTCCCGGTCAACGGGCCGCCGTCGCCGGGAGACAGGAGCGGCTTTTGCCGGGCCAGCCCGAGCCAGGTTCGCAGCGCGATGAGCAGCCATAAGAGAACGGTCGCCCATCCCGCCAGTACGAGCACGTTAAGCCCTTTGAGTTCCCACATTGCTCACGCCGCTTCGGAAGATTTCAATTCGATGGCAGGCATCTTACCAGCCCGCGCGGAGAAGTAAAAAGGTAGAAGGCAAAAGTGAAGAAGATTATCCGCGCTGGGCCTGAACGGGAGAGTTTTCCACCTGTGGAAAAGTTGACTTCTCGCCCGCCGCGCCCCAATATTGCACGCAAAGGAGCCCGGTCATGCTGCCCTTAATCATCGTCGTCGTCGTAAGCGTGGCGCTGGCCATCATCGCCTATCAAATCATCATCCAAAAGTATTACTGGGGACCCAAAGGCCCGCCGGACAAGGACGTGCGAGATAAAAAGAGGCGTTGAACAGCCAGGTGCATTCCGGCCCGGAACTCGAAGATTCCGGCTCGAAAACTCAAGGGTCGTGCTCAAAGGCCGGGGGTTTTGAGGCCATGAGGGCAAAGTTTAAGGCTCAGGGGAAGAATCTCTTCTCCTGAGCCTTAAACTTCAATCACGAAGTGACTAAAGGCTGCGGGTTTTAGCTCGAAGCCCTGCGCTTTGGCCCGAAACCCGGCGCTCTTGCGCGTCGTCTATCTTTTTGCCCTGGCCCCGCGCCGTGCGCCGTAGCTCAGGACCGTCAATTTCACCTTCCGGCGACCGAAGCGGCAGGCCTCCCTGTAGCTCGGAATCCAGATGTCTATCTTGTTGCCCTTGATGGCCGAGCCGGAGTCCGTGACGAGGTACTCGCCGCTGTAGGGGCCTGCGTCCAGGCGAACGCGAGTGCCAAAGGGCAGGACACGCGGGTCGGCGGCAATCGTCCCGGAGCGCACGCCCATGCCGCTCGCGCCTCTGCCCGCACGGCTGTAAGAGGTCGCCTCGTAGAGTTGCGGCGCGGCGGCCGGTCTTTCCAGCGGCTTGACGAGGACGGCGGGCGGTGCTGCCGTGTAATCGCTGTCCCTGACGGACGTGGCGGCAGGCGGCGCGGTCGCACTATCTTTCCCGGGCTGCGCGGCGGCGGCGGCTGGCTCCTGTTTCTGTTGTTGCTGCTGTGATGCAGGTTCCTGCGAGGGATTCGTTTCTGCAAAGAGCGGTTGAGCGTTAAAAGTCAAGTAGCAGGCGAAGAGCGCGGCGGCAATGGCCGCGCTTCCGCGGAGGAACAGTCTCATCGTTTCGGTTTCTCCTATCCGAGGTTAAGGTTGACCTTTCAGCAGCGCGGCGCGCGAGTCCGTTCTTTCCCATGACTCGTCCTCCGGCCCTAGGAGACAAATTAATGTCAGCCGGAGTTGGGGGCTTGCATCCTTGATGCGGTGCGCTGAAAGAGCTACACAAAAGAAAGAACAAGCGAACATCGCTGTCCGCTTGTTCTCATAATGGGGCACAGGCTAGCACAGGCCGCCATCGCTGTCCAGCCGGGGCGCTGGCCGGTAGCGTCTTACATTAGAGCTCGGAAGTCCTGAGAAGCCATCCGAACAAGCCCCTTCGAGGCTTACATAAATCGTGTCGCCCTACTTGGTTTCATCGCCGCCGTCGTCGTCCTGATCGACT
>DASVWH010000084.1:0-48457 GCA_036389715.1 Pyrinomonadaceae bacterium | reverse complement strand
AAAACATCGCGTCGCTATAGCATAACCACGCGATGTTTTGGCATAACCACGCGACGTTATCGCAGACGCTGGCGATGTTTTGCCATAACATCGCGCCGCTATGGCTTACACTCACGAGCGCATAGCTTACACTCGTGAGTGCGAGGCTTACACTCGTGATGTTTTGGCTTACACTCACTAGCGCATGGCTTACGCTCACGAGTGCGAGGCTTACACTCATGAGTGTAAGCCTCACACTGGCGAGTGTGAGCGATACACTGGCGAGTGTAAGCCAACCGCTCGTGAGGTTATTCGATAAAACCTAATGATTACTCGATAATCGGGCGAGATTACCGGATACGCGGGCGGGGTGTACCGGAAACGGACAGACCGCTGCGGATGACGCCCGGCCGGGGAGACTTAGAGGGGCCAGAAGGCGCTCTGCGCGAGTTTCCGTTTGAGGCCGACGTAACCCTGCTCGCCCGCCACCAACCGGCGTAAGACTCTTTTGATGCCCCTGTGCGCGCCCCCGAGCAGAATCATTCGCTCCGTGAAGGGCGCGCCCCAGAAATTTCCGTAAAAGCGGTCGCGCATCTCTGCGGCCCGTCTCAACTCCCGGCCGAAATCGTTGCGCCAGCGCCGCTCGTAATCGTCCGGCCTGCCGTCCAGGTAGGCTGCGGCGTAAAGCTCGGCCGAGCGCAGCGCGTAGTAAATGCCCTCGCCCGTCACCGGGTCCGCGAACCCGGCGGCATCGCCCAGCAGCGCCCAGCCTGCGCCAGCCGCCCGCCGCGTGTCCCAGGTCGCGGCGGCGAGCCCCGGAATGCGCGCCGCATAACGCTCGGTCGTCGTCTCCAGCGCACTTCTGATTCTCGCATCATGCTCGGCGTCCTGCGGCCGTGCGCGCCAGAGCCCGGCCGCAGGGTCAACGCGCTGCCTGTAGTAACCGAGCATGAAGGCGCGCAGCAGTTCGTCCAGCGCCCTGTGGTTGAAAGCATCCTGCGAGGTAGCGATGCCGAAGGAGAGATGGTCTATCCGCGGAAAGGCCCAGGCGTACCCGGCCCAGCCCGGAAGAAAGGCGATCACGGTCGGCGCGCTCCCCAACTCCGGCAGCGGCGCGCGATAGCCGAAGGCGACCTCCATCTCGGCGGGCGGGAGCGGCCCCGCCAGCTCCTTTGCGATTCGGCTGCCCGCGCCGTCGGCCGCGACGAGCACGGGCGCGCTCCACTCCCGCGCACGGCCGCGGGCCACCCAGTCCTCATCCTCGCTCGCGCGCACCCGAAGCGAAACACGCTCGGCGAAGACGTGCGCCCCGGCCGTGCGCGCACGCTCGCGGAGGTATGAATCGAAGGCCGTCCGCGAGTAGATGGCGAAGGGCTCTTCGAGCTTCAGGCGAAGCCGCTTTCCGGCGGGCGAGTACATCTCCACCTCGTCAATCATCCGCCCGACGGCTCCGAGCAGGTGCGGCCACGCCTTGAGCGCCTTGGAGGTGACGCCGCCGCCGCACGCCTTCGGCTCGCCCGCGGGCCGCCCGTCAAAGAGCGCCACGCGCACGCCCGCGCGCGCCAGCTTCTCGGCCGCAAACGACCCGGCAGGCCCCGCCCCGATAATCAGCACGTCGAATCTTTCGCTCATCATCATCACGTCCAGCGCCTTCGCTTTAAGACGCGCCGCGCGAGACCTCGCAGCGGGTCTCGCGGGCGCGGCTACATCTTAAGGGGCCTGCTCGCCCGAGCGCAATTCCGGCTTGCCGCACGGCGCGCGTCATATGATAGAATGCGCCCTGTTCCCCTCTTAAAGAGAGAGTCTCGACTGCCGTTCGTCCGCCGCACCTGGAGGCCGCGGGCGCGCCACATTGACCCCTCTTCTCCGGCCGCGAAGTCCGCGCCCGAGAAGAGAGACTTGTCGCAACCTGATGCAGAAGATGAGCCTCAGCCCGATAGTTTTCGCAGGCATCGCCCCGCACCCGCCCATCATGGTCCCGGAAGTCGGCGGCGAGGCGGCAGGGGAAGTCCGCGGCTCGATAGAGGCGATGCGGGAGTTGACCGAGCGCATCCGCGCCAGCGGCGCGGAAACGGTCGTCCTCATCTCGCCGCACGCGCCGCTCGAAGCCGCAGCCTTCGTCGCCTATGAAGACGCGCGGCTCTCCGGCGACTTCGCCGGTTTCCGCGCGCCCGAGACGCGCGTTGATGCGCCCCTCGACGAAGAATTACTCAAGGCGATTTCCAGCGCCGGTGCGGAGCAGGGCTACAGGGTGGAAGGCATCCGCGGCTACAGCCTGGATCACGGCACGGCCGTCCCGCTCTACTTTTTACAGCGCAACGGGTGGAACGGCCCCGTCGTCGCGCTCGGCTACAGTTTTTTATCCGACGAAGCACACCTCGGCTTCGGCACGTGCATCAGGCTCGCCGCCGAAGCGATAGGCCGCCGCATAGCCCTCGTCGCCAGCGGCGATCTCAGCCACAGGCTCAAGCCGGGCGCACCCGCCGGATACAATTCGCAGGCGCACCTCTTCGACCAGGAAGTCGTCGCCGCTATCCGCGAAGCCGCCCCGCAGCGCATCACCCGCATCAACCAGGATTTGAGAAAGCTGGCGGGCGAGTGCGGCTATCGCTCTATGCTCATCGCCTGCGGCGTCACGCGTGAAGAAGAGCCCGAATGCGAAGTGCTGCATTATGAAGCGCCCTTCGGCGTCGGCTACATGGTGGCGCAGCTCGCACGCCGCAGGGAGACGGACGCCCGGGAGGAAACGAGCGCCCCGGACCGGAAGGATTTAGAGAACCAGCAGGTTTCAGAGAATCAGGACGACGCAGGATCGCTCGGCCAACAGATACTCGGCCTCGCGCGCCGGGCCGTCGAAACCTTTATCGGCGAGGGCCGCTTGATTGACAGGCCGCCCGTGCTCGCTGCGGGCCTGGAGGAGCGCGCCGCCTGCTTCGTCTCGATCAAGACGGACCGGGGGGAGCTGCGCGGATGTATCGGCACGATTGAGCCTATGAAGGAGACGCTGGCCGAAGAGTTGATCGCCAACGCGGCCAGCTCGGCCACGCGCGACCCGCGCTTTCCGCCCGTCACACCCGCCGAGCTGCCGCACCTCTTTTACTCGGTTGACGTGCTCACGCCGCCCGAACCCGCGCAGTTCGAAGAGCTTGACCCGGCCGTTTACGGGGTCATCGTGGAGGACGCGGCAGGCAGGCGGCGCGGGCTGCTGCTGCCGGACTTGCAGGGCGTCGAAACCGCCCGCCAGCAGGTCGAAATCGCCGCGCGAAAGGCCGGTATCGCTCCCGGCACACCTCTCAAGTTTTCCCGTTTCCGCGTCGAGCGTTTTCGTGAATCGGCGCAATTTGACTGAAAATCAGCACCCAAGGAGCAACTAGAATGGCAAACGATAATTCCAGAAAAACCTCCCTCGGCGACAGCCCGGCCGACCCGGATTTGAAACCCGACAACACGCCCACGGCCTCGGAGGAGGTCAATCCGGCTAACGACCAACGCTCGCTCGACATCGGCGAATCAGGGCAGTTCGCGCCCGGCGGCTACTATAACCAGCACGGCATCAACGAATCAGAGCGCCTGGACCTGGACGATTTCACGGCCACCCGCACGCCGGACAAAAAAGAGTAGACGATTCTGGCCTCCGGAAGAGTCGTCCGGGACGAGGATAATCATAAAAAAACCGCTGCATGCGCGAGATTGCATGCAGCGGAAAGGTCCACAGGAGGAAAAGGGAGTGCCAGTCTATACAATGAAGCTATTGTGTGTCAAATAGTCTCGTCTCGAACCGGGCCTAACCCCTCTGTCCGTGTCTCAAATCAAACGTCCAGGTTCTTAACGTCCAGAGCGTTATCCTCTATGAAACGGCGACGGGGCTCGACCGCGTCGCCCATCAGGACTGTAAAAATCTGGTCGGTTTCGACGGCGTCGTCCACCTTGACCTGTAGGAGCGTGCGTTTCTCAGGGTTCATGGTGGTCTCCCAGAGCTGTTCCGGGTTCATCTCGCCGAGCCCCTTGTAACGCTGGATGGTCAAATCCTTCTTGGCTGCGGCCAGCACGCGCTCAAGCAGTCCCTCGCGAGTCTCGACCTGCTCGCTGGAGCCGTTCTCGCCGACGACGAAGGGCGCTGCCAGGCGGTCCTCCAGCGACCTGTAGAGCTCGACGGCCTTCTGAAACTCGACATAGCTGGCGACATTCCAGTCAATGCAGACGCCGATACCGGAATCCGCTGTCGTCTCTATCTCGCACAGGCCGTGCTCTTCGTCGGTCGAGAGGTCTGTCTTGTAGCCCGCCGCGGCCAGCACGCCCTCGACGCGCGCCATGAGGTCTCTATCCTGAAACACTCCGCGAATCGTTGCGCCCTCGACGCGCAGCACGCCGTCGCGCCCGCCAAAGGCTTCGAGCAGCGTATCGAGCAGGCGGCTATCGCTGCCGAGCCGGCGGGTGGCCTTCTCACAGTAGCGCTTGAACTCAACCATCTGCTCCAGCGCGCGGGCCAGGTCGCGGCCTTCGACCGTCACGTTCAGGACGGTTGATTTGACCTTCATGTCGTTGGTCGCCTGTCGCATCATGTAGCGCACCATTGACCTGTCGTCCTTGATATACTCCTCGCGCTTCCCCCGCTTTACTTTGAACAACGGCGGCTGTGCGATGTAAACATGGCCTCTCTCGACCAATTCCGGCATCTGCCGGTAGAAGAAGGTCAGCAGGAGCGTCCGAATGTGCGAGCCGTCAACGTCGGCATCCGTCATCAGGATAATCTTATGATAACGGAGCTTGCCGAGATCAAAATCATCTTTTCCGATGCCCGTCCCGAGGGCCGTAATCAGCGTTTTTATCTCGCCGTGGCCGAGCATCTTATCGAAGCGGGCCTTCTCGACGTTCAAGATTTTACCTTTTAACGGCAGGATGGCCTGATTCTTCCGGTCGCGGCCCTGTTTGGCCGAACCGCCCGCGGAATCTCCTTCTACAATGTAAATCTCGCATAGCGCCGGGTCCCGCTCCTGGCAATCCGCGAGCTTGCCCGGCAGCATGGTCGAGCCGATAGCGCCCTTGCGGACTATCTCGCGGGCCTTGCGTGCAGCCTCGCGCGCTCTGGCCGCGTCCAGGGCTTTGCCGACAATCTTGCGGGCGACGGTCGGGTTCTGCTCGAAGTATTCCGTCAGGCGCTCGTTGAGAAAGGATTCGACGGCGCCTTTGACATCCGAGTTGAGCTTGCCCTTGGTCTGGCCCTCGAACTGCGGCTGCGGCAGTTTGACGGAGATGACGGCGACGAGTCCCTCGCGCGCGTCGTCGCCCGTCAGCGAGCCCTTGAAGTTCTTGGCCAGCCCGGAGGACTGCGCGTAGGCGTTGATCGTGCGCGTAAAGGCCGAGCGGAAGCCGGAAAGGTGCGTCCCGCCGTCAACCGTGTTGATGTTGTTGGCGAAGGAATAGACCTTTTCGTCGTAGCCGTCGTTGTACTGAATGGCCACCTCTATCGAAAGCAGGTCGCCGTTGCGCTCGAAATAGATCGGCTTGTCGTGCAGCACGCTCTTGTTTTTATTGAGGTGGCGAACGAACTCGGCGATGCCGCCGCGGTAATAAAATTCATGCGAGCGCTCGGTCTCTTCGCGCTCGTCCTTGATGGTGATGCGGATGCCTTTGTTGAGAAAGGCCTTTTCGCGCAGGCGCTCCGATAATCTATCGAAACTGAATTTAGTCTCGGTAAAAATCTCCGCGTCGGGCTTGAAGGTGATCTTCGTGCCGCGCTTGCGCGTCTTGCCGGTCTGTTCGAGCTTCGAGACGGCGATGCCGCGCTCGTACTCCTGCTCGTAGGTTTTACCGTCGCGCCAGATTTCCAGCCGCAGCGTTTCGGACAGGAAGTTGACGCAGGAGACGCCGACCCCGTGCAGACCGCCCGAGACTTTGTAAGCGTTGGAGTCGAACTTGCCGCCCGCGTGCAGCTTCGTCATCACGACTTCGGCCGCAGACTTCTTCTCCTGCTTGTGATAATCAACGGGAATCCCACGACCGTTATCAATGACAGTAATCGAATCGTCCAGGTGGATTGCGACCTCGACCGTGTCGCAGTGTCCGGCCAGGGCTTCGTCAATAGAATTATCCACGACCTCGTAAACCAGGTGATGGAGCCCGATGTCTCCGGTCGAACCGATATACATCGCCGGGCGCTTGCGGACCGCCTCGCGCCCCTCTAAAACCGTGATTGAACTCGAATCGTAAGCCGTACTCTTTTTCTTCGATAATGTTGTTGTTGCTGTAACCAAACCGCTCTCCTCTTCGTAAAGGCTGCTCATAAATTATCTCTTATCTTCGGAGCGGCGCGGGCCTTCGCTCGCACGCCTCCCTGCTCTGAATTTAGATGCTTTCAGCGGCGCTCATGGTCGCCGCCGTGTGCTTTCTCCCGGGCACATTATTGACGACCTGGCCGTCGCTCACCTGGTACACACTGGCCCGTTGGATGAACTCCCTGACGAGGCTCTCTTTAGAGGTCGTGATAAAGGTCTGCGTGCGCCCCTCCAGGTATTCCAGCAAGTAGCTGATACGCTTGCCATCAAGCTCCGCATCCACATCGTCAATGAGGAAAAGTGGATACTCATTGTGCCATGAATAATACACCGAAATCGCGGCTAAGTCAAGTATTATCAATGCGCTACGCTGTTGACCGGAGCTTCCGAAGGTGCGTATGTCGCGCCCGTCGAAGAGAATCTCCAGATCGTCCCGGTGCGGGCCGATGAGGGCGTATCCGGAGGCTATTTCGGCCTGTAGACGAAGCCGCAAACGCTCGGCCATGAGCGCCTCGTAATCGCTCAAATCACCCTTGCCTTCGAGCGCCGAGACGTAACGAATAGTGATCTCTTCGCGCTCGAACAGGCGGCGCTCCAGCACGTCCTTGAGGCGCTCTACGTAGTCGGTCCGGGCGCGGTGAATCTCTGCGCTCAAACCGAAGAGCTGTTCGTTCCAGGGGGCGACGAGCCGGGCTATCTGCTCCAGGCCCATCTCGGATTCCGAGGCGTCCTGCAAGAGACGGTTTTTCTGTTTGATGACGCGATTATAATCGGCCAGCGTCTGGATATAAGCCGGATGCAGCGAGATGACTCCGCGATCCAGAAACTTACGGCGCGAGTCAGGCCCGCCGCGAACGACATCCAGCTCGTCGGCGGTAAAAGCGACCGCGTGCAACTGGCCCAGATAGCGCGCCACGGCCTCACGCTTGCCGTTGATGGAGATGGATTTCGTACTGCCCTGGAGATTGACCTGCATCTCTCGATGCACGTCCAGGCTCTGGGCCACCTGGCCCCGGATGACGGCTAAACCTTCGTCGAAGCGAATGGCCTCCTGGAGGCGCTGCGTGCGAAAGGATTTGGTAGTGGCCAGCAGGTAGATGGCTTCGAGCCAGTTGGTCTTGCCCTGCCCGTTGTCGCCGTAGATGATGTTGAGGCCGGAATCCCAGGAGACTTTGCCGCTCAAATTTCTAAAATTGTGTACTTCAAGAGATTCGAGCAGCATGGAGTAATTTTAACATACAGCATCATTTTACGTCCCGGGATAACCGGCGAATTCCGCCGCCGGAAAAGAAAAAGAAACGTCCCCGCTTCCTGGGAAGCGGGGACGTTTTCCCGGCCCGGTTGATTCTCTGAAGACGATGCTGGCTCAGATTCGCATCGGCATGACGACGTATTTGTACTCGTAACCGGCGTCGGTCGCAGCCGCGGGGCTCAGTTGAGCCTGCGAAGTTCCGTCCTTGAACTCGAAGGCGACCTGCCCTTCTCCGACGACGTTGAGGAAATCCTGAAGATACTGTGCGTTGAAGCCGATCTCGGTTTCCGCGCCGCTGTAATCCGTGGCCACCGTCTCGCGGGCCTCGCCCTCTTCGGCATTCTGCGAGCTGATTTGCAGCTCGTTCGGGACCAGATGAAAGCGGATGGCGTGTGAGCGGTCGTCGGCCATCAGCGCGACGCGGCGGATGGCCTGGTTAAGCTGCGCGCTGTCGAAGCTGACGGATTTATCGTTGCCCTTGGGCATCACCATCTCGTAGTTCGGGAACTGGCCGGAAAGTTTCCTGGAGATGAGCAGGCGCGGGCCGATCTCGAAGTAGATGTGGTTCTCGTCGGCCCCGAGACTGATCTCGCCTTCGTAGGAAGTCGTCAATTTGGTCAGCTCCGCCAGCGTCTTACGGGGTATGAGGGCGTCCAGCGCCTCGTGAGACGCGTTTTTACCCAAATCCTGACGTGCGATATAGGCCAGGCGGTGTCCGTCCGTTGTGACCATCTTTGCGCCCGATTTATCAATGATGAATTTCGCGCCCGAAAGCGTGTAGCGCGACTCTTCCTGCGTGATGGCGAAAATCGTCCGGTCAATGAAGGATTTGAAGACCTCGGCCGGGAATTTCATCGGCGCGGATTTGCTGCTCGGGACTTCCGGGAAATTGTCGCGCGGCAGGCCCGCTATCTTCGAGCGGAAATTCTGACACCTGACTGTCACCCAGTCGTTCTCTTCCTTCTGGAAATTAACGGTCGCGTCGGGCAGCAGGCGCGAGATGTCGAAGAGCTTGCGCGCCTGGACACAGATCGAGCCGGGAACCTTGATGCTCTCGGCCTCGGTCTCGCAGCGGATGGTGACATCCAGGTCCGTCCCGATCAGGCGGATGGTGCTCTCCCCGACCGATTCGATCAGGATGTTCGAGAGCGCGGGGATGGTGTTCTTCTTCTCGACGATTCCCTGGACGAAGCCGAGCTCTTTTTGCAGAGCGTTCTTGCTGATACTGAATTCCATTTATAAACTCCTCTGATGTGATAATAGCCGTATTCTACACCCTACCTGGCCGCTCCGGCGCGAGCGATGCCTTTTACTACTTATACTAATTAAACAACCTGTATATATATCTAGTAGTAGTAGTAGGGCCTGTGGAAATGTGGAAAAGTCACTTTATTGTTGTCACTAAAGGTTTTATTTTCCACAGGGGTTGTGGAAATCGTTGTGGAAATCTTTTGCTTTCTGTGGATAACTTTGCTTGATTTAAAGTTTTCCACATTTCCACAGGCAGACTTTCGACCTACCCTGTGGAAATGTGGAAAACTCCGAGTTAAATGTTATAAACAAAAGGGTTGACTAAAAACAGCCTGTGGAAAACTTTTAACGTGAAAAGTGAGCTAACTACTTGCAAAGATTATCCATAAGGTCGCTGACGACCCTGTGGAAATTCTGATCCTTCAAAACCAGGGCTTCAATCTTCTCGACGGAGTGAATGACGGTCGTGTGGTGCTTGCCGCCGAACTCCCTGCCGATCTCCGGGAAGCTATGCTTGGTCAGCCGCTTGCAGAGGTACATGGCGACCTGCCTGGGGACGGCAATCTGGCGCGAATTGTTCTTGGAGTTGAGTTCGTCCACGCGCAGGCGGTAATGCGCCGCCACGGCCTGCTGAATCTGCCCGATGGTGACTCCGGCGGGCCGGTCGTCCTCGGCTATATTGCGAATCGCGTCCTGCGCCAGCATCTTCGAGATGGGCACGCCGCGCAGCGACGAGATGGCGACCAGGCGCACGAGCGAGCCTTCCAGCTCGCGGATGTTGCTCTTGACCTTACTGGCTATAAAGAAGGCCACGTCGTCCGGCAGCGCGACGCCGTCGAGGTCCGCCTTGCGTTTGAGGATGGCCACCTTGGTCTCAAGGTCGGGCGGCTCCATGTCCGCGATCAGCCCCCACTCGAAACGCGAGTGCAGCCGCTCTTCGAGCGTCGGAATCTCCCTCGGCGGGCAGTCGGACGAAATCACAATCTGCTTCTGGCCGTCGTAGAGCGCGTTAAAGGTGTGAAAAAACTCCTCCTGCGTCCGTTCCTTGCCCGCCATGAACTGGATGTCGTCCATCAGCATCACGTCTATCGAGCGGTATTTCTCCCTGAAGGTCTGCGCCTTGTCGTAGCGGATGGCGTTAATCAGCTCGTTCATGAACTTTTCGGCCGAAATATAGGAGAGACGCAGGTGACGATTCCGAATCTTGATCTCATGACCGGCCGCGTGCATCAGGTGCGTTTTACCCAACCCGACGCCGCCGTATATATATAAAGGATTGTAAGTCTTGCCCGGAGCTTCGGCGATGGCCTGCGAGGCCGCGTGCGCAAATTGATTGCAGGAGCCGACGACGAAGGTCTGAAAGGTGTATTTGGGATTTAAGGATAACTCGATGGGCTCGATGTCCACGAAGGTGGTCGCGCCCGGCGTCAAACCGTCGGATTCGGCCGCTTCGAGCAGCGTAAAGAGACTCGAAGACTTGGCTTTACCGTTGCCGTTGGTAGTTTCGGGCAGATACTGCGTTTCGTCCGGCCCCTCTTTTTCCGCCGTTACTGCTTGAGAGGAATTGACCTGATCTTCTTCCACCATCCAGTCCACATGATATTCGGCAAGATTCAGCTCCTCTAAGGACTGGTCGAGCACCTCGGAATAGTTGGAACTGACCCAATCTTTGACCACCTGGTTCGGAGCACGTAAATGCAAGACCTGCTCTGTGTCGTCGCACCCGTCGAAGCGGATGGGCCGAAACCACGTCTCGAAACTCTGGCGATTGAGCCGCTTTTCAATCGCGTGCAGAATATTGCTCCAGAGTCTGTTCTCGATTACTGTGCTCATAATCTTACCTGTCCAGTCTCATCCTGACGATTTTCTCGACCAGAATGCGGTGTTGTAAAACAGTACAAGGGGCTCCCTTACCATTTCTCAAGCTCTTCTTTGAGTAATCCTGTGGAAGATGTTGTAAATGCAATTGTTGGTCTTTTTTGAGACCCCACGGAGGAAAGTTTTCCACAGGTTTTTCCACAGGCTTGTGGAAAACTTTCATCACTTAAAGTAACGCTTTAAGTATCGCATTTTCAAGCACTTACGAGCCTTTTACTGCTCTGAAACGGGCCGGAGACTAGCATAATGCCAGATCAGAAGCAAGAGAAATCCACAGGCTGGCGAATTTTTTTTTAGGCCCCGGAAAATAGCGCCCGTTTGCGGCGATATTTATTTGGAGGGCAGGCTTTGAGGACGGTAATGATACACTTTCGGGAGGCCGCATTTTTCCGGCAGCGGGCCGCCGCCGGGCCGTTTTCGACTCGGACCGCGCCGGGAAGTGCAGATTTGCACGCGCCTTTTCTTGACAGAATGGGCTCTCGCAGTTAGTCTTACACTTTTCGTTTAAGTGGAGAATAACTGACTATGTCCAAGCGTACCTTTCAACCTAATAATCGCCGCCGTGCCAAGACACACGGCTTTCGCGCCCGGATGGCGACCAAGAACGGCCGCCTGGTGCTCAAAAGACGCCGTGCCAAGGGCCGTAAGCGTTTGACGCCGTCGCATTACTGAAGCGTGTGAGGGGTTTGTCCAAAGAGATACATCTACGCTCTTCAGGAGAGTTTCGCCAGGTTTATGCCCGCGGGAGACGTTACGACGGCGCTTTCGTCTCGGCCTTCGTCCTTCCCAACGGTTTGCCGCATCATAGATTCGGCATCACGGCTTCTCGCAAGGCCATCGGCAACGCGGTCGAGCGCAATCGTTCCAAGCGCCTGCTGCGCGAGACGTTTCGTTTGAGCCGCGCCTCTTTAGACGCGACCGGGGTGAAGTACGATTGGGTGCTCAACGCCAGGCGCTCCCTCTTGCGCGTCAAAGTGGCCGAGCCGCTTGAGGAGTTTCAAAGGATCGTCGCTCGCGTGGCGAGCCATGAACCGCAGCAAGTCGGTGAAAGTTGAATAGTGGGCAATGAGAACTCTTCTTGTCTGGCTATTAAAGTTTTACAAGGCAGCCATCTCGCCTCTGCTTCCTCCCTCTTGCCGCTTCGTTCCAACCTGCTCGGTCTATGCGCGTGAGGCGATTGAACGATATGGCGCTCTGCGTGGCTGTTGGATGAGCGTCCGACGCCTGCTGCGCTGCCACCCGTTTCATCCAGGCGGCTACGACCCCGTCAAGTGAAAATGGCGGTCGGCTTGAACCAAACCGCCGCCCGTTTGAATCTGCTTACTTGAATTTGCATTCATCAATCTAACTCTAATGGATAAACAGCGTTTCGTTCTGGCCATTGCCCTTTCCGCGGCGATACTCTTCGGGTGGAGCTTACTGTTCCCCGTCAAGCCTCCGCCGCCGACGAGCAATGCCAATGCCAATGCCAATATTTCTGCCACGCCGCAGAATGCGGGCCAGACGGCGGCTTCCCCGCAGACCTCGCCGCAGGCAGCACAGCCTGCCGAGGCCACGCCGGTCGCTTCCACTCCAGATACGACCCCGCAACGCATCGTTTCGATCTCGACTCCTCTCTACGACGTGAAGCTCGATAGTCATGGTGCGGTTGCGACGAGCTGGATAATCAAGAAGAAGAAGAATCTCGATGATCGGAAGGACGCCGAGCACAAACTCTATTCGGTTGCGAGCACCAGGAACAACCCGCAGCCGCTCCAGCTAATCTCGCCCGAAGGGTTGAACAGGGGCGAAGCGCCCTTGCGTCTTGAAACGGAAGACCCGGCGCTCAACACCCTGCTTAACACGAGGAACTATTCGATCACGGGCGAGGGCGGCGAGGGCGAACTGGCCATTAACCTTGAGGCGGGCCAGTCGCGGGACGTAGAGTTCGTCTTACGCGATGAAGCGACGGGTCTGGACGCGCGCAAGACCTTGACCTTCTATGCCGATCAATACAGCGCCGACATCAAAGTTAATCTCAAGCGCGGCGACCGGCAGCTTTCCCCTGCCAGGCTCCTCATCGGGCCGAGCATCGGCGACCAGGGTATTTCGCAATACACTTTCTATTCCGTCGCCCCGGAGGGCGTCGCCAACGTCGGCGATAAGGTTGCCAGGCACTATGCGAGGGCGATCAACGAGAACAAAGAGAGCCCGGACAGAGAGGTCGTCAGTGGCCCTGTGGATTGGGTCGGCATCGGTGATACCTACTTCGTGATGGTCGCAGTGCCGCCCGCGAAGACCAACGGGACTCTCGAATATCGCACGACGAAATACGAGCATCCGATTGCCGGAAATGCTCAGGGCGCAAAGGAAGCCAGGTATCTGATTACGGGACTGATGCCGATTCCCACGGACGGCTCCCCGACACACCTCTACGTCGGCCCGAAAGACCATTATTTGCTTGACGATGCGAGCGGCTACGTGAGCAAGGCCGTCGGGCGCGCGGTGGACCTCGAAGGCATCATTGACTACGGTTTCCTGGCAACGCTTTCAAGGCCCCTGGCGATGCCGATTCTCTGGTCCATCAAGCACTTGAGCGCGCTCACGGGCAGCTACGGCGTCGCCATTATTCTCTTCACGATTGTTATCTACTCGCTCTTCTTTCCGCTCAAGTGGCGCTCGTCCAAAGCCATGAAGAAGGCGCAAAAGCTCGCACCCCGGATGAAAGAGCTGCAAGAGAAGATCAAGGCGATGAAGAAGACGGACCCGCGGCTCAAGGATTTGCAGATGGAGCAAATGCGGCTGATGAAGGAAGGCAATCCGCTCGGCGGCTGCCTGCCGCTGTTGATTCAGATGCCGTTTCTCTTTGCCCTCTATCGTGCCATCACCATCTCGATTGATTTCCGCCAGGCATCGTTTCTCTGGATACCGGATTTGTCGGCCGCCGAGCCGACTGCCATTCACATCCTGCCGCTGCTGATGGCCGGCTCGATGATGGTCCTCCAGTTGATTACGCCCGCGCCTTCGGCCGATCCTTTACAGCGCAAGATGATGGCCATCGGAATGCCGCTCTTGATGCTCTGGATGCTCTGGAGCGCGCCGGCCGGACTGCTGGTCTACTGGCTCGTCGGCAACATCGTCGGATTCAGTCAACAGTTCCTCATCAATCGTCTGACCAAGACGGAAGATGATGAGCAGCCGCCAGCGGGTAAGAAAGACGAGGCGCGCCCGACTAAGAAACTGAACACGCCGCGCGTCTCGCAGGCCTAAGGCCGTCAACCAAGAGTCCACTGCTCTGCCCTTGTTGCAGATGATCGGTCAACTATGAACCAGATGTGTTCTCAAGCGCAGGAATTCCTCGACGCCCTTTTCACCCAGATCGGCTTTGAGCTGCGGACGACGCTCGGAGACGCGAACGCCGGATGTCTGCTCAACATAGAAGGCGCGGACAGCTCGTTTCTTTTGAATGAGGGCGGCGAGCTGCTCGAAGCAATCGAGCATCTTCTCAATCAGATTTTCGGACGTGAGCTGCCGAGAGGCGAGCGCATCGTCTGCGACGTTGAGGACTTTCGTGCGACGCGCGAAGCCGAGCTGCGCGTGATGGCCCGTCATGCCGCCGAGCGTGTTCGCGCAACCGGCACGCCCTTCACCTTTGGTCCAATGAATTCAAACGAGCGCCGCGTGATTCATCTCTTCCTGGCCCAAGAGGCGGACCTGCATACGGAGTCTGTCGGCGAAGGCTCCGCGCGCCGCCTGAAGGTTGGCTTGAAAACTTCCTCCGAACGTTGATTCCCTCGTCAACAGGAACGCGAGCCGTCGCGCTTCACGGGTTCTTTCCTTGCAGAGTGTCAGACACGGATACCATCGTCGCCTTATCAACGCCGCCCGGACGCAGCGGCATCGGCATCATCCGTCTGAGCGGAACGCACTCGCTGAAGATCATCCGCGCATTGGTCCGGGACGAACAATTCTCGCCTGACCCGAATCACGTTCGCTTGAAAAAACTGCGCGACCCCGCAACCGCGCAAGTCTTAGACCGCGCCCTGCTGACCTACTTCAAAGCCCCGCATTCTTTCACCGGCGAAGATGTCTTTGAGTTGAGCTGTCATGGCTCGCCGGTGCTCCTGCGGCAGTTGCTGGACCTGATTCTCTCGCTCGGTGCGCGCCTTGCGGGCCCCGGTGAATTCACCCTGCGTGCGCTCGCTCACGGAAGATTGAACTTGAGCCAGGCGGAGGCCGTGCGCGACCTCATCAATGCGCAGACGAAGGAGGCGCTGGTCCAGGCCGCGCGCCAGTTGGGCGGGGAGCTGTCGGCGCGCCTGACGCCCCTCAAGGACGCCTTGCTGGAGATCATCGTCCCGCTGGAATCCTCGCTCGAATTTGTCGAAGACGACCTCCCGGCGCTGGCCCGCGACCAGCTCAAGGCAAAGTTATCCGAGCTGATCGAGCGGGTCGGAGAATTGGCCGCGACCTTCAGGGCCGGACGGCTCCTGCGGGACGGCCTTAAAGTAACCCTCGCGGGCCGCCCTAATGTCGGTAAGTCTAGTCTTTTCAACGGTTTACTGGCTTCGGACAGGGCCATCGTGACAGCTATTCCGGGGACCACGCGCGACAGTTTAAGCGAAGCTCTAAGTTTCAACGGCGTGCCGGTGTTATTGACGGACACGGCTGGCGTCCGCGCTTCGACCGACGTGATTGAGCACCTGGGCGTCGAGCGCAGCCGCCGCGCCATCGCGGATGCAGACCTGGTCGTCGTCGTCCTGGACGGGACAGAGCCCCTCGCGCCCGAAGATGAAGAGGTCTTAACGGAAGTCGCGGGCCGCCGCCATATCGTCGCTCTCAATAAAAGCGACCTCGGTCTGCTTGAGCCGTTTGAGCTGCATCTTAAAGGCCGGTTGACGGTTCCAGCCATCACTATTTCGGCCAAAACGGGGGCGGGACTTGACGCCCTGCGTGCTGCTATACTGGAGCCTTTCGCGGCACGTGAAACATCCGAGACCGGGTTTCTGGTGACGGATGCGCGCCATTTCGACCTTTTGCAGCGTGCTCGGTCCTCGCTTCGCTCCTCGCTGGAGCTGCTCGAACAACGCGCGAGCGAGGAGCTTTTGCTGGTCGGCCTTTATGACGCGCTGCGGTTTCTGGGCGAGATTACGGGCGAAACGACGCCGGAGGACGTGCTGTCGCAAATCTTTGCGACATTCTGTATAGGAAAGTAGTTATGAGTTTTGATGAAGCCTTTGATGTGATCGTTATCGGTGGCGGCCACGCAGGCTGCGAGGCTGCCTCTGCGGCCGCGCGCCTGGGCGCACAAACTGCGCTCGTCACGCTCAATCTGGACCTGATCGGCCAGATGTCCTGCAACCCTGCCATCGGCGGCATCGCTAAAGGCCACCTGGTGCGCGAGATAGACGCCCTCGGCGGCATCATGGGGCGTGTCATTGACCGCACGGGGATTCAATTTCGCCTCCTCAATCGCTCGCGCGGGCCCGCCGTCCAGTCGCCCCGCGCGCAGGCAGACCGCGCTCTCTACCGCACGGAGATGCGCGCCGTGCTCGAAGCCACGCCGAATCTACACCTGCGCCAGGGAGCTGTGGTTGACCTGATAGTCAGGAATAACCGGGTGCTCGGCGTCGAGTTGCAGGACACGCGCCGCCTGGGCGCGGGCGCTGTCGTCGTGGCCACCGGAACATTCCTCAACGGCCTGATTCATACTGGCAGGCGCACGCACACGGCGGGCCGCGCGGGCGAGCCCGCCTCCATCGAGCTGGCGGAGAGCCTCAAACGGCTGGGCTTTCCAGTGGGTCGCCTCAAGACGGGGACGCCGCCCCGCCTCGACGGACGCACGATTGATTGGACTCTTTTCGAGCCGCAGCTGGCGGACGAGCGGCCCGTCCCTTTCTCTTTTTCCACGGATTCCATAGAGCAGCCGCAGATTACCTGCTACATCGGTTACACCAACGATACCGTCCATAACGCGATTCGCGCCAACCTCCACGAGTCGCCGCTCTATTCCGGCAAAATCAAGGGGATAGGCCCGCGTTATTGTCCATCTATTGAAGATAAAGTAGTTAAGTTCGCCGCCAAAGACCGCCACCAGCTCTTTCTGGAGCCCGAAGGTCATCAGACCAACGAGGTCTATCTCAATGGTTTCTCGACTTCCCTCCCCGGCGAACTCCAACAGGAACTGGTCAGGATGATTCCGGGCCTGGAGCAGGCACGCATCATCCGCCCCGGTTACGCCATCGAGTATGACTACGTTGACCCCCGCGAATTGACCCCGTATCTCGAAACCATTCGTCTCAAGGGGCTTTTCCTGGCCGGACAAATTAACGGCACGACGGGCTATGAAGAGGCTGGCTGCCAGGGCCTGATGGCGGGCATCAATGCTGCGCTGCTCTTACAGGGGCGCGCCGGGCTCCAGCTCGGCCGCGAGGAATCCTACATCGGCGTCTTAATAGACGACCTGATAAAGCATGGGGTGGACGAGCCCTACCGCATCTTTACTTCGCGCGCCGAATTTCGTCTGGCGCTACGTTACGACAATGCGGACGCCCGCCTCGCTCACTACGGGCGCGAGATCGGCCTTGTCGGCGATTCCGCCTGGGAACGCTTCAACCGGCGGCAGGAACTGCTCGCACGCCTGCGCGCGGCCCTGGCCTCCACCCGTCTCAAGCGCTCGGACGCCGCTTACAGCTCCCTGAGCCGCCTTCTCGGCACGGACCTCGGCGATTCCATCACTCTGGCCCAACTCGCGCAGCGTCCGAATGTTCAGCCGGACCTGATCTTGCAGCTCCTGCCCGCCGACGTGCGAAGCGAGACGCCGCTTGCCGAACTGGAGTCTTCCCTGGCAGATTCGCTCTACAGCGGCTACATAGCCGCCCAGCGCTCGACCTTTGAGCGCCTCAACCAGCACGACGGCCTGCGCATCCCCGCCGCCTTCGACTTTAAGGCCATCGGCGGCCTTTCTCACGAGATGGTCGAACGCCTGGAAAGAGTTTCGCCCATGACCTTCGGCCAGGCGCGCCGCATTCCCGGCCTGACCCCTGCGGCCGTTTCCACCCTTCTGGTCAGCCTGAATCTCTCAAAAGACGCCGCCTGAGCCGCCGCAGCGATGTTTCACGTGGCACGCACGCCGGATGGGACACGTGAAACATCCCTTCGTCGGAGTCCGCCGAGACGCTTTTCTCGCGTCCGAATTGCCCCGCGGCCACTAAAATGTGGCGAACAATCCCCGATTATGTTAGTTTACGGGACGTTCGACAAAATTGGCGCGAAAACAGGTCTCCTGCAATGACCAAGACCATCGCAGTAGCTAACCAGAAGGGCGGGGTCGGCAAAACGACCACAGCGGTAAATCTAGCGGCTGCCCTGGCTGTAGCGGAAATGCGCGTGCTCCTCGTGGATGCCGACCCGCAGGCCAACGCCACTTCGGGCTCCGGCGTTCAGCGCGGCAGTTTTCGTCGCAGTCTCTATCATGCCCTGGTGCTGGACGAGCCTCTCCAGAACATCATCCAATCCACAGAACTCCCTTTTTTGAAGGTTTTACCGGCGGATAGGAATCTGACGGGCGCGGAGGTCGAGCTGGTCGAGCTGGAAAAACGCGAATACAGGTTGCAGGAAGTCCTGCGGGATTCGGCGCAGGACTATGACTACGTCATCATAGACTGTCCGCCGTCGCTCGGGCTCTTGACGCTCAACGCCCTGACGGCCGCCACTTCTCTGCTCGTCCCGATTCAATGTGAGTATTTTGCGCTCGAAGGCGTGACGGAGCTTTTCGACACCCTGGCGCGCATCCGGCGAGTCCTCAATCCCAGCCTGACGATAGAGGGCTTACTCCTGACGATGTATGACGAACGGACGAACCTCGCCGCGGCCGTGGCGGCCGACCTGCGGGACTTTTACGGTCGCCAGGTCTTCGAGACCGTAATCCCGCGCAATGTTCGTCTGGCGGAGGCTCCGAGCTATGGTAAACCTATAATCCTGTATGACATACGGTCGCGGGGCGCGGAAAGCTATCTTCAACTCGCAAAGGAGATCATGGAGCATGACAAGAAGAGTGCTAGGCCGGGGCTTGAGCGCACTGCTGTCGGACTCGTCACCGACGGCCAATGAGGAACTGCTGGAGATTGACATCGACCTCATCGAGCCGAACACAGCCCAGCCGAGGACCCATTTCGACGAGAATCGCCTGGAAGAGCTGGCCCAGTCCATCCGCTCGAACGGAATCGTTCAGCCTCTCTTAGTCCGCAGGCGCGGCGGGCGCTACCAGTTAGTGGCGGGCGAGCGCCGCTGGCGCGCAGCGCAGCGCGCAGGTCTCCAGCGCGTCCCGGCGGTCGTCCGCGAGATTCCAGACGACAAATTGCTGGAACTCGCCCTGATCGAAAATATCCAACGCCAGGAATTAAACGCCATAGAGGAAGCCCACGCTTATAAAAGGCTGATTGAAACCCTCGGCCTGACCCAGGAAACAGTCGCCCAGCGCGTCGGGCGGGACCGCTCGTTTATCACTAACTACTTGCGTCTATTGCGTTTACCGGAGGATATACAGCGCCTTGTGGAAGAGGAAAAGCTAACCATGGGGCACGCCCGCGCCCTGCTCGGTGTGGACGATTCCGACATCCAGCGCAAGGTCGCGCGAAACGTCATCGAACAGTCCCTCTCCGTGCGCGAAACGGAACGGGCCATTAAGCGAATTATCGGCGGAGCGAGTCCGGCCGTGGCCACGCTGCCCATGCCTAGACGTGATGACGCTAACGTTCGGGCTGCCGAAAACAAGTTGAGACGCCGCCTCGGAACGCAGGTTCGCGTCATCCCCAGCCAGGCCGGGACCGGCGGAAAGATCGAGATCGAGTTCTACAGCGACAGCGACCTGGACCGTCTCTATCAAATGCTCATCGGCACGGAGGAGGCTGCCCCGGCCGGATAAGTAATCGCCTCCCGAGCACCAGATGATCGAAAATAGATTGTTAAAAAGAGAGAATTAAATACCCCCAATATAAGCTGCCGATTACCAAAAAGGGTCTCCCAGTAAGCTGCTTGCCGGAATCACAAGAACAGCTTGTGTTAATAGTTAAAACAGAGTGGGATGTTTACGGATAAAACCGTGCGGAAAAGTGCCGTCAGGGGATACAAGGTAAAATGAAGAAGCGATTAACGGAAATGGTCTCGTGCGCCGGTTGAGTGGCTAAACTCGCGCCGCGCGATCTCGCCCAGGTTCTGGGGAGACTTCCAGCACAGCCTGAAAACGATAACCTGCTTGTCGGCTATGACTTAGCAGACGATGCGGGTGTCTTTCGCTTGAGCGACGAGGTGGCGCTCGTCCAGACCGTTGATTTCTTTACGCCCGTGGCCGACGACCCGGAAATCTACGGCCGGGTGGCGGCCATCAACGCCCTCAACGACGTTTACGCGATGGGCGGTAAGCCTTTGACGGCCTTATCCATCGTCTGCTATCCGCAAAAGGAGGATTTCGAGGTCCTCGGCCAGATTTTGCTGGGCGGGCAGCGGGCCATGAACGAGGCCGGGGTGGTTATTATCGGCGGTCACTCGATTGACGATGCAGAAATTAAAATCGGCTATGCCGTGACCGGGGTGATAGACCCGCGCCGGATTATAACTAATGCCGGGGCCAGGCCCGGCGATGCCTTGATTTTGACGAAGCCTCTGGGAACGGGAGCCATCAGCACCGGCATCAAGCGTGGGGTGGCCAGCGAAGAGGCCGTCGGGGCTGCGATGAAGGCCATGACGACCTCCGCGGCAAGGGCGTCGGAGGAGATGCAGCGGGCGGGCGCTCATAGCTGCACGGACATTACAGGCTTCGGCCTTTTAGGACACGCCTACGAGATGGCGCGCGCCAGCGACGTTTGTCTGATGATAGAGGCCGCGCGCGTGCCCTTATTACCGGACGTTTTAGAGTTAATCGCGCAGGGAATGCTGACCAGGGGTGATAAGAATAACAGAACTTATGTGGGCGAGACGGTTGAGCTCGGCTCACACATTTCGCCCGAGATGCAGAGCGCGCTTTTCGACCCGCAGACGGCCGGCGGGCTGCTCATCAGTATTGAGCGCTCGAAGGCAGAGGCTTTAGTTGAGCGCCTTGGCGGGGCAGCCATTATCGGCGAGGTGCAGTCGAGGAGCGATGCGCTGATCCGAGTCATTTAGTTTAGTCCGGTTAATTTAAGTGCGGGCGGGGAATTGATTGATCGGAGGAGATACGGGTCGGAGGGAGAGAGGTCGGGACGGCCGCTTTTCGAGAATTGGCGGGGCGCGGAAGCCTTCCTTGACTGCTTGTGAAATAGCGTGCTAGACTCGCAGGCTTTTAGTACGCAGCATTTCTTAACCATAATACTCGGGCACTGCCACTCACTTAACTAGAGCCTGTTGAGCGCTATGATCTTGCTGGCCTTCGCCGAAAACTCTATCCAACTGGTGCCCGACGGCACCCTATTTCTCCATATAGCGATCATCCTCGTGATGGTGTTCGTGCTCAACGCGACGCTCTTCAAGCCGATCAATCGCATTCTCGAAGAGCGTGAAAAACGGACGACCGGACGCTCCGGCGAGTCGCGCGATATTCTGCGCAGCGTCGAAGAAAAGATGGCTCACTATGAGCAGACTTTGCGTGAAGCGCGCGCCGAAGGGTATCGCCGGATGGAGCAGGAGCGCGCCCGTGCGATGAGCGAGCGGCAGGCGAAGCTCGGCCAGGTGCGCCAGGAGATAGAAGGCTCAATCACGGAGCAGAAGCAGGCGATTCGCGCGCAGGTGGAAGAGGCCCGCGCCTCCCTCGGAGACGAGGCGCGCAGGCGAGCCGCAGAGATCGGCGAGCAGATACTGCGTCGCCCGATCAGCCCTACGGTCACGAGCAGTGCCACTCCGGTCGGATGAAAATTATGTTCACAGGTCTTATCTTAAAGATGCTCGCGCTGGCCGCCGAAGGGGAGTCCGCCCCCTGGTGGAACATCCCGAGCTTTGAAGCCTGGAGATTCTTTAATCTCACCCTGTTCATAGTGGTCTTCGTCTATATCCTGCGGCGGCCGGTGAGCGAAGGCTTGCGTGCGCGCCGCGAGGGCATCCGCCGCGAGTTGATGCGGGCGCAGGAGGAGCGCAACGCCGCCATAGCCAAGCTCGAAGAGGTCGAAGCAAGGCTCGTCCGGCTGGATGCGGAAGTGGCGAGCGTCCGCGAGGATGCCGAGAGGGAAGCGGCCGAAGAGCGCGAGCGCATCAGGCTCTCGACCGAAGAGGACGCGCGGAAGTTGCGCGAGCAGGCGCAGCGCGAGATTGAAAGTGCGGGCAAGGCCGCGCGGCAGGAGTTGCGCGAATTCGCCGCCGAGCAGAGCGTGCGCCTGGCGGAAGAGATGATCCGCCGCGACATTAAACCGGAGGATGACGCGCGCCTGGTCAGTCTGAGGGTTGAGGAACTGGGGGGAGTCAGACATTGAGTGTCCAAACGGTGGCGCGCCGGTATGCGACGGCGCTGGCCGATGTCGTCACGGCCAGAGGCGAAGAGCGGCAGGTGCAGGAAGAGTTGGCTGCCTGGGAATTGATGATGCATTCAAACTCGCAGCTCCTCGAAGTCTTCAGTAACCCGACCGTTCCCTACGAGCAGAAGCAGAGAGTCTTAGGCGCGCTGATTGCGCGGGCCAGCCTGCGCCCGACGACCGCCAATTTTTTGCAGGTGCTGCTCCAGAATCATCGTCTGACGGATTTGAGGGAGGTCAACAAACGCTTCGCGCAGGTGTTGGACGAGCGTTCGGGCGTGGTCTCGGCGCAGGTCACGACGGCGCGTCCGGTGGCCGCGGACTCGCAGGAGGCGCTGCGCAAAAAGCTGCGGGAGTTGACGGGCAAGGACGTTAGTTTGAGCTTCACGACCGACGAAGAGATTATCGGCGGCCTCGTGACGCGCATCGGCTCGACCATCTACGACGGCTCGGTGCGCAACCAGTTGCAGCAGGTCAAGCAGAGGATGATAGGGAAGTAGCCGGTTGGCGGACGCGTAGCACCGCGAGGCCGCGTGCGCTCTGCTTGCGGGCCACAGACAAATTACCAGAAGGATTTTTATGGAACCGATTAAAGCCAACGAGATTAACGAGATCATTCGCCAGCAGATTGAGAATTTCCAGTCGGGCGTGACCGTCACGGAAGTCGGGACGGTCATCAAGGTCGGCGACGGCATCGCGGAGATTCACGGGCTCGAAAAAGTGATGGCGGGCGAGCTGCTGGAATTTCCGCACGACGTGCGCGGACTGGCCCTGAATCTTGAAGAAGACAAAGTCGGCGCGGTGCTCTTCGGCGATTTCCAGACGATTAAGGAAGGCGACCTGGTCAAGCGGACCGGGCGCATCATGCGCGTGCCCGTCGGCGATGCGATGATCGGTCGCGTGGTCAACGCGCTCGGCCTGCCCATAGACGAGCGCGGCCCCATCATCACAGAAGAATTTAATTCGATTGAGCGCATGGCTCCCGGCATCATTGACCGCCAGCCCGTCAAGGAGCCCTTACAGACGGGCTTGAAGGCGATTGACGCGATGGTCCCGATTGGCCGCGGCCAGCGCGAGTTGATTATCGGCGACCGCCAGACGGGCAAGACCGCCGTCGCGGTTGATACGATTATCAACCAGAAGGGCAAGGACGTAATCTGCATCTACGTCGCCATCGGCCAGAAGGCTTCGACGGTCGCGCAGGTCGTCAAGACGCTCACCGATTTCGGCGCGATGGACTACACGATTGTCGTCAAGGCGACGGCCTCCGATCCGGCGGCGATGCAGTTTCTAGCGCCCTATGCGGGCGTCGCCATCGGCGAGTATTTCCGCGACAACGGACGCCACGCGCTGACCGTTTACGACGATCTCTCGAAGCAGGCGGCGGCCTACCGCGAAATCTCTCTCCTGCTCAGGCGTCCGCCGGGACGCGAAGCCTATCCGGGCGATGTCTTCTACCTGCACTCGCGGCTGCTCGAACGCGCGGCCAAGATGTCGGACCTGCGCGGCGGCGGCTCTTTGACGAGCCTGCCGATCATCGAGACGCAGGCGGGCGACATCTCCGCCTACATTCCGACCAACGTGATTTCGATTACGGACGGGCAGATTTTCCTCGAATCCGACCTCTTCAACAGCGGCATTCGCCCGGCCATCAACGTCGGCAACAGCGTCTCGCGCGTCGGCGGCTCGGCGCAGATCAAGGCGATGAAGGCGGTCGCCGGAACGCTGCGGATTGACCTCGCGCAGTTCCGCGAGCTGCAAGCCTTCGCGCAGTTCGGCTCGGACCTGGACAAGGCCACGCAGTCGCAGATCGCACGCGGCCAGCGCCTGACAGAGATTCTCAAGCAGCCGCAGTACCAGCCGATGGAAGTCGAAAAACAGGTGCTCGTCATCTGGGCCGCGACCAACGGCTACATTGACGACGTGCCGGTCGAGAATGTGCGCCGCTTCGAGACGGAGCTGCTGCGCTTCGTCGAAAACTCGAACCCCGGCCTGCTCCAAAGCCTCCGCGAGAAGAAGACTCTGACCGACGAAATCAAGGCCGACATGGCGCAGGCGCTTAAAGACTTCAAAGATCGTTGGACGGAAGAGACCAACATCGCCACGACGACCGCTGCGGCCAGTGCTCCCGCCGCCGCGACCGCCGGAGCATAAAACTATAGTGATGAGTGATGAGTAATGAGTGATGAGTGATAAGACGAACGCTTTTACTCATCACTCATCGCTCATCACTTATCACTTCTTTACTCATCGCTTGCCGCTGATTGTGTATGCCAAATCTTTTAGACATCCGTCGCCGCATCAAGTCGGTTAAGAACACGCAGCAGATCACCAAGGCCATGAAGATGCTATCGGCTGCGAAGCTCAAGCGTGCGCAGGACCTGGTCGTCGCGGCGCGGCCGTTTGCCGGGAAGATGACGGAGGTGCTCGGCGAGCTGGCTTCACGCACAGACGAAGATTTTCATCATCCGCTGCTGGACCAGCGCGGCGACGAGCGTTACCTGATAGTGCTCATCACGGCCGACAAGGGATTGGCCGGTGCGTTTAATACCAACCTGATTAAAGCGGCACACTCTTTCATGCGCGAGCACGCAGGCCAGACGATAGAGATGCTGCCGGTCGGACGCAAGGGAAGGGATTTCTTTCGTCGCCGTGGCGTGACTCTCGTCAACGAGTATATCGGCGTGACGGGCAAGGGCCGCGTTGATTATTCCGAGGCCGTCGAGATCGCGCGCGAAGTAATCAAGCGCTTTACGGAAGACGAGGGGCTGGACAAAGTCTTTCTCATCTTCAACGAGTTCAAGTCCGTACTCCAGCAGCGCGTCATCGTCGAGCAGCTCCTGCCCGTCTCTCGGGCGGCGAACGCTACGGGCGAGGGTGCGGATGCGGATGGCGCGGGCGGTTCCGGCGCGAACCTGACAGACTATATTTACGAGCAGCCGCCCGCAGAGCTTTTCACGCGCCTGCTGCCGCGCCTAATAGAGACGCAAATCTTTCGCGCCCTGCTCGAATCCATTGCTTCGGAGCACGGCGCGCGGATGACGGCGATGGATTCGGCGTCGAAGAACGCGGGCGAGCTGATTAGCTCCCTGACGCTCAACATGAACCGTATCCGGCAGGCCGCCATCACGAACGAAATCATCGAAGTGGTCTCGGGCGCGGCGGCACTCTAGGGCCGGTAAGAGTAAAGAAGTCAGAGGTAGAAGGCAAAAGCGGGGAGTTCAGTGCTTCCTGCTTTTGCCTTTAGTTTTAGCGCGCGACGATTCTTTTGCGTTCTACGATTCTGAAGCGCGGCTTGATTTTCGAGAGAGACTGGAATGGCTGTGCCGGGTGAGAGGACGGAAGCTGTGACGGAGGCGCGAAGCCGGAGCGGATGCGTGCGGCGTTACGCTCCGCTGTTGCTCTGGATGGGGTTCATCTTCTTCGCTTCGACCGGGGAATTCTCTGCGGGAAACACGTCGCGCATCCTGCGCCCGCTGCTGCTCTGGCTGTTTCCGGGCATCAGCGAAGAGGGTCTCACGACCGCGCACTTTCTGGTACGCAAGGCCGCTCACTTCTCCGAATACGCCGTGCTGGGCTTCCTGGCCGCGCGGGCTTTCACGCGTTCTTCCAGGCAAGTGCTTTCCGGTCACTGGTTCTTCGCAGCCCTGTTGCTGGTCGTCCTCTACGCTCTCTCGGACGAGTTTCACCAGAGCTTCGTCGCCTCGCGGACGGCTTCAATCTACGACAGCCTGATTGACATCGCGGGCGGCCTGACGGCGCTCCTCCTCTATGCGCTCTGGCGGAGAAGGGCAGGCCGGACGGGAGAAAGAATTTAATCATTTACTCATGTCATCATTGATTTATTAGACTACTGAACCACTGTTTAAATGAATCTAGGACTAAATGATTAAATGAATCAATCTCTTTGTTTGCGCCCGGCTCTTCCGGCGCTTCCATCGGGAATCTATTTATGCAATATTCTCTCTCGCAGGGCGCGCTCCGGTGCCGCGCTGGTTGAACCTTGGGCCGTGCTCAAACGTATAATATCCGGCGACTGCATTCTTGACCCGTAGCGCCGCGAAAAGGAGAATTTGAAGTAATGGGAATTTTTGACGCCATCCGCGCACAGTTTATCGAAGTCATCGAGTGGCTCGACGAATCGGGCAACACGATGATGTATCGTTTCCCGGTTCACGGCCAGGAGATCAAGAACGGCGCGCAGTTAATAGTCCGTGAATCGCAGGTCGCCGTCTTCGTTTTCGAGGGACAGATCGCGGACGTTTTCACTCCCGGCCGCTATACCATCAACGGCGGCAACACGCCGATCCTCAGTAAGCTCGGGGCCTGGAAATACGGCTTCAACTCGCCCTTCAAAGCCGAGGTCTATTTCGTCAACTCCAAGCAGTTCACGGACCTCAAGTGGGGCACGATGAACCCTGTGATGATGCGCGACACGGATTTCGGGATGGTCCGCCTGCGCGCGTTCGGCATCTACTCGATTCGCGTCACGGACCCGCGCGCCTTCATCAAGGAGGTCGCCGGGACCAACGGCCACTTCGAGACCGAAGACATCGAGGGCCAGCTCAAGCGGACTTTGGTCAGCGGCTTCACGGACGCGCTCGGAGAATCGAAGCTGGCCGCGCTCGACCTGGCCTCGAACTACGACGAGCTGGGCAAGTTTGCGCGCACGAAGATGAACGAGGAGTTCAAGACTTTCGGCCTTGAGCTGACCAAGTTCTTCGTCGAGAACATCTCTCTGCCGCCGGAGGTCGAAGCGGCGATGGACAAGCGGACTTCGATGGGCGTGATCGGCGACGTCGGGCGCTACGCGCAGTTTCAGGCGGCGGATGCGATGCGCGATGCGGCACAGAATACTTCCGGCGGCGCGGGCACTGGCGCGGGCCTCGGCGCGGGCTTCGCCATCGGCAACATGATGGCCGGGCAGATGTCGAACGCCATGAACCCGCAGCAGCAGAACGCGCAGGGCGGCGGCGCAGGCGCTGCCGGTGGCGCGGCGGCGGCGGGCACTAAGTGTCCGAAGTGCGGCGCGACCAACACTGGCACGGGCAAGTTCTGTAACGAGTGCGGCGCGCAGTTGCAGACCGCGGCGCAGACAGTCCCCTGCGTCCAGTGCGGCGCGCAGCTTCAGCCGGGCGCGAAATTCTGCAACGAATGCGGGAGCAAGCAGGAGAAGCCCAAATGCCCTAGCTGCCAGGCCGAGGCCGCACCCGGCGCGAAGTTCTGCAACGAGTGTGGGACCAAGATCAACGCGGGCGGTCCGGCCGAGCCCGGCTCTTCCGGCTCTTAAAGTAGCCGCGGGCTTTTCTGCCTTCGGGCAGCCTTCAAAGCCGGGCTTCAAAATCGCCTGAATCACCTTTGCGCCCTTGCGTCAGACGGCCCGTCCGACGCAAGGGCGCAAATCTTTTTCACCCGGCGCGGCGCGGATAGCCTGCGGCCTGAAAACCGTCAAAGCAGCGCACTGAATGCTGTTTTCGGAGCATCCGAGTGGTAGGATTAGCGTAGGGCCGGGAGGATTACCGGAGCCGCGTCGAAAGGGAAATTTCGTTATGCTGAGAGGTTTCAGGCAGCCGCGCCGCGTCGTCATCACCGGGATGGGATGTGTCACGCCGATTGGCATCGGCCGCGAGGCTTACTGGCGGGCGCTGCGGCAGGGCCGGAGCGGCGTCGGCCGCATCGAGAGCTTCGACGTGGAGGATTCGCCCGTCAAGATTGCCGCAGAGGTGCGCGGCTTTGATTGGGAAGCGCAGCTTAATCCGAAAGACCGCAAGCACGTCGCGCGCACGGTCCCGCTGGCGCTCGCGGCCGCACGCGAGGCCCTGGACGATGCCGGTCTGCAACCCGCGGACCTCTCGCTGGATGAGCGCCGCGAGATAGGCGTCGTCGTCGGCACGGGCGGCGGCGGCCTCTCTTTCACCGAGCAGCAATACAAACAGTTTTTCGGCGGGCAGTTGCAGAAGGTCAGCGTCTACACTATCCCGTCTTCGACGCACGGCGGGCTCTCCAGCGAGCTTTCGATGGCGTTTGGCCTGCGCGGCCTCTCGCACGTCATCTCGACCGGTTGCACCAGCTCGACCGACGCGATTGCAGCCGCCGCCGGACACATCGCGCTCGGCCGCCAGGAAACGATGCTGGCGGGCGGGGCCGATGCGCCGCTCGCGCCGGGCATTCTCGCCGCGTTCAACCTGATGACCGTCCTGACCAGCGAATGGAACGAAGAGCCGGAGCGCGCCTCGCGCCCGTTCTCGCGCGACCGCTCCGGGATAGTGCTCGGCGAGGGCGCCTGGCTCTACGTGCTCGAAGAGAGGGAGCGCGCCGTCAATCGCGGGGCGAAGATTTATGCGGAGGTGACGGGCTACGGCGCGACGTGCGACGCACATCATCGCGTGCGCCTGGAGGAGACGGGCGACGAGCCCGCGCGTGCCATGTCGCTCGCCCTGCGCGATGCCGGTCGCCGCCCCGAAGAGATTGATTACGTCAACCTGCACGGCACGTCCACGCTGCTCAACGACCGCATCGAGACGCAGGCCTTGAAGCTGGCGCTGCAAGAAATGGCGCGCCGGATTCCGATGTCGGCCACCAAGTCGCAGATAGGCCACCCGCAGGGCGCAAGCGGCGCGGCAGGCATCGGCGCGGCCCTCTGCGCGATGCACACCAACATGATTCCGCCCACCATTAATCTTGATGAGCCGGACCCGGACTGTGATCTCGACTACGTTCCGAATCGCGCGCGCGAAGCCAGCGTCCGCGTCGCCCTCTGCAACTGCATCGGCTTCGGCTCGAAGAACAGCGCCCTCGTTATTGAAAGAAGTAATGAGTGATGAGTGATGAGTTGAAGATGATTTGTCACTCATTACTCATCACTCATCACTCATTACTTCTCACTTGAGTTTTATGTTCAATCGTTTTCGCCAGCGCAGCCTTGAGCTTGAGCATCTGGACAAAGGCGACTATACGCCGGAGGAGTATGAGGGCTGCATGGTGGAGCTGCGCAGAATCAACCGATTTTTGGGAGATGCGAGTGCGCTGCGCCATTCGCTGCTGGCCCGGATTGAGCGTGAAGGCTTGCGCAGCTTCTCTTTGCTGGACGTGGGCGCGGGCTCTGGCGAGCTTTTGCGTGTGGCCGCGACCTGGGCCAGGGATTCAGGGATCAGCGCGCGGCTCGTCGGGCTGGAGCTTAATGCGCGCTCCGCCGCTGCCATCCTGGAAGAGTCCGGGGAGTTTGCCGGAATCAGCGCCGTGCGCGGCGACGCGCTCTGTTTGCCCTTCGACGATAACTGCTTCGACTACGCCATGTGCTCGCTCTTCACGCATCATTTAAAGGACCGGCAGGTCGCGTCTCTCCTGCGGGAGTTGAGCCGCGTGGCGCGCCGCCGCATCTTCGTCATAGACCTGCATCGCCATCCAATCGCCTACTATTTCTTCACTACGGTCGGCCGTCTCTTCCTTCATAACCGGCTGATACGCGAAGACGGTGCGCTCTCCATCCTGCGCAGCTTTCGCCCGCGCGAGCTTGAACTGCTCGCCGCAGAGGCAGGGCTTTCCGTCGTCAACGTGCGCCGCCGCTTTCCCTTTCGGCTGGTGCTCGGCGCAAGCGGCGCAGCGATGCCCGCAGCGAAGGGCGCTCAAGATGAGGAAAGAGTTGACGGCCGGGCTGTCCCGGCGCCGAGCCTGCCCGGTGCGCGTGGCTTGAAGCGGAAGGCGAAGCCGTGAGCGGGCGATCGAACATGTACGATGCGTTGATCGTCGGCGGAGGTCCGGCGGGCACGAGCGCGGCCATTCACCTGGCGCAGGGCGGTGCGCGCGTCCTGCTCGCGGAGCAGAAGAGATTCCCGCGCGCGAAATTGTGCGGAGAGTTCATCTCGCCCGAGTGCCTGGACCACTTCGCGCGGCTCGGCGTTGAAGAGCAGATGATGCGTGCGGGCGGGGCCGAGATTGAGGAGACTATCTTCTATTCGAGAAGCGGCAGCGGCGTTAGTGTTCCCAGCCTCTGGTTCGGCAGCGGACGCAGAGTCGCGCTCGGGCTGAGCCGCGCCGAGATGGATGCGCGGCTTCTCGGGCGTGCGAGCGCGGCGGGCGTGGAGGTCCGGGAAGAGGCGCAGGCGGTCGGGCTCTTAACCGATGGCGCTCAGGTGCGCGGCGTTCGCCTGAAAGCGGGCGGGCGCTTAATTGAATTGAGCGCGCGCGTGACGATTGATGCGACGGGGAGGGCGCGTGCGCTGGCGCGTTACCTCGGGAAGAACGAAGAAAAGAGGCGTCGCGCGGGAAAGAGGCCCGCGCCGCTCGTCGCCTTCAAGGCGCATCTGGACCATCAGGACGGCGCTCCGGGCCGTTGCGAAATCTATTTTTATCCGGGCGGCTATGGCGGCCTGAGCCAGGTTGAGAACGGCCTGAGCAATCTCTGCTTCATCGCTCCGGCGGCGGAGGTGCGCGCGTGCCGCGGCGACGCGGAGAGAGTGATGCGCTCTCTGCTCTCAAAGAACCGGAGGGCCGCAGAGACTCTGCGGCGGGCGCGTGTTTGCTCCGAGTGGCTGGCGATCGCTCTCGAAGGCTTCGGGCGAAGAGAGATAATGCCTGCGCCGGGGATGCTCGCGGTCGGCGACGCGGCCTCCTTTATTGACCCTTTTACGGGCAGCGGGATGCTGATGGCCCTGGAGAGCGGTGAGCTTGCCGCCGGGGCCGTAGCGCGTTATCTCTCGAAGCAGGGCGATGGCCGAAGTCAGGCAGACGCGGTCTCTCTGCTCGACGGGCTAGCGGCTGATTACAGGGCCGTTTATGAAGAGCGTTTTAGCGCGCGGTTGCGCGTTTGTGCCATGATGCGGCGCGCCGCCTTCGTTCCTCGCCTGGCGGAGACTCTGATCTTTGCCCTGAATGCGAGCCGCGGTCTGCGCAGAGGGTTAGCTCGCTCTACGCGCGGGCGAAAAGGTGGGGCAAACGGAAAATAGCCGGGGCGACGGTCCCGCCAGCGGCCGGGCCGGAGTGAGCGCGTCGGGATTCGCTTGCAGAGCTGCCCGGTAAACCAACAATGTCCTTGCCACGCGCAGGTGTTTTGCGGTACAAAGACGGCACGTTCGTGAAGAAATGTGCTCCCGGCGTTGATTCCGGCGGCGCTCGACAAAACATTTGGCGCGCCTCGTTCACTCCCGAATGCGTCCCGAGTCCACTTTAGCTTGATAAAAAACGTTCCGCTCTCGCCTGGGCAAGACAAATCCTTTCTCTGCCCGTCGCGAGCGTTTGTCCTGTGTGACTACCGAGCTGCGAGCCCCTATATTCTGATTTGTTAAGGAGAAACCGATAATGCGTGTGTTCGCTCCGCGACTCTCGTCGGCTCTTGCCCGACTGATACTTCTTTGTGTGGCTGCCCTGCTCTGTGCGGGCGCTGCCTTGGGCCAGGCCCAATCGAACGCTGCGGACCTGCGCGGCTTCGTCCGCGACCCGCAGGGCGCTGTCGTGGCGGGCGCAACCGTCACGGCGCGCAACCTCGCCACCAATCTGACGCGCGAGACGCCGACCAATGAAGACGGCTTTTATCAGATCACTAATTTGCCGCCCGGCAACTATGAAGTGACCGTCCAGGCGACCAACTTTTCGCGGGCCGTGATTCCTTCCGTGACGCTGACGGTCGGGCAGCGCGCCGATGTGGATGTCCCGCTGCAACTGGGCTCGGTTGATGCCAGCGTGACCATCTCGGGCACGACGACCGATGTGGTCGAGACTTCGCGCACGGCGGTTGCGACCACCGTTGACCAGCAGCGCATCGAGAACCTGCCCATCAACGAACGCAACTACCTGGCGTTTGCGCTGACGACTTCGACCGTCACGCGCGACAACGGACGCCCCATCGGGCCTGCCCCGACTTCGGGCTTGAACTTCGGCGGCCAGCGCGGCCGCTCCAACCTGATTCAGGTTGACGGCGCGGACAACACGGACAATTCCGTCAATGCTTCGCGCTCGACCGTTTCACAGGAGGCCGTGCAGGAATTTCAGGTCGTCAGCAATTCTTACGCGGCGGAGTTCGGACGCTCGGCCGGCGGCGTCGTCAACGTCGTCACCAAGAGCGGGACCAACGACGTGCACGGCAACGTCTTCGGCTTTCTCCGCAATCGTCGTTTCCAGGCGCGCAATGCGTTCGCGCCCATCGAAGACCCGCCGTTCACGCGCACGCAGTACGGCGCGACCCTCGGCGGCCCGTTCAGGCGGGATCGCACCTTCGGCTTCTTCGCCTTCGAGCAGCGCCGCCGCAACGAGTCCGGATTCTTTACGAGCAACGTCGCGCAGGGGCTCAACGGCTCGGCGACGATTCCCGTGATACCGGGACTCAATCCGGTCGCGCGTACCTTCTCGAACATCACGCCCGCGCAGGCCGCTTTCATCAACACGCTGGTCGGCAGCGGTGTCGCCGCTAATATCTGCGCGGCCAGGGCTTACGCCTTCTTCGCTTCGAGCGGCGGCTCGACGGCGCTGAGCGGAAGCAATCCTCTGAGCAGCCCGAACGACGGCAGCCTCTGCCCGGCCATCAGCCCCATCCTGCCCGGCACGATCGGCCCGCGCTTTATCCTGTCGGGCGCGCCCGTCCCCGTCGGGACCGTCAACGCACAGGGCCAGCCCATCGCGTTTCGTTCACTGCTCAACCTGCAAAAGATTTTCCCCGTGACGGAGCGCACCTCCTTCACTTCGTTCCGCCTCGATCACACCATCAACAGGAACAACCTGTTCACCTTCCGCTTCGGCTACAACCCGAGCGACATCACGGGCATTCAGGTCGAGTCACAGAATCAGTCGCTCGGCCAGAACGATTTTTCGCGTACAGGTGTGCAGAACCTACGCGACTTTTCGGCGGTCGTCTCTCTGAACTCGACCCTGTCCGACCGGATGGTCAACGAGGCGCGCATCAATTTCGGCGAGCGCCGCGCCATCTTCAAATCGCAGAACGGCGATGCCGTCGCCGTCAACATCAACGGCACTGCTTTCTTCGGCCGCGAGCTTTTCTCGCCGGTCAACCGGACCGAGACGCGCTACCAGTACACGGACACGCTGAATATGATCGCGGGTAATCACACCTTCAAGTTCGGGGCGGACGTGAACTACGTCAGAATCCCGAGCGCGGTCTTCGAGCTGAACTTCGCCGGGCTCTTCAACTTCGGCGGCCTGCCCGCTTCAACGCTGGGCTTTCCGGCCAGCGCGCCGGACTTTACGCCTGTGCAGCAATACGGTCTCGGCTTTCCCTCGACCTACATCCAGGGATTCGGCGATCCGGTCAGCCGCCTGAGCAACAAACCCATCGCCTTCTTCGGACAGGATTCATGGAAAATCAGGCCCAACCTGACGCTCAATTACGGCTTGCGCTACGACGTGGAGTATACGCAGCAGATTCCGCCCGTAGAGTCTTTCAGGGACCCGCTCTCGGGCATCACGCTCTCGAACGCGGACCTGCTCGCCGCACAGAACGCGATTAACGTGCAGCAGGGCTTCCCGCGCGATAAGAACAATTTCGCGCCGCGCTTTGCCCTGGCCTGGGACCCCATGAACAACGGCAAGACGGTGATTCGCGCCGCCTACGGTATCTTTTACGATCACCCGCTGCTGGCCGTCGGCTTCAACTCGGACATCGCCGATGCCGCGCAGCAGCAGCAGTTCGTCGGCATTTCGGGCAGTCCGACGCCGACCGCGCTCCTGAATGCGACGCAAATCTTCCAGGGCACGGTCTGCAACGGCACTGCTTCGGGTGCGGCCAATCCGGTCTGCCTGGCGGCGGGCCTGCCCGCGAGCTTCGTCACGCCGGGGGTTGCGCCGACGGCGCAGTACCAATTCGGACGCCAGCGTTTCAACGATCAGACCTTCCCGGGCTTCGGGGCCGTCCTGCCCTTTACGCTGCCCGTCTCGAAGGACTTCGAGTACGCTTACGCCAACCAGGCCAACTTCACCATCGAGCGGCAGCTGACCAGGAACATGTCCTTCTCGGCGAGCTACCTGTTCGTCGGGTCGCATCACCTGCCGCATCCGCTCGATGTCAACGCGCCGCAGATTGACCTTCAGGTCGCGAACTTCCGGCGCTTTGCCAACCGCGCGCCCGCGAATACGAGCGAGGTCGCACTCGTCGGCGTCTTCCCGACGACCGGAGCGGGGTCAACGCCCGGTTCGACCTTTACCAATACGTTCACGGGCGAGACGTTCGTCACCATCATTCCGGGCTTCATCGTGCAGGGGCCGCGGGGCCGCGTCATCTCTCCGGCGGCGGCCAACTTCTTCCGCCCGAACGCGCCGAACTACTTCCTCGTCCAGGCGCTGACGGGCCTGACTCCCGCGGCCTTCAACACGTTTCTCGCGGGGACGCTGCGCACGCCCGGCGTCGTCTCGCCCTTCGGTTCGGTCAACGCGCAGGTTTCCGACGGCAACTCGAACTACAACGCCATGAACCTGGACCTCAAGCGCCGTTTCTCGAACAACTTCCAGTTCCTGGCGAGCTACACCTGGTCGCACTCGATTGACGATTCCTCGGACTTGCAGACGCTGCTCCTGCCGCAGGACAATCGAAACTTCCGCGCCGAGCGCGCCGACTCGCTCTTCGACCAGCGCCATCGCTTCGTCTTCAGCGCGGTGCTTACTTCACCGGCTGAATGGCGCAGTGCGACGGGCTTCGGGCGGCGTTTCCTGGCAGACTTTACCCTCGCCCCGATCTTTGAAATCGCTTCGGGGCGTCCCTTCAATATTCTGTCGGGCGTTGACACGAACAACGATCAGTCGAACCAGACGGACCGCCCGAGTGTCACGGAGAGCGGCACGCTCTTTCTGCCCGCCCCCTTCACGAGCGGCAATCTCGGCCGCAGCCGCGGCATCACGCATCCCTATTCTTCGCTCGACCTGCGCCTGACGCGCGCCATCCGCTTCGGCGAGCGCGTGCGCCTGGACCTGATTGCGGAGGGCTTTAATCTCTTCAATCGCTTTAACGAGGCGGCCGCATCGCCGCTCTTCACGGATGTCAACGCCTTCAACGAGCGTGCTCCGGGTGGCCGCTACTACAGCCGCCCGACCGCCGCTTTCGACCCGCGCCAGTTCCAGTTCGGCGTCAAGGTCAATTTTTAAGAGCGGACCGACCGCACGAAGGGCTGTGAGAAGCGACCGGAGGGCAAGGAAAGCTCTCCGGTCGCTTCTCTTTTGGGGCCGCGGGGCGGCCAAAGCGAACCCTAGCGCCGCTTGAGCCATCTGAACCTTTGCTCCGCGCAGGGCCCTGGGCTGCGGGCGGGGCTTGAATGTTTGGGCCGCAACGGGGAAGAAGCATAAAGCCATGATGAGAATCCACTTGACCAGAACCAGCGCGCTGCTCGGCGCAGTCCTGCTGCTTGGCCCGCTGGTGGCCGAGGCGCAAACCGGCTCGACACGCCCGCGCCGCGTCAACTCGCGCTCGACGACCCGGACCGAGAAGAGAACCAACGCGGATGGCTCTGCCGCGCCGCTGCTCGACGTTGAGCCCGTCAACACGAGCACACGTCCCGCGCGCAGGGCCAACAGCACGCCCGCCGCCAACCCGGATACGCCCCTGCTCAACCCGACTCCCTCCGCGGCTGGCGCTGGCGGCTCTTCCGCCAACGCTTCGAGCGCGGTCAACGCTGCGCCGGGGGCCGGTTCTCCGGCCGGAACGTCGCGCGCCTTTTCGCTGCTCCAGCAGAAGCAGTACGAAGCGGCGCGTGCGGAAGCCAGGCAGGCCGCAACGCTTGACCCGACCGATTCGGATGCCTGGAAGATAGCGGGCTTTGCCGCGATGAACCTCAAGCAGTATGAGGATGCCGTCAACGATCTTCAGAAGGCTTTGGACTTGCAGCGCGCCGCCAAGCAGGAAGACCCTTTCACGGTGGATGCGCTGGCGCATGCCTATATCCTGACGGAAAAGTTTGACCGCGCTCTGCCGCTGCTCGCGCTGGCGACGGCGAGGAAAGAGCCGAAGGCCGATCCGGCGATGCTCTATTATCGCGGCCTGGCGGAGTATCGCACGGGCAAAGCCGCGGATGCCGAACGCACCTTCAACGCCGTCGTCAAGGAGAATCCGAAGGACGCTGCCGCGCTCTTCTTTCTAGGGCAGCTCGCCTATGAGCGGAAAGACCTGGACGGGGCAATCGCGGCGCTCAATCGCGCGACGCTCGGGGATGCGCGTTCCGTCTCGGCCTGGGCCCTGCTGACGACCGCCTATTTGCAGCGCGCGGGTGCAGCGACCGTCCCGGCCAGGGCCGATGCCGATTATCTCAACGCCGTGCGCGCCGCGGAGGGACTGACGCGCCTGAGAACAGACGCCGAAGCGAACACGCTGCTGGGCCAGGCGCTGATCGGGGCCAAGCAGTTTCCGCGCGCTGCCAGCGTACTCGAACGCGCGACGGCCGGGGCGGATGCGAGCGGCGTTGCCCTCTACCTGCTCGGCGTCGCGCAATCACGCGCGAAGAATTTCCCGCGCGCCATCAGTGCTCTTGAGCGCGCCGCGGCCAAGACGCCCACGGATGTCAATATCTACCGCGAGCTGGGCTACGCTTACGAAATCTCGAAGCAGTACGCCAAGGCGCTGGCCGCCTACGAGAAGGGCGCGGAGCTTGCGCCCGGCGACGCCTACTTCACGGAGTCGGTGGAGCGGGTGCGGCCTTACGCTAAATAGGTTCAAGGTTCAAGGTTCAAAGCCGCGTCATCGGGCCTCGACTTTGAACTTTGAACCTTGAACTTTGAACTCAGTTCGCTGTAGCATCCGGCTATGAAAAACCCAAACTTCTTGCGCGCGGGCCGCTCGGGCAGCATCGCCGCCGCTGCTCTGGTTGCCCTCATCATCTTTTCGCAGGCGGTCACGGCCACGACCTGGAACGGGATCGAGCCGCTCAAGTCCAGGCGGGCCGATGTCGAACGCGCCCTGGGTCGCCCAGCCCAGAATCAGCCCGGAGAGACGGGCACGCTGCACTTCAAGGTGGCGGGCGGGGCCGTGACAGTCTCGTTCGTCTCGGCGCGTTTCGTCGCCACGAAGAAGCTCGACCCGAGCCTCGAAGGCACTGTCCTGCTGATCGTCCTGCAACACGATAATTCTTCGGACACGCCGGAATCCATGGGCCTGCCGGGCAAGTCTGGATTCGAGCGCGAACAGTCGCAGGGTGGCACGATCTATCGCAATCTGAAGGACGGCATCACCTATACCTTCTTCAACGGAAGGCTGAAAACGACTCGCTACATGCCCTCGGCCGCACAACTCGGACGCGCGAGGAAAGGATGAAAGGAGAGGACGAACGACGAACGGCGAAGGCGGAAGACGCGGGCAGACCCGCGCGGCGTGATTCAAAAACCGGCTCCAGAAGTTTGCTCAAAGCCGCGCTCTTTGTCCGCGCTTGCATCCTTCGTCCTTCCTCTTTTCCCTCTCCCTTCTGATGCTTTATCACAACCTTCTGAGGCAGGCGCTGGATGGCAAGCGCGAGGATTTCCTGCGCTTCGACCGGATGTGGCGCGGGGACGTGCGGGACTACGTGCGGCGGCTGCGCTCGCTCGACGGGCGGGGCTCGCAGGAGGTGGCCGCAGAGTTGGCCGTAGTCAAGGAGCCGGGCGCGATTCCCTCCGCGGAACTCGATAGCGCGGGCTCGATGTTCGTCCCTTTCGGCAGGCGCTGGCGGACGCACGAGGACGCCAGGCGCTGGGCCATTGATGTGCTCTACGAACGCATGACCTTCGCCGTGGACGGCAGCCAGCTCGTGCCGGGCCGGGATGTTTCGCTGCCCGTGGCCGCCGTTCAGGTCGCTCTCTTTGAAAACCCGCACACGCGCGAAGGCTCGTATCGCAAGGAGGCCCGGCTTCACGTCATCTCGCCCCGAGAGCTGCTCGAAGAGTACGAGGATCGGAGCAACGCCGATACGATAGTCGGCCTGAGCCGCTTTCGGCTGGAGACGGAGGTGCTGTGCGAGTGGCTGGAGAGCAGGCGGGGCTGGCGCGGTCGCGGTGAAAGAACACCCGTCGCCTTCTTTGACGGCACGCTGCTCTTCTCGCTGGCGATGCCGAAGACGCGGATTCAGAACACGTACATCGAAGCGATTATCCGTCTGATTAAAGTCTCGCGCGAGACGCAAGTGCCGGTCGTCGGCTTCGTGGACCAGAGTTATGCGCGCGATCTGGTCTGGCTGCTCGACACGCTGGATGCCGACAAGCAAAGGGCGCGCAGCCGCTCGCTCTTCGACGCGCAGCTGCTGCACGCCGTCGTCGAAGATGAGCCGCCGCTGCTGGGCAACTGGGGCGACCGCACGGTCTTCTGCTATTGCATGCGCAAAAATTCGAGCGAGGCATTCGAGGACGAACGGACGGGCCAGCCGCTGGTCGGGTTCAGCTACTTGCAGACGACGGGCGAGGGCTCGCCCGCGCGGCTCGACGTTCCGGTCTGGATTTATGAGGCCGGTCTGTTAGATGATGTAGTTGATGCTGTCCGCGCCGAATGCGTCAGCGGTCTCGGCTATCCTTATGCGATTGAGGCCGCGGACGAAGCCGCCTTCATCTCCGGGCGCGACCGCGAGCAGTTTCTCCGGGCGATACAGGATTTCGCCGAAAGAGAGAAGATGCCCTTCCGCGTCTCGCGCAAGGCGGCGAGCAAGGTTCGCAGGCGTTAGAGAAGTGTTGTCAGGCGAGAGAAGTTTTGTCAGACGGGCGGGGCTCGGACGCGAGGACGCGGCCCTCACCTGATTCGAGAAGGGTTCGGACCGGGAAGTTATTTATGATTGACGAGACGGGCAAGAGCGAGCGGCCGCCGTCGCAGCAGGGCAAGGCACAGAATGCGCCGCCGGTCTGTCCGGCATGCGGCACTAAAGCACGCCGCACCGATGCGCGCTTCTGCTCGACCTGCGGGCGCGCTCTCGACAGCAGTTATCTTCCGGCAGACGCCCTGCGCTCGTCGTATCATCATCAACCACATTCCCGCCGTGCCGTCATTGGCCGCACCGGAGGCGGCGCGCCCTTGAAGAGTTCTCTGACTTCTGTTGCTTCGACGCCGAACAATAACGGGGCTTCGACCACGTCGCTCGCCTTCGTCACCTATGCGCTCGTGCCGTACCTGGGGATTCTTTTCTGTCCGGGGGCCGTGCTGATGGGCGGCATCGGCCTCTTCAATTCGTACAGAACGCCGGAGCGCGGCGGACGCCGCACCTCTTACACGGGCATCACGCTCGGCCTCCTGATTCTCTGTGCGCAGCTCTTTTTATGGTGGCTGCTCTACAAAGTGCCGCAATGGGGCAGGGGATTTTAGGTTCTTCGGATTCCCCCGACGGGTGTAGAATTAGAGGCTCAGGTTTCCCCACTTGCTCTGAAGACAGCTCAACCGTCGCAGCATATGCTTACCAAGCTGGCCAAGATAGTTAAGTCGAACTCGCACATAGACTACGTCGGGCGCGTGATTGATTCGCTCGACGCCGACCTGCCGCCTTCGGCCCTCGATTACGGCTTCGCGCGGTTTGTTTCGCTCCCGCTCGAAGACGGCTCGGAAATCATCGGCGTCATCTATAATTCGCAATTGATAAATCCCGACTACGGAAACTTCGGCCCGAGGCTCTCGTCCATGACGGATAATTCCGTGCTCAGTCCTGATTACCTGAACGAGCAGGGCGTGCTCATCGGGCTCCTGCTGCTGGGCTGGCGAGACAGTGCGGGGACGAATCATCATGGCGTGCCGAGCCGCGTGATTCCGGTCAACCAGGACATCTACGCCCTGGCCGAAGAGGAGCTCGGCCGCTTTCATCTGGACGCGGACGGCCATGTGCATCTGCACTATTACTCACAGATTATCACTCATGCCGGGGCCTTCAGCGTCTCGCTGATCGAGGGCATCCTCGAACAGCTTGAGCCGCTCTGCCAGCCCGCGGACCGCCAGCGTCTCTGCGTTCTCAAGCAGGCGCTGCTCTGGCAACGCACAGTCGGGGGCATGCGTCTTTAAAACAAAGCTGCCGGGGGCAAATATTTTCTTGAAGGGGAGAAAGCAATGAGAAACGGACACAAGTTTTTAGGCGCAGGCGTGCTCCTGGCCTTGATGCTGGCGGGCACACAGGCTTTTGCGCAGAAGCCGCGCACGGGCGACGATCCGGTCGGGACTGCCGCCGCCGCGAGGCCCACGCCGCCAGCACCGCCGCAGACTTTCAAGGCCAAGTACGAAGGCGGCATCTTCGGCCTCAACAAGAGGGAGGAAGGGACGCTGACCTTTGATGATGCCAATCATCGCCTGGTGTTTCGCAACAAGCAGCAGGTCGAAGTGGCGTCAATCCCTTACGCCTCCGTCAGCGGAGCGTTCGCCGATACGCAGTCGCGGCGGCCTACTTCCGCCAGCGTCATCGGCAGCCTGCCGCTGCCCTACGGCGCTAACATTCCCGCACTGTTCATCAAAAAGAAGTATCGCTACCTGACGCTTCAATTCAGCGATCCCGATACCAGGGTGGCGGGCGTGACCAGCTTCAAGGTCGAGAATAAGCAGATACTCGACTCCGTGCTCTATGCGCTCGGCAACAAGGCCGGGCTCGAACAGCGCGGCGAAGCCTTCATCCGGCGCAAAGAGCTGAAAGTGCCAGCGCCCGAGATGTAGACGGATTGCGCCCGCGCCTCTCTCTGGACGCAGGCAGTAAACGCAACGCCCTTCTCCCCGCTTTCGTGAGTTAAGGGCAAAAGCGAAGACTACAGAGCGTGCTGCTCTCCGGTCTTCGCTTTTGCTTTTTACCTTCCTGCTTTTGCTTTCCTAAACCGGCGGGACGGCGACGACCGCGATCCGTTTTTCGTCAGCCAGTCGCAGCATCCGCTGACGATCAAAGAGGAGCGTCTTGCTGGCCGTCAGGCAGAGACAGGTCGCGCCTGCCTCGATCATGGTTTCGATGGTCGGGATGCCGACGACCGGCACGTCGAAGCGCATGTCCTGGTCCGGCTTGCTGATCTTGACGACGGTCAAGCGCCCGCGCGCCAGCTCGCCTGCGCGCCTGATGGTAGCATCCGTGCCTTCCATCGCTTCGACCGCAACGCAGGCGCGCGACCGGACGACGATGGTCTGCCCGAGGTCAAGACGCGCTATCTCGCGCGCCACTTCGAGGCCGTATTCGATGTCGCCGCGCTCGCGCTCGTCGGGCTGACGCAGGGAGAGCGTGCCCTCCGCGGCGAGATGATCCTGTAAGAAAAAGGTGGAGTCAATCAGCTCTATGCCTTCGCCCGCCAGCTCGTCGGCCACGGCTCCGATGAGCGCGTCCGTGTTGCGGCGCGGAAGACGCAGGAGCATCTTGAGCATCCGCACGTCTGGAATCGCGCCGCTGAAAATCTGGACGTGCTTGACCTGCCCGGCCATAATCGCGCGTTCCACTCCCTCGCGCTTGAAGAAGCGAATCATCTTGCCCAGTTGCCCGATGCCGACCCAGACGACGCGCTCGGCCACACGCTCGATCTCCGGGTCCGTCTCCTCTCGAATCGCCGCGACCGACAGCTCGACGCCAGCCCGCCGCGCGCCTTCCAGTACCAGAAAGGGAAACCGTCCGTTGCCCGCAATCAACCCGTAACGCATAAGCTGGTCAATGGTCAATCGTCAATGGTAAATAGTGAATCGCAAATAGTGAATCGTGAATGGTCAATCGTAAATAGAAGAGAGCAGTCGTTCGACTATTTACCATTGACGATTGACGGTTTACTACTTAATGACTCCGTGTTTAGAGGTTTCGATGAAGCGGACCAGCTCTTCCACTTCTTTTGAGTCTTTGATCTCGGTGCTGATGGCAGCGAGCGCCTGCGAGGTATTGAGACGCGAGGAGAGCAGCAGGTGAAAAGCGTGATGCAGTGTTTTGATGACCTCCGGCGGATAGCCGCGCCGCTTCATCCCAGTGATGTTGAGGCCATAGCAGCGGGCACGATTCCCGACCGTCAGCGCAAAGGGCATCGCGTCTTTGACGATCACGGAATAGCCGCCGATGTAAGCCTCGCGCCCGATGCGGCAGAACTGGTGAACGCCCGAATAGGCCGTGATGACCGCTCCGTCTTCGACCGTCACATGGCCGCCGAGCGTGGCGCCGTTGCCCATAATCACGTCGTCGCCGAGGATGCAATCATGCGCGACGTGCGCCTGCGCCATAATCAGGCAATCGTCGCCGACCTGCGTCAGCATTCCGCCGCGCTTGGTCCCGCGATGGATGGTGACGAACTCGCGTATCTTGTTGCGCCGCCCGATGCGCGTCTCCGAAGGCTCGCCCTTGTACTTCAAGTCCTGCGAGGCCAGCCCGATGGAGACGAAGGGGAAGACGTGCGTCTCGTCGCCGATGTAGGTGCGGCCCTCGATGACGCAGTGTGATTCGAGGCGCACGCCGCTGCCGAGCACGACCTCGTCGCCGATGATCGAATAAGGGCCGATGTAGCAGTTGCTGCCGATCTGTGCGCTGGGGCTGACGACTGCCGAAGGATGAATCATCCGTGCGCGGTCCGCTGCGGCGGCACGGGAGCGATTACGCGGCGAAGCGGTGCTCATTGTGAGGTGGCGCTCCTCTTGGTAATGACGCTCATGATGTCCGCTTCGGCGGCGACCTCGCCTTCGACCCGCGCGATGCCGCGCATGCGCTGGACGCGCGAGCCGACGCGCACGGGCGTCACTTCGAGCGTCAGCGTATCCCCGGGCACGATGGGACGGCGAAAGCGCGCGTTATCTATCCCGCTAAAAAGCACCAGCTTATCGTCGCGGTCCGGCATCTGGCTGAGCGCGTAAACCGCCCCGACCTGCGCCATCGCTTCGACGACCAGGACGCCCGGCATGACGGGCGCGCCCGGAAAGTGGCCTTGAAAGAAGGGCTCGTTGATTGTCACCTGCTTGATGCCGATGATTTTTTCGCCGGGAACAAGCTCGATGATGCGGTCCACGAGCAGAAAGGGATAACGATGCGGCAGGATTTCCTGGATGGCTCGTGCGTCGTAGACGGTCATGTGGGCAGGTGGTCGGCCGTGTAAAGAGCAGATGGTGAATAGCACAGACGAAGCGGCGGCGCGGCGTCCACTCGACTGTTCACCATCTGCTCTTAACGCGGGCTTAGCGGGTTGCAGCCGTTGCCGGGTGCGAGCTGTTGTACTCGGCGATAAAAGCCCTCGTCACGTCCATCGCGGGGTTAACCGTCAGGATGGCCGGAGCGAGCTTGCTCACGTCGAGAATCATGGTGATGCCGCGCTGGCTGGCAAAGGCGTCGAGCGCCTTGCCGATGTCTTCGGAGATGGGGCTGACCACTTCCGCATAACGCTTCTGGAAAGCGGCGTCGGCGTCCTCTTTTTTGCGCTTGAGGTCTATTTGCAGCCTCTCGCCCTCATCCTGTTTCGTTTGCAGCGTCTTCGGGTCAACGACGGAACTGCCGCTGTTGAGCTTGTTGATCTCGTCGGCCAGGCTGCGCAGGCGGTTCTGCATGTTGGTCAGCTCGGTCTGGCGCGGCTGGAACTCGCGCTCCAGCGATTTGAGCGCATTGACGAAGCGGCCGATGCCAGCCTTATCGTCGCCGAAGGCGCTCGTGTCAACGAAAGCGATCTTGCTGTCAGGGACAGGGCCTGCGGGCGCTGCCGCTGCCGGTGTGGCGGCGGGCCTGGCGGCCGGGCGGTTGGTCGTTTGTCCGTAAGCGGGGAGTGAGACGATGGCCGCCAGAATAAAGGCTGCGGCTATCAAATTGAATCTTCTCATAACTTTCTTGTAGTGCTCCTTACTGTGAAAGGCTTTGGTGCTGCTCTGCCGGTGTCCAATAGTAGATGCACGCGCTGCCTGTATGGTTGACAAACAAAAGGGTTAAAAAGTGCGCCCGACGCTAAAGCGAAACACGCTCTTCTTCTCATTGAAAGGGATGCCCGGAAGCTCGGGCAGGAAGCCGCGCCGCGCGTTCGGGTTATATGCATAAATCAGGCGGAACGGAACGTTGATGATCGGAACCTGGAAGCGCAGCTCCAGGCCCAGGCTCGAACGGACATCGCCGAATTTTGAAAAGAGGCTTTCGCCCAGGCGCACGACCGTATTGGTTTGCGCTTCGCCGCGCAGGAAGACCTGCTGGAAACCGACGGGCAAGCCCGAGATCGGGTCCACCGGCCCGACCGCAAGCGCGTTGCGGTACTCTTCGTCGGAGACCAGGCGGTTATCGCGTATCAGCAGCCCGCCCGTAACGCTTGAGAGCGCGAGCTGTGAATTGTTGTTACAGGCCGCGAAGGCGTTCAGGCTGGCCAGGGCAAAGCTGCCGCGGCAGGGAATCAGCCCGAGCGTCGGGACGTAGGTTTCAGAGCTGAGAAACTCGCTCGAAAATATCTGGTCGCCGCCGCCGCGCAGGTTGAAGGAAGAGCCCACGTCGGCGAAGGCCGCCAGCGTCACAGGGCCGAAGATCGGTATCCTGTACTCGAAGTTGCCGAGCAGCTGCGTGTCGCCGCCGATGGCCGTAAAGGTTCGATTCAACTGCGCACGGTTGTTGCCGGTCGGGCCGGTGAAAACGCCGATGTTGGCAAGCTCTGCCGGGAGACCCGTGGCCGGAACCGCCGCCCCGGACGCATTGGTCGCCAGCACGACGTTGCGCGAAGTGATAAACGTATCGAGCGGAACGATGGGGCTGATCGAGCGGACGTTGTAGCCGCGAATCGTAAATTCGTCGCCGAGGAAGAAGCGCTCGTAAATCGGCACGCCGTTGATAAAGGCGAGCGAGCCCGAATTCCTGATCTTGCTGGAGGTCGCGAAACTGCCGACGTGGGCCGCGACGACGCGGAAGCCGAAGACCTCCGGCTGCTGGTCTCTGCCCGTGCGGCGCACCGGGAAGAACTGCGTGTAGGAGAGGAAGGGCGCGTAGGTGCGCACGTCGCCGCCGAGTCCGGCGACCGCCAGATTGGCCGAGACCTGCTTGCCGCGAACAGCGTCGTTCGGGTCCTTGGCGAAGCCGCGCGTGTCGTAAGCGAAAGAGGCCGTCGCGCGACTCGTCAGGATGTTCGGCTGCTTGTAGATGATCGGGATGAACTGCGTCGCGTTGGCCGGGTCTGCGTTGACCTCCGGGTCCTTCACGCTGGTCGAGGAAATCTGGTACGAAAGACCGATGCGCGAGAGCTGCGTGAAGGAAGTCTTGCGCATGAATTCCGAGAGCAAGGAACTGGCGAAGATGGACGCGCCCGTCGAATTACGCGTGAAGAGGTTCTCTTCCTGTGTGTTGAAGAAATCGACGGACGAGCCGAAGAGCCCCTGCTGCGCGTTCAGGTTCTGCGAGAGGAAAGTGCCCTCGCCGAAGAATTTCTGCGAAAAAGTGAAGACCGAGAAGCCGACCGTGATCGGACGGTTACGCACATAGGGCTCTGTGAAAGAGAACTGGAACGAACGCTGGCGATTGCCGTAGGCCAGGTTGAACGAGAGCGTCTCGCCGCGGCCGAGCAGGTTGTTGGTCGAATACTCCAGGCCGAAGAAAGAGCCGCCGATGCCGGAGATGCCGCCGTTAAAAGAGATCTGCTGGCGGCCGCGCTCCGAGACCTTGAGGTTCACGTCAACGAGCGCCTCTTCTTCGTTGGTCCGAAAGTCTGCGTCCTTCTCCGGGTCAACCGGCTCGAAAAAGCCGAGCTGGTTCAGGCGCAGCACCGAGATGTCGAAAGCCCTCTGGCTGTAGATGTCGCCTTCGTTGACGAGCATCTCGCGGCGCAGCACGTTGTCGCGCGTGAAGGTGTTGCCGAGAAATTCCAGGCGGCGCAGCGTAAATTGCTTGCCCTCCGTAATCGTGAACTTGAAATCCACGATGCCCTCTTTGGCGTCCTGCGCGTTGTCGCGGAAGTTGGGCTCAACGTCGTACTCGTACTGAATGAAGCCCTGCGAGCCGTAGGCCTTCTTCAGGTCCTCCTGGAGCGCCTTGCCGATGCGCTCGCCGTTGGCGATGTCGCCCGGCTTGAGGCCGATGACGTTGGTGATGACCTGCTCGGAGAAGATGGAGTTGCCCTCGATCTTGATCGAGCCGATGCGGTAGACCTTGCCTTCCGTCACCGGAATCGTCACGCGCAGCGCCTCGTCCGTTGACGAAAGGAGCGGCAGCGGAATAAAGAAGCCGGTCGTGCGCCGGCCCAGACCCTCGATTCGCGGCTCGCCCGTGCGCGCCTGAAGGTAGCCCTTCGAGCGCATGTAGAACTGGACGCGGCGCAGGTCCACTTCCAACTTCTCGCGGTCGAGGATGTCCTGACCCTTAAAGCGCGAGATGAGCCCCGCTTCTTTGACGTAGCCCATCTGCGAGCGCAGTTTCCCGTCGCTGAAAATCTGGTTGCCTTCAAACTGGATTTCGACGACGCGGACGCGCTCGCCCTCCCTGACGACGAAGGTGACGGCCGTCGAGGTCGTCGAGACCTCCTCGTAACGCGGCTCGACGGTCGCGTTCGGACGCCCGCGCGCCGCCAGCAGCTCTTTAATCACGCGGGTCGCGTTGACGACCTTAACGGGATCGAGCGTGGATTCTTTGGAAACGCCGATGCGCCGTTCGCGGAAAGCCTTAAGGACATCGGACTCGGCGACCGACTTCATGCCTTCAAACTGGATGTCGCGGATGATGGGCAGTTCCTTGACGTTGAAGATGACGTTGACGCCGCCGCGCGCTCCCTCTTCGGTCTCGACGCTGGCCTCCGTCTTGTCGAAGAAGTTAAGGGCCAGCAGGGTTTGCAGGTCGCGCTGAGCCTGCTCGGGGTTGAAGGGGTCGCCCGGACGCGTCTGCACGTAATAGAGCAGGTCCTCGTCGCGGTTGCGGCGATTGCCACGGACATCCACGGTCTCGACCAGGCGCTGCGATTGAGCTTGCGCGCGGACGCTCGCCGGGGCCAGGAGCAGCGTAGCCATTCCGATAACTGTGCCCATCAAGATGAGCAAGGAAGCACGAAAAGTGCGCATAAAAGCTATTTTCCCTCAGAGTTACTTGAAAGACTTTGGGGAGCGGAAATTAAGGTAAAAGTAAAAAGACAACAAAAACTATCGGGCCGGACGCGGCGCAAGACTATTGAAGCCGTTTGATTCAGGCCGCCGCGAGGCCGTTGCCAGGTTCCCCGGTAACAAAGGCGCGAATTATACAGGCAAAACGAGTCTAAAGTCCAAAGTCCAGAGTCTAAAGTCAAAACCGCACGAGGACTTTAGACTCTGGACTTGCTGCTTCCGGGGCTCGATTTCAGTGAATCAAAAGCGCATCGCCCAGCTCTTCGACGCCCGCCGGGCGGTAGCTCAACTCGTTTTCGTCCAGGAATACTTCGATCAGCGTGGCTTCGCCGAGCTGTCCCTGGATGAGCGCCTCGGAGAGCTGGTCCTCGACGTACTTTTGCAGGGCGCGGCGCAAGGGGCGCGCGCCGTAGGAACGGTCGGCGCAGGTCTTGGTCACCAGCCAGCGCTTGGCCTCCTCCGTCAGGCGAACTTCGAGCCCGCGCGTCTGGAGCGTCCGGTTCATCTGGTCCACCTGCAACTGCACGACTTCGAGCAGCTCTTCGTCAACCAGTTGATCGAAGATGATGATCTCGTCGAGGCGGTTGATGAACTCCGGGTTGAAGGTCTGGCGGACGGCCGACATGACCATCTCTTCCATCTTCTCGCGCGAAGTGTCGGTCGTCGCCTGAAAGCCGAGCGTCCCCTTCTTCTGGATAAAGCGCGCCCCGATGTTCGAGGTCATGATGATGATGGCGTTTTTGAAATCCACAGTGTTGCCGAGCGCGTCCGTCAGAATCCCGTCTTCAAAGACCTGAAGCAGGACGTTGAAAATATCCGGGTGCGCTTTTTCAATCTCGTCGAAGAGCAGCACAGAATACGGCGAACGCTTGATGCGCTCGGTCAGTTGTCCGCCCTCTTCGTGCCCGACGTAACCGGGGGGCGAGCCAATCAGCTTCGAGACCGAATGCTTCTCCATAAACTCGGACATGTCGAAGCGAATCATCGAACGCTCTGAGCCGAAGAGAAACTCAGCCAGGGAGCGCGCGACCTCGGTTTTGCCAACACCCGTAGGCCCAAGGAAGAGAAACGAGCCGACTGGACGTTGCGGGTTCTTGAGTCCGGCGCGCGAGCGGCGAATGGCGCGGGCGAGCGCAGAGATGGCAGGGCGCTGCGAGACGACGCGCAAATGCAGCTCGGTTTCAATCCGCAGCAGCTTTTGCGTCTCTTCTTCCTTGAGCGACGTGATGGGAATGCCCGTCCAGCGCGCAATCACTTCCTCTATGTCGTCTTTCGTGACTTCAGCAGAGACGAGCGCGTCTTCGTCCGTCGCCTGCATGCGAAGACTGCCGAGCGGCTTATCTCCGGCATAGGACGTATGCGGCAACTCTATGAAAGGAGAATTCCACTCTTCTATGTTGACCTGCTCGCGGCGCACACGCAGCTTGACGCGCGCACCCGCCTCGTCCAGAACGTCTATAGCCTTGTCCGGCAGAAA
>DASVWH010000083.1:0-2989 GCA_036389715.1 Pyrinomonadaceae bacterium | reverse complement strand
TCCTCGCGCTCCTCGTAGAGCCGATGCACGACGTGAGCGTCACTTGAGTTGGCTGACAGTTCCGTCTCTATCTCCGCCGCGCGCCGCTCGGCGGCCTGAATGCGGGCTTCCGTCTCCTCCAACTCTTTACGCTCTTTGAATGACAGCTTGCGTTTGGCCGTCGGCGGCGCATGGCTTTGCCGCCCTGCCGGCCGCGCCGCGTCCGCGGGCCTGGCGGGGGCGGCCTCGCTCTCTTCCTCCCGGTGTGCTTCGAGAAATGCGGAGTAGTTGCCGGGGTACTCGCGCAGGCGGCCCCCGCCCTCGAAGCGGATGACGTGCTCCGCCGTGCGGTCGAGGAAGTAGCGGTCGTGGCTGACGACGATCAGGTTGCCGGGGAAGCCGTCCAGATAATCTTCCAGCGTCATCAGGGTTTGGATGTCGAGGTCGTTCGTCGGCTCGTCCAGCAGCAGGACGTTTGGCGCGCCCATCAGCACGCGCAGCAGGTAGAGCCGCCGGCGCTCGCCGCCCGAGAGTTTTGCTATCGGCGCGTACTGCATCGCGCCGGTGAAGAGGAACCTTTCGAGCATCTGCCCCGCGGTGATGAATGAGCCGTCCGCGGTCTCGACCCGTTCGGCGACGGCGCGGATGTAATCAATCACCCGCTCCCCTTCGTCGAGGGCACGACTTTCCTGGTCGTAGTACCCGATGCGCACGGTCTGACCCACTTCGAGAGAGCCCGCGTCCGGCGCGACCCTGCCGGCGATGATTTCGAGCAGCGTCGTCTTGCCCGCGCCGTTCGGGCCGATAACGCCGATGCGCTCGCCGGGCTTCAGGATGCGGCTCAGGCCATCGATCAGCACCCGGCCGTCATACGACTTCGTGACGTCGCGCAGCTCCAGCACCTTCTTGCCCAGCCGGGTCGAGCCGACCGACACGTCGAGCGCGGCACGCGCCGCCTCTTTGGGCTGTGCGATCAGACTCTCGGCGCGCTCCACGCGGGCCTTCGACTTGCGCGTGCGCGCCTTCGCGCCGCGCCGCAGCCACGCCAGCTCGCGGCGAATCAGCATCTCCCGCTTCTGCCCCTCGGCGGCGCGCGCCGTCTCCTGCCCCTCCTTCTTTTCGAGGTAGTAGGCGTAGTTCCCGTCGAACGCCTGCACCGCGCCCCTTTCGACTTCGAGGATGCGCGTCGTCACGCGGTCGAGGAAGTAGCGGTCGTGCGTGACGAGCAGGAGCGCGCCGCCGTAGCCGCCCAGATAATCTTCGAGCCAGGAGATGGTCTCGGCGTCGAGGTGGTTGGTCGGCTCGTCGAGGATGAGGAGCCCCGGGCGCTCGATCAGCGCGTGCGCGAGCGCGACGCGCTTGCGCTGCCCGCCGGAGAGCGTGCCCATCGGCGCGTTCGTGTCGGTGATGCCCAGGCGGCCGAGTACCGTCCGCGCGTTCGTCTCCAGTTCCCACGCGCCGGACGCCTCCAGACGGCGACCCAACTCCGACACGCGGTCTAACGCGCGCCGCTCGCCCCCGCCCGCAGCCGCGAGTTCGTTGCAGGCGAGTTCGTAGTCCAACAGCAACTTCATCCTGGCGTCGCTGGCGGCGAACACGGCTTCCAGGACGGTCGCCTCCGCCTCGAAAGGCGGGTTCTGCGGCAGGTACCCGACGGTGATGCCGTCGGCGAGAGTGATGCGCCCGGCGTCGGGCCGTTCCTCGCCGGCCACGAGGCGGAGGAAGGTGGTCTTGCCGGAACCGTTAACCCCGACCAGGCCGACGCGCTCGTCGCTGTTGAGGCTGAGGCTGACGTTCTCCAGAACGGGCCGCAGTCCGTAGTCTTTACTGACCGCTTCCACGGATAGAATGTGCATGAAAATGGTGTCGCCGGGCCGTAGTCTCAGAATAAAGCCCGCTTCGTTCTCCGGAACGTCGGCGCGGTTTGAGCCGCCCGAATCCTGTGTGAAAGCAAGGCGGCCTTCCGTGCACGCCGCTGTCGGAAGATAAACTTTCGGTAGTGGGTCATTTTCAATGTTCAACAGAAGAGGGTAGAATTAAGTCAACCCTCAAGTCGGAGGGGAGTCCATCAAACTATGGCTTATTGAACAGTAAGGATGACTCTAATGGAAAATCTAACTGAACAAGAGTTGAAAAAGCAGGCGTGCCCGAACTGCGGGGCCGTTGGCTTCTTGAAGCGGCAAGAAGTCGGGCGCGCAATAAGCGTAGGGTATGACAAGGTGAAGCGGCATCCTTTTCGGGAGCCTGACGTGCCCGTGGAGGGTATAGTCTGCGCACGCTGCGGAGATTGCACGCTTACTTGGTAATGCAGACCGCAAAGCAAGAGGCCCGCTCCGAAAAGAGCGGGCCTCTTGCTTTGTCCGCAGGCTTAATCTTCGTCGCGTCTCGCGTACTTCGGATTATCCGCCAGCGCAACTATATCGCTTATGCTCCACAGCGTCTTGGATACGCCCGCTTCCATCGCAGGCGAGCAACGGAGCGTTTTGTGAATGCGCGCGAAGTTATAATGCATATAGTGCAAGGCTATCGCGTGCATATGATTCTCAACCTTCTTTGAGAAGGCATTCGTGAGGCGGGTGAAGCGGCGCATGGACATCCTCATCGTAAGGTTCTGCCGCTCAACCATGCTGGTGGAAATCATCGGCGGGAACGGGTCGCCGGAGATAACCTCACAGTGAGTCCCGATGCACTCCGCGGGGCTGTATCTAACTTCGTCCTGAGACTTGCCGTAAATCTTCACCAACTGCGCGTAATCAATGTCAGCCCCGAACGCGCCCTCGACGGCTTCAAGGTAAGCCCTCAGCCCGTCCGTAGTCAGCATCACGCGAGACTTTAAGCGGCTGGCGAGGTCTGTCATAAACTCATTCGCGGCGACGGCATCACGGCGGCCGACGTGCCAGCACGGCACTAGCTTCGTCTCGGGGTCAATAGCAACCCACGTCCATACGTCGCCGTAGCCGAACACGCCCGCGTGCTCGGGCGAGACGTTCTTTTTCTTCGCGTAGCAGAA
>DASVWH010000082.1:0-13074 GCA_036389715.1 Pyrinomonadaceae bacterium | reverse complement strand
CTCTGTCATAACATTTGCTGTCTGATTCAGAGTATGTATGAGTTAGGACTTAAGCCGAGGTTCTATGCTCAAGTGGCGTAGTGTGCTACCATTTCATCGGCGCAAATCAGTACCGCTCATTAAACAAAGGAGTTGGTTATGAGTCACGCGAAAGCATCGAAAAGAGTCCTGAAAAAAGCAGGTAAGGCACTCGGAAGCCCTAAAGCCTCTAAGCTAATAAAGAGTCTAGCGGGTTCTGTGTTAGCCAACGCACCCCACAAGCCCGGAAGAAAGAAAGGAAAGAAGTAACATGGCAAAGAACGAACAGACATCAAAGAAGGTTGGCTCGACTGCGAGCAAGCAGCTAAGCGACGGTAGAACGTCTAAGGCTGCGAAAAGCACCGCGGGGTCGGCACTAACGCAAAGGCCAAGCAAGGGCGGCGGAAAGAAAGGGCGCTAAGCCTGTTTCTTCTTTCGCTCAGGTACTGTCAAATCAATAACTCTCAAAACCGAGGCTGTGGGGATAGTCATATCTCCGCAGCCTTGTCTTTTGAAAGCGTTAGGGTGATCGGGTTCGCTCATGTGCGGGACTACTACCTTACAATCCTTATCATCATGTATTAGCCAGCCCACGGATTGGCAGACCATCGGGGCGGGCGAGCAGTCCTCTATATCCGTCCAGTTTGGCGAACAGCCGTAAGAATCCGCCCACTCGATATAAACTAATCTGTATTCCTTTGCAGGCATGTTGCCCAAAAACCTTTCTGCCTGCCTAAAAACTGCTTAAGAATCTCACCCTTTTTAGGCAAAGCCCACGCGTGGGGGCTTTGCCCCTAAAGTCTGAAAGTTAAGTGACTTTATGGGCAAGTGAGGATTCTGACCATAAAGTCACTTATCGCGTTTTGATTCTGGAAGTTTAGTTGCGCACCACGGGCAGTATTGAATAGTACAGTATGACGAGCCGCCATCGTGAATAATGATGCCGTACTCGTCAAGCTTCTCCGAGTAGTAGATAAGATTATCTGCACAGTCGAATGGGTCTGGATGCTGGTCGCATTGTGCGCTCACCTGAGCGGCCATTGACTTGCAGCAATGCTGACTTTTAAGTTCCTTGCGTTTCATTTAAGAAGTCCGACTCTATCCCAAGTTCGTACATGCTCTGTATCACACAACAAAGATTGTGGCAAAGGATTTTACACAGCACCTCATTAGTCTGCGCCTCTTCCGTCTTGCTTCTCAGCCTCTCGCCAAACTTCCGCTTTATCATTGAGAAAGTAGTCTCTACGTTTGACCGCTTGTGATAATGACGCATGAATCGCTCCTGATTATATGAAAAGTAGTGATATATGCTTCCGTGGCGGGTCGTCTTTTAAGCCGGTGGTGGGGCAGAGGAGCGGGTCCGCTCAATCCACCTGGCGACGTGTCCGGGGATGTTGAAGAGATCGTTGGGCTTAATCAGGTAGTCTTGCGCTCCGGCGCGCAGCGCAGCCTCTTTCTCCCTTTCCAGGGCGCGCCCGGAATAGAAGATGAGCGGCGTCTCCTGGTCGAACTCACGGAGCGCCTCGCAGATGGTCACGCCCGAAGCGTCAGGGAAGGTGTGGTTGAGCAGGTAAAGGTCGAAGCGCTGGCCGCTCCGGGCCAGGGCGATACAGTCCTCGCCGCTGGTCACGGCCGTCACCTGGAATCCGGCCTGTTCCAACATCAGCGTAATCAGGATTCGCGTGTCGTCGTGGTCCTCGACGTAAAGAACGTGTCCCTTAGTGGTTTGCATGGCTTCCGGTTGCCTGACCCTTTCACTTCAGAGAGTGTGTGTGCGCCGCCCGCGTGCCCGGCTCGACTATCAAGAGGGATGGGAGAGAAAGGGGAGCGCCCGGCCTGACCCCAGGCTCGGGGGCACGCTGTGCCGGGGATTGAAATGCGTTCTGTTCGACAAACGCGCTGCGCTGTTCGATTGAAGCCGGGCGGCGCGGATGATTTTAGGCTCCGGCCGTCGAGCTGCTGCGGCGCGCTCACGGGCTCAGGCGCTGGCGCTCAGGTCATGGCGTTCGAGCTTGAGATAGAGGCCGCGGCGTGTGAGTCCGAGTTCGCGTGCGGCGCGCGAGATATTGCCGCCGTGCTTGCGCAGCGCCTCGCCGATCATCCGGCGTTCGAGTTCGGCCAGAGCGTCGGAGAGCGTCAGGTTCTGCACGCTCGCGCCCGTGACCGCATTGAGCGGCGTGATGCTGTGCGGGGCGGAGAGCGGCCCCGAAGTGCGTCTCAACTCCGGCGAGAGCTGGTCGGGCGTGAGCACCGTCCCGTCTTCCGAGCGCGCGACGATGCGCTGAATCTCGTTGCAGAGCTGGCGGACGTTGCCCGGCCAGTCGCAGACCATCAGGAGGTCTATGGCCTGCGGCGTGACCTCTATGTCGCGCCGCCCGAACTTGGCCGAGTAATGATTGATGTAATAGTTGACGATGGTCGGAATCTCTGAGCGTCTCTCGCGCAGGGGCGGCACGCGCAGGCGGATGACGTTGAGGCGATAATAGAGGTCTTCGCGGAAGCGCCCGTCGGCGACCATCTCTTCGAGGTCCGTGTTGGTGGCGGCGATGATGCGCACGTCAACCTTGATCGGGCGCTGCTCGCCGAGCGGCTGAATCTCGCCTTCCTGCAGAAAGCGCAGGAGCTTCGGCTGCACGTCGAGCGGCAGGTCGCCGATCTCGTCCAGAAAGAGCGTCCCGCCCGCCGCCGAGCGAATCACGCCGGGCGAATCGGCGACCGCCCCCGTATACGCCCCGCGCCTGTAGCCGAACAGGTAGCCCTCCGCCAGCTCCTTCGGCACGGCCGTGCAATTGAAGGGAACAAAGACCTTGGAGCGACGCGAAGAGATAGCGTGAATGGCTCGCGCGACCAGCTCCTTGCCGGTCCCGGATTCGCCCGTGACCAGCACCGTCACGTCCGAAGAACGAATCTTGTGAACCTCTTCGACCAGGCGCGTCATCGCCGGGCTCGAATGAATGAAGCCAGGCATCAGGCTGGAACCGGCCAGCGTGTCCTGGTCCTGCGGGCCGTGCCCGGCCTGTGTGCGCGAGCGCAGGGCGCAGACATCCATCCCGAGCTCGACGACGCGCAGCAGCGGCTCAAGCGAGATGCCGCCCGGTATCTTGATGGCCGCGCGCGGCGAGACGAAGAGCAGTGCGGGCGGAGCGTTCGGCGCTCGCAAAGCGATGATCGAGGCATCTTCCCCGACCGCGAAACGCTCTCTCTCCTGGTCCGTCCCGAGACTGCCGAGTCGCTCGGCCAGCTCCGCGCCCTGCTCGGTCGTACAGCCGTGCGCGACGACGACCCGGCTGCGGTTATCCTCCGCGGGCTCGACGATCAGCACCTGCTCGGCGTTGGTCTCCTGGTGAAGCACCGCGCCCAGCTCGCGCAGCAGCAGCTCGCGCGAGGCGACCGCCTCGGCCAGCCTGAGCGTCAGGAGCTGCGTCAGCGCAGAGCGTTCGTTCTGCTGCTCGGGCGCGTCGCGATCGAGCGCGGCCAGGGCCTCTTCGGCGCGCGCCAGATCGAGCCGCGCGCCCAGTTCGCGAAACGTATGGACGGAGCGCCCCAGATGCTCCTCGGCCCGTTCGGGCTGCGTGCTGGCGTAGGCGCGGCCCATCTCGTAATGCGCGCGGGCCTCGCGGTAACGGTCGCCGAGCAGCTCGAAGATGGAGACGCTGCGGGCGAAATGCTGCGCGGCCAGCGCCGCGTCGTGCTGGCGCATGGCGAGCCTGCCGAAGAGCCTTTGCGCTTCGCCCGCGAAACCTAAGTCGGTCACGGAATCCGTCGTCTCGGACCCGAGCTTCTGCAACTCGGCGGCGCATTCCGGCAGGTTGTTGGAGAGCAGGTAGGCTTCGCCGAGGAGCAGGCGCGATTCACAGATGGCCTGGCGGTCGCCTATTCTTTCGGCCAGGTCGAGCGCCCGGCGGCCCTCGCGCAACGCGCCCTCCGCGTCGTTCATCGCCAGGTAGCAGCGCCCGAGCGAGCGGCGCGCCTGGCCCGAATACCACTTATTGCCGTTCTCCGTGGCCAGGGCGACGGCGCGCTCAAGGTGTGTGCGGGCCTCATCGAGGTCGCCGCGCAGAGTGCTCAGCTCGCCGAGCGAGTCGAGCACCGTGGCGACCTGCGTGCCGCGCTCGTTGAGCTCGGAGGCGAGCGCCAGCGAACGCTCCAAAGCCTGCTGCGCGCGATTCCAGTCGCCGACGAGGATCAGGTTGATGCCGAGGTTATTGTAGCCGAGTGAGGCGCTCGCCTTGTGCTCCGTGCACTCGTAATAGCCGATGGCCTTTTCCAGGTAGCGGATGCCCTCCTGCGGGCGCTTGAGAAACCAGCACGCGCCGGACATGTTGGAGTAGATTTTGCCGAGCAGGTAAGGGGCCTGGTGCTCGCCGACGAGTTTGAGCGCCTGCTCGAAGTTCTCCAGGCCGGACTCGTGCAGGCCCTCGCAGGTGTCGGCCATCGCGAGGCCGAAATAGGCTTCGGCCAGGCCCCGCCAGTCGCCCGTCTCGCGGTAGTTCTCCAGCGCCTTCTGCGAATAGTCGCGCGCAATCGTGTATTCGTTGATGCTCCGGTAAACGCGCGCCAGCGCGGCGTAGAGCGCGCCCAGATAGATGTGCGAGGCGCTCTCGGACTCTTCGCGCAGCGCCGCGTTGAGCAGCGCAATGGCCTTCGGGTGATCGCCAGTGTAGTTGTAGGCGAGTCCGATCTGGACTCTCAGGCAGGCGGCCGCGTCCGCATCCAGGTCGGCGCGCCCCTCCGGCGTCTCGTACATCTGGACGGCTTCGAGCGATTCCTGGTAACGCCCCTGCATCTCCAGCGCCGCCGAGAGCATACAGCGGGCCTGCGCCAGAAGTGATTCGTTATGACGGGCGGCGGCCATCAGCGGCATCAGCCGTCCCTTGACCTCGGTCGAAAGCCCCTGGTCGAGCAGCGCGCGCACCTCTTCCATCTCGGCGGCCAGGTCCTCGCGCGAAATCTTCGTGCGCGAACGCTGGAGACGCACACGCGCGTCCGCGAGGTCAACCACGCCGGGTCCTGTTTTATCTCTCTCTTTGTTCACAGTGCTACCGTTAGAGTGCGGACGCTAATCCTGTAGACTCGATATAAAAGCCTAATCAAAGGCTTATTTCAGATCGCGTTGCGTTCTTTATCAGTGCGGAAGGCGCTTTCAGCGCGGCCAGTTCTCCCACAGGCCGCCCTTAATCAGTCGGGTATGAACGGGAGTGAATTTAACACAGAGGCGGCGAAAGCGTCCACCCGGTAGGAGCGCGGGCAAAAGCGCCCGCTCGGCGTTCCTCCGCGCACTGCTTTCAAGAAGGGTGGGCGGCCCGGTGAGGCTTTCACGCGGCGCGTGCGGACTGCGGTTGATTGGACGAACGGAGTCTTGCTAAGATTCGGATTCGTCCCCGCAGCCATCAACTTTTCACTTTCCACGAAGGAGCATTCTCCATGAGTCTACCTAAACGGCGACGGGCCCTGCTCGCCCTGCTGGTCCTGTTGGTCGCCCTCGCGGCCGTCTCCGAGCGGACGAGCCGGGCCGCTCTCAACGAACCCGCCGACGACCCGCTCGGATTATTCGTTGATTCTCAGACGGGCGCGACCGGCAACGGCCTCGACCCAGCGAACCTGGACCGCAGCGCCAATGCCTGCCAGGATTTCAACAAGTTCGCCAACGGCGGCTGGATAGCCAGGAATCCCATTCCGGCGGCCTACCCGCGCTGGGGCACGTTCCAGCAGCTGGCCGAAAGGAACAGGGACGCGCTGCACCAGATTCTCGAAGAGGCGGCCAGCAACAGCCACGCCGCGCGGGGCAGCAACGAACGCAAGATCGGCGATTACTACGCCAGCTGCATGGACGAGGCGGGGGCGGAGGCCGCGGGCCTCAAGCCGCTTCAGCCCATCCTCGATAGCATCGAACAGCTCAAGGACGTGCGCGGGATGCAGGAGATCGTCGCGCGCCTGCACGGCAGCGGCGTCAACGCGCTCTTCAATTTCGGCTCGACGCAGGACTACAAGAACAGCACGCGCGTGATCGGCTCGGCCGCGCAGGGCGGGCTCGGGCTGCCCGACCGCGACTACTACACGAACAACGACGAAAAGTCGCAGAAGATACGCGCCGAATACCTGACACACATCACCAGGATGTTCGAGCTGATGGGGATGGACGCCGACACGGCCTCGGCCCGTGCGAAGACCGCCATGGCCATCGAGACGAAGCTTGCGGAGTCTTCGATGACGCGCGTTCAGCGGCGCGACCCGAACGCCGTCTATCACAAGATGACCGTGGCCGAGCTGAAGACGCTGACGCCCGCCTTCTCCTGGGAGAGCTATTTCCAGAAGATAGGGCTGCGCTCCGCTGGCGATGTCAACGTGGCGCAGCCAGGCTTCTTCAAAGACCTGGACCGGCTGTTGACCTCTATTCCTCTCGCGGATTGGAAGACCTACCTGCGCTGGCGGCTGGTTGACACAGCGGCCTCGGCGCTCTCGTCGAAGTTCGTAGAAGAGGATTTCAACTTCAAGGGGCGCATCCTGACGGGGACGAAAGAGAACCTGCCGCGCTGGAAGCGTTGCGTGCAGAGCACGGACCTGGCGCTCGGCGAAGCGCTCGGCGAGGTCTACGTCAAGAAGAACTTTCCGCCCGCGGCCAAGGCGCGGATGATGGAGCTGGTCGGCAACCTGATCGCCGCGCTGCGCGAAGACCTGGGCCGCCTGGACTGGATGGGAGTCGCGACGCGCAAGCAGGCCATCGCCAAGCTCGAAGCCTTCGCGCGCAAGATCGGCTACCCGGAGACGTGGCGCAACTACGAGGCGCTCGCCGTTGATCGCGGCTCGTTTCTCGACAATCGCTTTCGCGCCCAGCTCTTCGAGTTCAACCGCCGCCTGCTCAAGATCGGGAGGCCCGTCGAACGCGGCGAGTGGGGCATGACGCCGCCGACCGTCAACGCTTACTACAGCCCTTCGCTCAACGAGATAGTCTTCCCGGCGGGCATCCTGCAAGCGCCCTTCTTTAGCCTCAGCGCCGACGATGCGCTCAACTACGGCGCAATCGGCGCGGTCATCGGCCACGAGATGACGCACGGCTTCGACGACCAGGGCGCGAAGTTCGACGCCGAAGGGAATCTCAAGGATTGGTGGACGCCCGAAGACCTCAAGAACTTCCAGGCGCGCACCGAGTGCGTCGTCAACCAGTTTAGCTCTTACGTCGTTGACCCGAAGGATAATCTGAGGCAGAACGGCAAGCTGGTCGTCGGCGAATCGGTCGCGGACTTAGGCGGGCTGACCATCGCTTATGCGGCCTACCAGAAGTCGCTCGAAGGCAAGCCGCGCCCGAAGAACATAGACGGCTTCACGCCCGAGCAGCGTTTCTTCCTCGGCTACGCACAGGTCTGGGCGGGCAGCGCGACGCCCGAGTACGAGCGCTTGCAGGTCATCACGGACCCGCACCCGCTCCCGCGCTTCCGCGTCAACGGGCCGCTCTCGAACATGCCGATGTTCGCGCAGGCGTTCGGCTGTAAGCCGGGCGACCCGATGGTGCGCGCCGAGCGGTGCCAAATCTGGTAAGGGCCGGAAGTAAAGGGCAGGGCCGGTCGCCGGGAGCGTGCGGTGCGGCCCTTTAGACTAAAGCGAAGGAGGGCCGCAAGGCGTGCGGCCCTCCTTTGATGTTGGCTTGCCGGGCAAGTGATGATCGGTTTCTCGGCCCGGCAAAAACGGCGCGAGCCCGTTCGGGAATCGCGCCGTTCTTTTATGTCCTATCTGTCTTGCGTCGGTGCTTGCCGGTTAGGGTCGGCCGAAGATTTCGCCGAGCACGCCGCCGATACCGCTGCTCCGGTTATTGCGCGGGTAGTTGTTTCCGTAGCCGCCGCTGTACTGGCGATAGCCTTCTTCGTAGCCGCGGAGGAAGCCCTGGCGATAAGCCTGCTGGTACTGTCCCCTGTTGCCGTATGAAGAGTTGTAGCCCTCGGCCGCGTCCTTGTAGTAATGCGACCTCTGCGGGTTATAGCTCTGGCCGCGGTTCGCGTCGTTAGCCCCCGTGTTCAAGCCCGCCTGGTAACCCTGATTCACTGCGACCTGGTAGACGTTATTGTAGCCGCCGTTGTTCCCGTAACGGCCGTTGTTTCCATAGCCGCCATAACGACCATTATCGCCATAGCCGCCATAACGACCATTGTTGCCGTAACCGTCGTTGCGGCTGTAGCGGTCGTCGCGCCGTTCGCGTCGCGCCTGCCTGGCGCGCTCACGTTCGCGGCGCTCACGTTCCTGTCGCCAATCACGGTCGCGGCGATACTGATCTTCACGCCGGTATTGATCGTCACGACCGTACTGCGCCTGGGCCGTGGCGGCGGTCGCCAGGGCAGTACCGAACAGGACGGCGAATGCCAGTAAAAGTCCGGTGATTTTATGCTGCGAGTGTCTTGATTTCATATTCGATCTCCCTTTCGCTCAACTACTTGGCAATGCTCGTGCCGGAGCAGAGCGCGCGGGCGATAATCGAACTTTGCGGGCCGATTACATTTTATTGATTTTGCGCCGAGCACTATATCGTGCCCCGCTGCACCACATGGGCGCTCGGGGCCCCGGTCCCGGCTCCGCGCCGTTCGACGTGACGACGATACCTTTAGCAGCGCCGGGCGGTACTTCGACGGCGACCGGGAGGTTGAAGATGTCGGCCCGGAGTCTAAAAGCGTCGGCGAGAACCTTCATTGCCGCCGGAAATCTATGCGGACTCTTCTCCGGCTTGCTCGTCGGCCGCCGTCTCTTCAGCCTTGCGTTCGGGGCGCATGTGCGGGAAGAGAATCACGTCGCGGATGGAGCGCTTGCCCGTGAGAATCATCACCAGGCGGTCAATCCCGATGCCGATTCCGGCGGCGGGCGGCATCCCGTAAGAGAGCGCGCGGATGTAGTCTTCGTCCAGGACCATCGCCTCCTCGTCGCCGCGCTCCCTCTGCTCTGCCTGCTCCGCGAACCTCTCGAACTGTTCGACCGGGTCGTTCAGCTCCGAAAAGCCGTTCGCGCATTCCATGCCCGCGATGAAAAGCTCGAAGCGCTCGGCAATTGTCGGGTCGGCGGGTGAACCTTTAGAGAGCGGGGAGATTGGTTTCGGAAAGTCTGTGATGAATGTGGGTTGAATAAGGCGCGGCTCTGCAACGATCTCAAATATTTTAGCGATGCTACGAGCCATCCATGACTCTTTTGATTCGTTGATTATGGGAGGAGGTGTCGAACTCATGTTTTTAGCAATTCGCCAAGCTTCTTGCGGGTTATGATGTCCAGTCCGCTCAACTGTTTCATCTTTGCTTGTGACTGTTTCGGTGATCTCCATTTCCATTAGCCTTACCAGGCTTTTAAGAAAGCGCACACCCGTTATATCGTCCAACAATCTTATTTCAATCTTCTCTTGTCCCACTGTAGCGAAATCATCGGGCCAATATTTAACTATTGCTTCTTTCATCGTTAGCCGCTCGAACTTGCTCCCAAAATCAATCTCTTGCTCTCCGAAGCTAATGCGCGTAGCGCCTATTGCATGCTCGATTGTTGTATGCAGCATCTGCTCGCAGAAGTCCATCATCCCGTTCACGTCCATGTAGGCGCAGTAGAATTCGAGCATCGTAAACTCCGGATTCCAGCGGTAGCCGATGCCCTCGTTCCTGAAATTGCGGTTGAGTTCGTAGACGCGCTCGAAGCCGCCGACGAGGAGGCGCTTGAGGTAGAGTTCGGGCGCGATGCGGGCGTAGAGGTCTATGTCGAGCGCGTTGTGATGCGTCTTGAAGGGCCGGGCGGCCGCGCCCGTGGCCTTCGGCGTGAGCATCGGTGTTTCCACTTCGACGTAGCCGTGCTGGTCCAGGAAGCGGCGCAGCTCCGTAATGACCTTCGAGCGGCGCTCGAAGACTTCACGCGTGCTCAACTCGCGTGCGCCTGTCGCAGCCCCTTCGCCCTCGCCGGTCTTCTCCTGCACTTTGAGACTCCCGGCGATGAGGTCCGCGTAGCGCTGGCGCTGGCGAATCTCCGGGTCCGAGATGCCGTGCAGCTTGTCGGGCATGGGCAAGAGCGCCTTGGCCAGAAACTGTAGCTCGCGGACGTGGACGGAAAGCTCGCCCGTCTTGGTCAGGAAGAGATAGCCCGCGACGCCTATGAAGTCGCCGTGATCGAGCAGCCCGAAGAGCCGCCAGCCAGCGCCTTCGTCTTCAATCAGCGCGCCCGTCGTGTTGTTGACAGCCCTGACATCCGCCCTGCGAACGTAAATCTGCAAGCGCGAGACGCCGTCCGAGAGATGCACGAAGGCCGCTTTGCCCATCACGCGCGGCGGCGTCGCGATGCGGCCGCTGATGCGCACCTCCACGCCGCTCAATTCGGCGTTGGCGCGCTCAAGCTCTTCGGGCGCGGGACGCTCGCCTTCCTTCAACTGCGGCGCGTAGCGGCCGAACTCCGCGACGAGGGCCGTGATAGTATCTTCGCCGCTCGCGTTCTTGGTCACGCGGCTGCGCTCGAACCTGTTCGGGTAGACATTGCCGACGAGCGCGCGCAGCTCCGCCAGGTGCTCGCGCCGCGCGCGCGTCTGGTCGTTATCTTCGATAGGGATGCTCATGGGAAGATGGTAAATGGTAAATGGTAAATGGTAAATGGCAGGCGGGAAGCGACAAATGGGGAGCGGCGAATGGCAGACGGCGGACGGCAAGTAGATGAGCGGCTGTTTGCCGATTTACCATTTACCATTTACCATCTACCATTCTAAAAGATGAGCGGAAAAATCGTTTCAGGCGAAGAGCTGCGCGCCGAGCGTGCGCGCCTGCGCCGGGGTGGACGGCGGCTGGTCTTCACGAACGGCTGCTTCGACATCCTGCACGTCGGCCACGTTCGTTACCTAGCGCGTGCGCGCTCGCTCGGCGATGCGCTGATGGTCGCCATCAACAGCGACCGCTCCGTGCGCGAGCTGAAGGGCGCGGGGCGTCCCATCATGGCTCAGGAAGAGCGTGCGGAGCTGCTCGCGGCCCTCGGCGCGGTTGATTACGTGACCGTCTTTGACGAGCTGAGCCCGCGGGCACTAATCGCGGAAGTCCTGCCGGACGTGCTCGTCAAGGGTGGTGATTACGGGCTCGACGAGATTCACGGCCGCGAAGAAGTGGAAGCCGCGGGCGGCCGCGTCCTCGCCCTGCCCTTCGTCGATGGCGCTTCGACGACTTCGATTATCGAGAGAATCAAGTCGGGTAAATAGTCAATGGTTAATGGTCAATAGAAGAGCGGTTTTCTCCATTTACGATTTACTATTGACCATTCACTATTGACCATTGACCGGCTTTTACCGTTTGGCATTCACTAACTGATGAGTCGCACTATCGAGTCAACATCAATCTTGCAGGACCTGCTGCGGCGCGTGACCGGGGGTGAGGAGTACGCGCGCCTTCTAGGTGAGCTGCGGAGCGGGGCGCGCGTCATCTCCGTCGGCGGGCTGACGGCGGGGCCCGCGCGGGCGCTGGCGCTCGCCGCTTTACAGCGCGAGACGGGCCGGTGCTTCGCCGTCCTGATGCAGGCCAACCGTGACCTCGAAGCCTGGGAGCGCGATGTCAGGTTCTGGTATTGCGCGCTGCGCGGCGTGAGCGACTGTGAGCAGACAGTGCTCGCGCTGCCATCTTCGGAGGGTGACCCTTACGCGGGCGCGTCGCCGCACGCCGAGACGCTGGAGCAGCGCGCCCTGACGCTCTGGCGACTGGCGGGCGGCCCGCAGGACTTCGTCTTGCTGACGGCCCGCGCCCTGGTGCGCCGGACCGTGCCGCCCGAAGCGGTCGCGCGTGCGGGCGCTCGGCTGCGGCGCGAGCAGGACCATGCGCCGGAAGAGCTGGTCGAGAAGCTGCTGGCCTCCGGCTACGTCCGCGAAGACCCGGTCGGCGCGGTCGGCGAGTTTTCGATGCGCGGCGGCATCATGGATGTCTGGTCGCCGGGCATGGCCGCTCCCGTGCGGATAGAGTTTTTCGGCGACACGGTTGATTCGATTCGCGAGTTCGACCCGGAGACGCAGCTTTCGACGACGCAGTTGAAGGAGACCGAGATCGCGCCGATGCGCGAATTGACCGTGACGGCGGAGGATTTCCGCGAGTGGGCCGCGCGGGCCAGGGAGCGTTGGAGCGATGAGCGATACGAGCGCGCGCTACGCGACAGGCTCGAATTTGCCGGAGAGGGCGAGACGTTCCCCGGCTGGGAGTGGCTCATCTCCCTGGTCCAGGAAAGAAAGGCCAGCGCGTTCGATTACCTCCGCGATGCCGTGCTGGTCGTTGACGAGCCCGTGGGAATCGAAACCTACCTCGCCCATGTCTATGAGACGCTCGGCGCGCGTTACCTTGAGACGGAGAGCGCCGATGACCTCGGCCTCAGACCCGAAGAGCTGTACCTGACGCCCGAGGAGCTGCGCGAGCGCCTGGGCGGGATGCGGCGGCTTGAGCTGCGCACGCTCGGGCGGGCCGCCGCGCTCGTTGACGAAGGGCTGGCGCTCGATGCGGAGCAGCCCGACATCAACATCGGACGCGCGCGCACGACCGCAGGCCAGCCGCTCTTTCTCTTTCCGGCGGTCGAGGCCGCCGCGGAAACGGAGTGGCGCTCGCAGTCTGTCAGGCGTTATCACGGGCGGCTTCCCGAACTGGCCAGCGATGTCAGGCGCGCGCGCGATGAGCGAAGTGCTGCGACGCTTTTCGTCATGCACAGCCTCGGGCTGGCCGAGCGCCTGGGCGAGATTCTCTCCGATTACGATGTCGCGGCCCGCGTCGCGCTCGGCGGCGAGAGAGGCGGCGCGGCGCTCGGCACGGAGGCGGGGGCGGTCGTCGTCACTGTCGGACGCCTCTCGGGCGGCTTTGAGCTGCCCGGCTCAGGGCTCGTCGTGCACGTCGAGAGCGACCTCTTTGACGAGGTCAGCGAGACGGCCCCCGCGCGGCGCGCCGTCCCGACGACCGGCACGACGGCCAGGCGGCGCAAGTCCAAGACGGCGGCGTTCCTCTCGGACTTTCGCGATCTTAAGGTGGGCGACTACGTCGTTCACGTGGACCACGGCATCGCGCGCTTCGGCGGCCTTCAGACCCTGGACCTCGGCCCGAACCG
>DASVWH010000081.1:0-7618 GCA_036389715.1 Pyrinomonadaceae bacterium | reverse complement strand
ATGCTCGCCGCTCGGGGCCGCTTCGACCATCACGCGCCCGCCCGACGGCATTGACTGGAGGGCATTGACGAGGAGGTTTGAGAGAGCATCGCGGACGGCCGCCGCGCCCACGCCGTCAAGCTCCCGACCGACCTCCGCGCGGCACTCGATCTTGATGCCCCGCCCGCTGGCCTCCGCGCGGAACAACTCGACTACAGTGCGGATAAGTTCGTCGGCACGGGTCTCGGAGACGACAGAGGGAGTGGTCCTGGCGAAGCTCAGAAGCTGGGTCACGCTGCGGCTCAGGCGGTCCGTCTCGCCGACTATCAGGTTGAGGTCGCGCGCGTATTCCCTGTTGAGGCTCTCGTCTTCGCGCATCACCTGCGCGATGGACTTGATGGCCGAAAGCGGGTTCTTCACTTCGTGCGCGACCGTGGCGGCCATCTGTCCGAGGGCGGCCAGGCGTTCCCCCTGCGCGACGCGCCGCTCAAGGCGGACGTTCTCTTCGACCAGGCGGCTATCCTCGATGGCGATGGCGACCTGCCCCGAGAGGACTTCGAGCACGGAGCGCGCGTCCGGCGTCAGGGCGTCGGCGGAAGCATCCACCAGCATCACCCCGACCGCCTGCCTCTCTCTTCGCAGCGGGTAAGCAATCGAATAGTCGTGCTCACGCAGCAGCCTCTCGCCCTCAACCGCCGTCCAGCCTCTAGTCTTCGAGATGTCCAGCAGGCGATCAACCCATTCTTCGGCCTCCGTCTTCTCGCCGCCGCCGGTGCGCTCCGCCCGCGGTGTGACGCTTGTCGCATCTGCCGTCGCCGCGTCGTCCCGTTGATGCCTGACGACGAGGGTGACGCGACGAAACCCGAGCGCCTGGGCCGTCCGCTCCTCGACGAACCTGAGCAGTTCCGGCAGCTTGCGGTACTGGCCCGCGTGCGAGGCGATGCGCGCGACGACCTCTCTATAAAGCGCGGCCTCGCGCTCGAAGAGTTGATGAAAGCGGCGCTCCAGCCACCCGCGCAGGGGAGCGGCGGCCAGCGCCAGCGCCAGAATCAGCAGCGCTTCGACGGCCCCCGCGCGCAGCCCGTAGCGAGCCGTCAGCCATTCGCCGAAGGTGCGTATCCCGAAGAGATAAACCGCCAGCACGACGACGCCGAACGTGGCCACGATGAGGCTCTCTTTGATAATCAGCTCCAGGTAGCGGTAGCGGTAGATGTAATACGCGACGAGCATTGAGGGCAGCAGCGAGCCCAGGTTCGCCAGCGTCTTGAGATACAGCCCGAGCGCCGTCCCGCTCCCGAGCCCGAAGGCATGCACGGCCAGAATCAGGCCGCCGATGGCCAACAGAGACGCGGCCAGTAACTGAAGCAAACGCCGCTCGCTCTGCGACGCGGAGAGCCGCGCGATGAGCAGGTCTGTGACGGCAATCAGCGCCAGCACGTAGGCCGCCCAGAGAGCGAACGCCAGTGCGTAAGTCGCCTCGACCGGGAATGGGAGCGGCGTGTGCGAAAACTTGTCGAGCATCGGCTCGTAAGGGCCGCGCCAGATGTGCGGCACGGCGATGAAGAGAAAGAGCGCCGGAAGATACGACATGTAGACGCGCGCGCGCTCCGTCGGCCAGAGCGTGCGTGAACGCGCAGTGGCCCAGAGATGCAGGTGAGCGTGCAGCAGAAAGGAGTAAGAGAGCGTGATGCTGATGACCGCGCAGGTATCCGCCAGCCGCAGCAGCGTCTCCCAGCGCCCGCCTTCGAGACCGAGCAGCCCGTGCAGCGCGACCAATAGGTTACTCGCGTGCCAGACGCCCATCCCGGCCGCCAGCGCCAGCAAGACCCGCTCGACCTTCGACAGCCCGCGCCGCCTCTTCAACAGCAGCGCGCCCATCCACAGGTGCAGCGATGCCCCTGTGCTGTAGCCTATGAACTGTAAGATTTCGAGCGGGGACATGAGGAAATAGTAGATGGTAAATAGTAAATGGTAAATAGGAGGATAAAAGAGGCTCTTCTACCTACCATTTACCATTTACCATTAACCATTGAACGGCATTTCATCTGTCGCTGGCCGCGGCGCTGGACGGGGCGCTGGCGGGGACAAGGATGATCTCCGTGCGGCGGTTGCGCAGCCGCGTAGCGGGTTTGGAGTTGGAGGCGACGGGGTTGGCCGTGCCCATCCCGGTGGCCTGAATGCGCGTGCCGTCAATTCCGGCTGAGATGAACTGTTCGGCCAGAATGCGTGCGCGCTCCTGCGTCAACTGCTGCAAGGTAGCCTCGTCGCCGCGATTATCCGTGTAGGCTTCGATCACGATCTGGTAGTCTGGATTATTGGCCAGCAGCGCGGCCAAAGGTTCGAGCTTTGCCGCGGCCGCGGCCGCCAGGTCGCTCCCGCGCGCGTTGGCCCACAATGTTTCAGGCAGCACGAGCAGGAGACCGCGGCTGGTCTCGCGCACAGTGCCGTAGCGCGCCAGCGTCTGTTTGAGCGCTACGGCCGTCGTGCGCTGCTGCTCGACGCGCTGCTCGGCGGCCCTGCGCGCTTCGAGCGCCGCACGCTCGCCTTCGATACGCGCCAGCTTGACCTTCGCATCTTCGCCTTCCGCGCGGACGTTCTGCAACTCCTCGCGCAGCCGCGCCACTTCCGTGCGCAGGTCGCGCACCTGCTGCGTGGCGTTAACCGCATCGCGCTCGGCCAATTCACGCGCGCGCTGCTCACGTTCTAAAGCCGCGCGCAGGTCCGCTATCTGCGTCGAAGCGGTCGCCGCGGTCCTCTCCGCATCGCGGACGGCCTCATCGCGCCGCGCAATCTCGTCGCGGCGCTGGCGCGCTGCCTTCCTCGACTCGGCCATCTCTTCGGCACGCGCGCCGAGGCTGATCGCGCGCCTGGCCGCCGCGTCCACCTCCGCCTCCGGCTGGTTCAGCCGCCAGGCGTTCTCAGCCTGTTCAAGCTGTGCCCTGGCATCGGCCAGCTCCGGCTGCGCATCGCGTTCGGCCCCGGCATAGCGTGCGAGGTTGATGGCCTGCCGCGCGCCGAGCAGCGAGACCGGCGTCTTCCGGTAATCGGCATCGGCCATGTCCGGCACACGCGCATCGTTGAAGTAATCACTGGAGTTGCCGACGTACTGCACATTGACGGTCGCCACGTCCGCGTCGCCGGGATTTCGCGGCGGGAGATTTTCCAGCACGACCATCCGGCTTGGGCCCCGGACCAGAAAATGCGGCTCGGCCGTGACGATCAGGGCGAAGCTCTGGAGCGGCGTCGTCACGTCCAGCTTGGAATTGACGATGAAGCTGCCGCCGCGCTTAATCTCGCCGAGGTTATCCACGCGCCCCTCCGGCGAGATGGCCCACAGCACATAGGTCGTATAGACGCCGCCCAGCTCATTTGCGCGCGGCAGGTTCTCGACGCTCAATTCGACGCGCGTGCCGCGCCGCCCGGCCCGCCTGACCTTCGCCTCGCCGCTCAAACGCGGCAGGCGCGTCGTCCCGCGAAACTTGACCGTCACGGATTGATCGAGCGGGTAAGTAATGGCCACGGCCTGCCGCGGCAGGTCGCTCTGCGCATGGGCCCAGGGCATCGCAAGCAGGACGATTAAAAGAAGGAGAGAAAGGCGTAAAGGAGAGGCGGGATGTTTCATCATGAGATTGCTCCTCTGGCTGAATGAGCGCACGCCGGGCTGTCAAGATGGCGCGCGAGGGAATCTGGCTTCCAAAGCATTGATGCACGCTCGGCAATCATTGTTGCCGAAGCCCCTGCGGATTATCAAGCAGCCTGAGCCCCGCCCGGAGCAGAAGCCCCGCCGGAAGGGGCGCTTTTCCGCGGGCGGAGGGTTAGTTCGGGCGGCACGGGTGCGCGCTCTCCGGGAAATAAAAAGAGGCCGCTTCGGTCGAAGTAGCCTCCGGCATTTCCCGCCCGGTCGCCGTTTGCCGGAGAGAGACGCGCGGGCGCTCAGACCGCGCGTCGTCCGGCCACCAACTGCACGACGATGATCGCGATGGCGCATAACAGCAGGACATGAATGAACCCGCCCTTATGTAAGAGCATCCCGACCGACCAACCGATGACAAGCAGGACGGCGATCACCCACAACATCTGGCATCTTCTCCTTAATTTCGTTTATTCACTTCGGCTTTTTTCAGGGCTGCCTTTTCCCTTCACCTCGCTGCGCCCGCGCGTGCCTTCGGCAGCTCGATGGCCCGCATCCCGATGCGCAGCGGGTCGCTGCCGATGACGTATGTGCCGGGGCCGTTGCCGAGCTGCGCGGTCAAGAGGGCACGCGCCCTGCTCACGGCGGCGCTGCCCGGCGAGTCCGTAGTGGCGCCCTCTTCCTCCCTCCAGAGTTGCGCGCCGTCTCGCCCCGAGAATCCGATGGCGAAGGCGGTCCCGGCCGGGACGAGCACGTCGAGCGCGCCGTCGCCGTCGAGATCGGCAAAGGCTGCGGACGTGGCATCCGTTGCGCCGTCCTTGAACCACCTGATCTTGCCGTCCGTGGTGTTGATGGCGACGACGCGCGCACGCCGCGTCAGCATAATGACTTCGGGCGCTCCGTCGCCGTCCAGGTCTGCGGCCGTCAGCACGCCGCGCGGCGCATCGTCTTCGGTCGCAATCCGTCCGAGCGGATGAAGGTTCGTCGAGTCCAGCGAGATTAAGCCGTTCTCGGTCCCGATCAGGACGAGCATTCCTCTCGGGCCCGTGACGACGAGCGGCTGCGTCGTAATCGTCGTATCCATTTTGACCGTGCGCAGCCGCTCACCGCTGCGGCTGTGTGTTTCGAGCACTCCGCCTTCGAGCGCCACTATCACGCCGCCCGGTTCAGTCGGCGCAAACGCAACGGGAGCGCCGACAACCGCCGCATCGAGCTTCGTCTGAGAGAGAGTTTTCCCGCTCTCCGCATCGAGGACTGTCAGGGACGGCGATTCGCTCGTTGCGATGACCAACGCTTTCGGATTATCGCCGCCCGCGTTGATGAAAGCGCCGCTGGCGACGCGGCCCGCCAGCGCGGCCCGCCAGAGCTCTCGTCCGGTCGCGCCGTCGAGCGCACGAAGGCCGCCCTCGAAAGCCACGACCACATTCTGTAACCCGTTGCGTCCTTCGACGAGCAGGGGCGTGAACGGAGCAGCGCCGCCGTTGCCGGTCGCTTCCCCGCGCTGCGCGTTCGGACGAAACCGTGCGATCCAGAGCGGGACGCCGCTCCCGCCCTCCAGCGCGTAGACCATCCCGTCGGCATTCACCCCGACCAGATCGAAACTCGACGTGGTCCTCAGATGCGCCGCCAGCGGCTGCGCGATGAGTCCGGTGGTCGTCCGCCATCCGGTATTGCTGCCCTGGGGCTGTGTCACAGCGGCCGCGCCGGTAGTCCGGGGAGTAGTTGTCGGGGACGCGGCCTGCGCCGTGGCGGGAGCGTCCTCAGGAATCACTATCAGCAGCGGCTTGGAGTATTTCCCGGTCTCTTTGACCGCGGGCGCGACGTGCCAGTAATAGCGGCCCGGCGCAAGCCCGTTGACGACGTACTCGCTGCCGTAGACGGCGCGGTCGAAGACTATGTCCACGAACTGTTCATCGCGCGCCAGTTGGAGCCTGTAGCGCAGGACCTCCGGCAGGGGGCTCCAGCGCAGGTGCAGCGAGGTGTTGGAACTCTGCGCGGGCTCCTTTTTGTTCTGCGTCTGCTGCGCGGCTTGCTGTGTGTTCTGCGACGGGGTGATGGCGGGCGTGAACGCAAGCAGGAGGGCTGCGAGCGATGCCAGACGGACCAGCTGAGAGTATCTTTCAAGCATAGGAGTTAAAGCGGCGAACGGCGGCGCGGACGGACGGCCAGCCTGCCTTCGATCACTAGGGAGTCTCATTTAGCTTATAACCCACCCCGCGCACCGTCAGCACGTAGTGCGGATTCTTCGGATCGGTCTCGATCTTCTTCCGCAGGCGGTTGATGTGCGGGTCTATGTTTCGTTGATAGCCTTCGTACTCAGTGCTCCAAACCTGGTCGAGCAGGGCGTTGCGCGACCAGGCCCGGCCCGGCTCCGAGGCCAGCAGTTCGAGTATCTGAAATTCGAGCGGCGTCAAATCCACGCGCGAGCCGCCGAGCGTGACCTCGTGGCGGCGTTTATCAATCACGAGGTCGCCGATCTCCATGCGCTCGTGCTCGGGGGTAGGCGCGTCGGCCTGCCCGCGTCGCAGCAGGGCCTCGACGCGTACCTCTAACTCCCTGGGACTGAACGGTTTACCCAGGTAATCGTCAGCGCCCGCCTCAAAGCCCGCGACCTTGTCGTCAATCGTATCATGTGCGGTCAGGAACATGGTCGGCGTGCGGATGCCCCTGTCGCGGACGCGGCGCAGGAGGTCTATGCCGGTCAAGCCGGGCATGGCGAGGTCGAAGATGAAGCAATCGAAGCTGCCCGTGACGGCCGGTTCGACCGCCTCGGCGGCGCTTTCCCTCTCCTCGACCTCGTAGCCGAGACGGCGGAAATACTCGGCCAGAAGTAAACGCATGTCTGAGTCGTCGTCAACAATCAAGAGGCGGCGGCTCGTCTTATTATTAGTTTTTTGCTGCTCCAAGTTTTCTGCCCTGGTCGGAAAATTAGATTGCGCGCTGATTATAGCGCACTTGTGATGCCCGCGGCTGCCAAAAAAACAGTCTGCGAGCGAGGCCCGTCGCTTAAGCCCCGGAGGCGCGCGCCGGGCGCAGGCCAGAGCCTTGACGCATCAACTTAAGTGTCAGTATATTCTTCGGTTACCGGAAACGGACGGTGCTTCTATCCTTCCCACAGGCAACGTGCCAAGAACGCGCGCGGGTGACGATGCAGGATCTTCGGCGACTACTAAAATATCTCAAGCCGCACTTGGGTACGTTCTCGCTGGCCACCATCGCGATGGTCGTAGTCGGGCTGCTGGAGAGCGCAACGGGCGCGCTCATCGTTCCCATCTTCGATCAGGCATTCGCGCAGGACGACGGCCAGCGCACGCCGACGCTCTTCGGGCTTCAGAATCTGATTCCGACCTCAGGGCTCGGGGCCTGGCGCACCATCGCCATCCTGCTCGTAGTCTTCACGGCCGTCAAGGGCGTCGCCGAATATTTTTCCAGCTACCTGATGGCCCGCGTCGGGCAGGCTTCCGTCTTTCGCCTGCGCCAGGACCTCTACGGCCACGTCCTCTCGCAATCGGCCAGCTTCTTCGAGCGGCATCGCACCAACTACCTCGTCTCGCGCCTGGTTTCGAGCGCGGCCGCGATAGAGGTGGCCGTCACGGCGACCCTGCGCGACATGCTGCGCGAGAGTTTCACGCTGATAGCTTTTCTGACCGCCTCTTTCTACTACAACTGGCGGCTGACGCTCGGCGCGCTGGCCATCGCTCCCATCATAGCCGTCTTGACGGCTCGCTTCGGGCGCTCGCTGCGCAACCTGGCGCGCGAATCCTTTGAGGGCAACAAGCGCCTGACGGATACTGCGCAGGAGGCTCTCTCGAACCAGAATATAGTCAAGGCGTACCGCGCCGAAGAGCGCGAGCAGGCACGCTTTTCGAGCGTCGCACAGGAGATCGTCCGGGCCAACCTGCGCTCGGCCAGGATAGCGGCCCTCTCGCCCCCGACCATCGAGATGATCGGCGTCATTGCCGTCGTCGTGCTGCTCTTCTTCGGGCAGCGCGAAATCATGGCCGGGCG
>DASVWH010000080.1:0-7378 GCA_036389715.1 Pyrinomonadaceae bacterium | reverse complement strand
GTTAACGCCCGACCCGCGATAATAGAAGAGCATGAAGGCGACAACCAGCCCGAGACCGACCAGCGAGGCCGTCACGCCTGCGCGAATCGAATCCGCCCCGAGGCTCGGCCCGACCGTGCGTTCCTCCTGGTACTCAATCGGCGCGGGCAGCGCGCCCGAACGCAGCGTCAGCGCCAGGTCGTCGGCCGACTGCTTGGTAAAGCGCCCGGAGATTTCGCCCGAATCCGTAATCTGCGATTTGATGTAGGCGATGGATTTGACCCTGCCGTTCAGGACCACGCCCATGTACTCGTTGATGTTCGCGCCCGTCCAGGCACCGAATTTGTCGGCCCCGGAAGGCTTCAGGCTAAACGAAATCTGGTAATCGCTGCCGCCCGTGCGTGAGACGGCGTCGGCGCGGCGCAGCTCGCTGCCGTCAATAATGGCCGGTTGCTCGACGACGACCCACTTCGTCGGCTTCGGCGCGTTCTGGTCCTGATTCTGACCCGCGGCGGTCGGTTCGTCGCGCTCCTCATACTGCACAACGGCGCGGTTGGCGGGCACTGTGCCGCCCAGAGAAGCGATGGCCTCCTGCTCCGTATTGTAGGTCTGCGACGGCGAAGGGTTGGGCGGGCTGACGATATGTACCAGTTCGAGCCGCGATTCGCCGACCAGCAGAGATTTGACGCGCTCCGGGTCTTGAATGCCCGGCATCTGGAGCAGAATCTGGTGCGAGCCCTGCGCGCCGTGAAACTGGAGCGTCGGCTCGGCGACGCCGACGGCGTTGATGCGGCTCTCGATAATATTATAAGCCTGCTCGGTGGCCTGCTGTCCGAGGGCACGCTCGGCGGCCGTTGTCAGAGTCCAGGTAATGGTGTTGCCGGAAACGGCGGGCGTCCACTCGTTCGTGTCAATCTTCTTGGCGACCTCTTCCCGTACCTGTGCGGCCTTGGCCGGGTCGTCAACGACGAGGAGAAAGCGATAGGTATTACCGGCGATGTCGGAGCGGGCTTCCCTGACGTTGATGCCTGCGTCCTGTGCGCCGCGTTGCGCGGCGACGGCATTATCGTTGGCCATGCGCTTGAAATACTCTTCCGTTTTAACGCGCATGACGAGGTGCGAGCCGCCCTTGAGGTCCAGGCCGAGCCGGATATTTTCGGAGAGCGTATTCTTAATCCCGGCCGCGGTGAAATCGCTGGCCTTCGGGCGACGGTGCGGCCCGATCACGATGTAGAGGCCGACGAGCGTGATGATGACGATGACGATAGTACGCTGAAGTAGATTCTTTTTCTTCATAACTGAGTATTCGGAGCCGCCGCGAAGGCGGGCTCAAAGTGAGACAGGACCTGTTAGGGCTTGGCCTCCTCTTCGGCCTGCAATCCGGCTATCGCCGAGCGCGTCACTTCGAGGATGGACTTGTCGGCGCTGCGAATCACCAGGCTCTGGTCACGGACGGCCGTGATCGTGCCGATGATGCCGCCGCTCGTAATGACGCGGTCGCCGGGCTGGAGCGCCTTGATGGTCTCCTGCAACTCACGCTGGCGCTTCTGCTGCGGCCGGATGAGCAGCAGATAAAAGACGACGAAGATCAGCAGGAACGGCATTAAGCCCCTGAGCAAATCGCCGCCGCCCTGTAAAAAGATGAAGAGAATAGACATGTGTATCGTGCTTTGAGACAAAGTTTAGGGCGCTCGCGAAAGCGCGTCAACCATTCAAGAGGGCCGTTGACCGGCCCCGGCCCGCAGTCCGGCGGGCGCATGCACTTCGGTTAAACGGGGAAACTGGATGCTCGCGTTCAGGCCGGACCTGAGCTTAGTTCCTCAAGAAATTCTCGCCGAAATCGCGTGAAATCGCCAGACCGGATAGCTTGCCTCACGCGCCGCATAGTGTCAAGGAAGAAGGCGAGGTTGTGATGCGTCAGGAGGATGCTGGCCAGCATCTCGCCCGTCACGTAAAGATGCCTGAGATAGGCGCGGGTGTGGCGGCGGCAGACGCTGCACCCGCACCGTTCGTCGAGCGGGCGTGTGTCGCGCGCCCACTGCGCGTTCTTGATATTGAGCTTGCCGCGCGAGGTAAAGGCCTGGCCGGTCCGCCCGTTTCTGGTCGGCAGGACGCAGTCGAACATGTCCACGCCGCGCGCCGCGCACTCGATCAAATCCTCCGGCGTGCCCACGCCCATCAGGTAGCGGGGCCTCTCCTCCGGCATCAGCGGCGCAAGCTCTTCGACCACCCCGTACATCACGCTCTTCTCTTCACCGACACTCAGGCCGCCGATGGCGTACCCGTCAAAACCGATCTCGACGGTGCGGGCCAGGCTCTCGCGCCGCAGGTCAAGATGAGACGCGCCCTGGACGATGCCAAAGAGCGCCTGCGCGCCGCTCAAACCGGCAGCCGCAGACCCGTCAAACGGCCTGTCCGATGGCGCACCGGCGTCAAAGATTCGCCCTGCGTCCATGCCCTCTCGCTGTAAGGCGTCGAAGCTGGCGCGCGAGCGGGCGGCCCAGCGCGAGGTCAGGAGCAGGCTCTGGTGAGCCTCTTCGTGCGAGGCTTGGCCCGGCGCACACTCGTCGAAGGCCATCACGATGTCGGAGCCGAGCGCGGCCTGCACCTCCATGGAGACCTCCGGCGAGAGAAAGCGCAGGCTGCCGTCTATGTGCGAGCGAAATTCCGTGCCCTCCTCCGTGATTTTGCGCAGTGCGCCGAGGCTCCAGACCTGAAAGCCGCCGGAATCTGTCAGCAGCGCCCGCTCCCAGCCGATGAAGCGATGCAGCCCGCCGCAATCCCTGATCGTCTCCGCGCCGGGACGCAGCCAGAGGTGATAGGTATTGCCGAGGATGATGCGCGCATCCAGCTCGTCGGCTTCGAGCGCCTCGAAGCGCGTGCCCTTGACCGTCCCGGCCGTCCCGACCGGCATAAAAACGGGGGTCTCGATAACGCCGCGCCGGGTGCTCAAGCGACCGCTGCGCGCCTGGCCGTCGCGCGCCGTTACTTCCCAGCCGATGGCCGCCGGTTCGAGCTTTTGTGATGATTGCTGCATGTGCCGTGCGGAGAGATTACTTCTCGAAAGCCATGCCTCCGGGTTTCGTCAGGGGCAGGCGGACGGTAAAAGTCGCGCCGCGCCCCTCGCTTCTGACCGACGCCCGCCCGCCGTGCGCTTCGACCAGCTCCTTGACGAGCGCGAGCCCGATGCCGAGCCCTCCGTGCCGCCTCGTCGTAGAGCTGTCGGCCTGCCTGAACCTGTCCCAGACGTAAGGCAGAAACTCGGCCGGGATGCCTTCCCCGTCGTCCTCCACCTCGATGACTATCCAGCGCAGCGGCTCGCTCTCGTCTTCGGCGATGAGGATGCCGCCGCCGTCTATCAGGCGCGAGCGGACGATGATGCGTCCGCCTTCGGGCGTGAACTTGACGGCGTTGGTCAACAGATTCCAGACGACCTGCTGAAGGCGGTGCGCATCGACGTTGGCCTCGGGCAGGCTCGCGGCAAGTTCGAGCCGCAGGTCCAGGTTGCGTATGACCGCCGAGGGGCGCACGACCTGCACGGCTTCGAGCACGACCGCGTTGATGTCGCTCGGGCGGCGCTCAAGACGCAGGACGCGCCGCTGAATGCGGGAGAGGTCCAGGAGGTCCGAGATCAACTGCGTCAGCGAGGCCGCAGAGTGCTTGATGACCTCGATGCCGTCGGCCAGCTCTTCATCGAATTGGAGCGCATCATTCTCGCTCAAGAGGTCAACCCAGCCCTTGATGGCCGTCAGGGGCGTCCGCAATTCGTGCGAGAGCGTGGCGAGAAACTCATCCTTGAGCCGATTGGCCTCGCGCAGTTCCGAGATGAGGCGCGCGTTTTCGAGCGTCGAGCCGATCTGCGTGGCGACGGCCGTGAGAAGGTCTATGTCGTCTTCGGCCCAGCGCCGCTGGCTTTGCGTCTGGTGGCCGCTGAGCGAGCCGATGACGCGCCCCTGGTGCATGATGGGGACGACGGCGATGCTTTGCAGGCCGGTCCTTTCGACCAGGTCTTCGATGCCGACGGAGAGCCTGTGCTCACGCACGTTGGCGGCGACGAGCGGCTGGCGGTGCTCCCTGATCCAGTGCGGCAGAGGCGAACGCTCCTTGACTTCCGGGTCGTCGCTGATGCGCGCCACCCCTTCGGCGCACCACTCGCCGTAAATATTCGAGAACTCATTCTCGGAAAAGAGGACGGCGATGCAGCGGTCCAGGCCGAGGACTTCGCCGATGCGCTCGACGACGACCTCGACGGCGCGCTTCGGCTCCGTCGCCTGTTGGAGCGAGAGAATCAGGCGATTGACGACCGCCTCGCGCTCGGCCTGGGTCTGGATGGTGGCGAAGAGGCGCGCGTTGGCGATGGTCTCGGCGGCCTGTGCGGCCAGGATTTCCAGCAGCTGCACGTCGCGCTGGCGAAAGCCGCCCGGACGATTGGCGACGTAGATGAAGCCGATCAGCTCGCGCTTGATGAGCATCGGGAGGATGAGGACGGAGCGGACGCCGTGGCGCGCGATGAAATCCTGGTTGAAGCGCAGGTCGGCGGCCGGGTCGTTCGAGAAAAACGGCTCGCCCGTGCGATAGACGAACTCGCTCTCGCCCGTCTGGTATGTGTATTCGCTGGCCCCCTCCGGGTGCAGGATGAACTGAAAGTCCGCGATCATTTCCGGCGGGGTGTTGTAACCCGGGGCCTCCGCGCGGACCAGGTTATGCCTGCGGTCATAAGTCGCCAGCAGGCATTTCTCGCCGCCGACCTGCTCGGCGATGGCCCGTGTCAAGCGCCCGTAAATCTCCGACGTATCGGTCAGCGTCGAGAAGCCGCGCGAGATTTTGTAGAGACCTTCGAGTTCCTGGCTGCGGCGGCGGCTGGCCTCGTAGAGCCGTGCGTTGGTCAGTGCGACGGAGACCTGCGCGGCGACGGCCCCGAGCAGCTTCGCATCGTCGGGCTTCCACTCGTGCGGCTCGCAGTTGACGTGCAGCTCCAGGACGCCCCGCGTGATTCCGTGAATCGAGACGGGCGCGGCCAGCACCCCGCAGACATCCAGCCGCGCGTAGAGCTTAACCAGCTCATCCTTATCCAGTTCCCTGATGTCGTTGACCGAGACGGGCTCGCTGGAGGTCAGCACGCGGCGCGCGAATTCGCTTGAGCGCAGCGGAATGCGGTGGCCGCGCAGCGAGGCTACGCGGCGGCTCGCGAGATATTCATAGCCGACGAGCGCATATTCTTCTTCGCTGTCGAGCAGGGTCACGTGGCAACGGTCGGCGCCGACGGCTGTGCCGAGCGCATCTACGGTCTCCTGCAACACGGCGGAAGGATCGAGCGAGCCGGAGAGCTGGCGTCCGATGCGCCCGGCCAGTTCTTCGCGGTGCGCGGCGGCCTCCATCTCCCGCGACCTCTTCTCGGCCTCTTCGAGCAGCAGCACTTTCTCGATGGCGATGGCCAGCGGGGGCATTAGTCGTTCGAGCGCGAGCAGGTGCTTGCGCCCGTAGGCTTCCGGGATGCGCGATGTCAGGTTAAGACTGCCGATGGCGCGGCGCGTGGAAAAGAGCGGGCAGCAGACGGCCGAACGGAAGCCGCCGTGCTCCAAATCCGCGTAAACATTGAAGCGCGTCTCGGCACGCAGGTCCGGGATGACGACCATCTCCTGATGTTCGAGCGCGTATTCCGTGACGGAGCCGCGCACGGGCGCGACCGCGCCGACGGAGAGAGAGCCCGTGTGCTCGCCCGAGATGGCGAAGACGCTCAGGCTCGCGCCGTCTTCCTGGCAGAGCGCGATGGTCGCGCGGTCGAAGGGCAGCAGCGCGCGCATCTGCTGGCTGGCGAGGCTGAAGACCTGGTCAATCGTCCGGCTGGAGTTGACGGCGGCGACGACGCGGTTGACGACTTCGAGCTGCTCCGTGGCTTCGCGCAGATACTCGAAGAGCGCGCTCGTCTCGTCGCTGGTCAGCACCTCGTCGGCTGCGTCCGCGCTCGTCTCTTCTTCCCCGGGCTGCCGGATCAGACAGAGCGTGGCGGGCTGGTCACGCCAGTGACAGTCGAGCCGCTCGACCTGGACGCGCAGCGGGTGCTCGCCGTTGACGAGGAGGGTTGCGAGCTGAAGGCCGTCGCTCGTGCCCGCCTCCCCGTTCTCGAATTGGAGGAAGGCGGAGAGGCTCTTGCCCGCGATGAAGCTGCAAGAGCGCACGGCCAGCATCGAGAAAGCATCGTTGCAGGCATGGATGCGCTCGCCCGCTTCATCAACGACGAGAGCCGGTTCGCTCAGATGCTCGAACAATGTCTGGAAGTCTGTGCCTTGCTCGCTCATTAGTCAGGATGCCAGCTGTCGCTGGCGGAGTCGAGACTGCCGTCCGGCATTTAACCCCTGCCTTCCGACCTCTGTTTTTTCCGGTGGCGCTCGACGAGCTTGATCGGGGTGGCGAAGAAATCGAACTCCTCGCGCAGGCGGTTCTGTAGATAACGCTCGTATGAAAAATGGAGCCCCGGCTTGCCGCCCGCAGTGAAGACGATGAAGGTCGGCGGGCGGACGCTGACCTGCGTCATGTATTGCACGCGCAGCCGTGAGAAGCCGCCCTTGACGGGCGCAGGCGCACTGCCGCCGCGCGGCTGCGAAACGGCCCGCTCGAAAAAGGCGTTGAGCTGCGAGGTCGAGATGCGACGATTGCGCGCCTCGTTAGCCCTCAAGGCGAGCGGCAGGATTCTCTCGACGCGCTGGCCCGTCAGGGCAGACATGGTCACGACCGGAGCCCAGTCGAGAAACTTCATCTTGTCGCGCAGGTTACGCTCGAACTCGAAAGGCGTCCCCGTCTCCTTGTCCGGCACGGCGTCCCACTTATTGACGGCGATGATGATCGAGCAGCCCGCGTCGTGCGCGTAGCCAGCGATATTCGCGTCCAGTGCGGCGACGCCATCGGCGGCGTCAACGACGACGATGGCCACGTCTGCGCGCTCCAGGCTCCGGCGCGCCATAATGACGGACAGCTTCTCCGCCATCTCCGCGGTCTTGCCCTTGCGGCGAATGCCCGCCGTGTCGATCAAACGAAAGGGCTGGCCCTCGACTTCGAGGAGCGTATCAACGGCGTCGCGCGTCGTGCCCGCGACGGGCGAGACGATGACGCGCTCTTCGCCGAGCAGCCGGTTGAGCAGCGAAGACTTCCCCACGTTGGGCCGCCCGATGATGGCCAGGCGCAGCTCGCGCGGCCCTGACTGCTTCGCTTGCGCGTCGTCGGCGACGGCGGCCAGGTCGAAGGTCGAGACCACCACGTCGAGCAGTTCGCCGAGACCGTTGCCGTGCTCGGCCGAGACCGGGAAAACTTCTTCAAATCCGAAGCGATAAAACTCTCCCGCGTCCGTTTCCAGGCGGGCCGCATCGGCCTTGTTGGCCGCGACGAGCACGCGCTTGCCAGT
>DASVWH010000079.1:0-10220 GCA_036389715.1 Pyrinomonadaceae bacterium | reverse complement strand
TTGAAATCGTCGCTCAGTCCCGCGGCCGGTGTCGGCGTAGGCGTCGGTGTCGGCGTTGGTGTCGGCGCTGGCTGCGCGTTGACGAAGCGTGCCAGGACATTACGCGTCATCTGCTGCGCGGCAGGATTCAGGCGCGAGGAGCGTAACTCGGGAGAGTTGAAATCATCCAGGCCCCAGCTCCACTGCATCGAGCCGGTGGCGAAGACGGCCGCACCGCTAGGGGCCGCATAAACCGACATGTCCGAATACCTGGTAGACCCGCCGAAAGCATAGGGTGAATGCGCGATGCCCTCGGTCCCGGCCGGAGAGCTGGCCGTGATGCGGTCCACTTCGTAGCCGACCAGCCCTTGCAGTTGGTCGCCATTTTGCAGCCCCGTCCCGGCGCAAATCCAGTGAGTCGCATTTGTAATCACTAGATCAACGTCAACCGGGTCGCTCTCGTACATGACGCCGATCAGGGAGCCTTCCGGCTGATTGACGGGAGCGTCTCGCCACCGGGTCGTAATCAGGTAATCATTTGTCGGGTCGCTGTCTTGCGCGAGCGGGTCAATGTCGCCGCTGTCCTTATAGGCGACGATGGTGCGGTCGGGCGTGCCGGTTGCAGGACTCGTCTCGAAACGTATCTGCCAGTAGCAGGTATTGGAGGAGAAGAAGCCCAGGCTAACGCCTTTGTCGCGCGCGGCTTCGACGTTCCTGCGCATCTGCCATGACCAGTATTCATCATGGCCGACGGAGAAGAAACCTTTGTGTGTGAGCAGCAGATTGGAGTTCGCGTGCGTGTCCACGTTAGTGCAGTAAGTCACGTCGTAGCCTTCACGCTCAAGCCACCGCACCATGTTGTATTCCCACGCGGCGCTCGACGTTTCGTAGGGCGGTTGGATATTGGCGATAAACTCGCCTGCCCCGACGTAAGGGGCGGCCGCCTGGTTCGCGCCGATGGCGTAAGGGCGATTGAAGGAGACCTTCTGCGCCGGGCCGCCCGTGCTGTTCCAGGTATAGAGAGATTTTCCGCCCCAGTTGTTATAAGCCTGGAAGGTCGTTACGCTCGATTGGAAAAGATAGTTTGAGACGCGGGCATCATCGCGGACGACGAAGATAATGTAGCTCTGCTTGCCGGTTGACGCTGTCAGTTTCGCCAGATACACGCCGCTGGCCCAGTCCGTCGGGTCCGAAGTATTGTTCGGAACGCTCAAGACGTATGGGTTGGTCCAGCGACACTCGACGAGACCGTTCTGGGCGTCGGGCGTAGGCGTGGGCTGCTGTGTGCCCGTGCGCGTGACGGCGCTCATCAACTGCCGCGCTCCCGCGCCGCCGTACCAGCCCATGCGGAAGATTTCTATCGTATAGCTTGGCGCTGCCGTGTTGACGAAAAGGCTGATCTGCCCGCCACGGTTGACGCTCGTCAGTGAAGCGTAGCCTTCGATTTCGCGGTTCGTCGCGGGGTCGTTGAGCCTCCAGGCCGTAGTCCCGGCTTTCGCGTTCTCGGTTTGAGTCGGATTGACGGCGAAGGCGGTCGCGGCTGCGAGAAGCAAGAGGGCGGCCAGGCAAGCAGAGCGCCTCAGGTAACTGAGAACAGAAACAGCGCGCGCTGTCCGGGTAGAAGATGGCATTTTATGTACTTCCCATGGGGTCGTATCCGTAATCAAACTCCCGCAGCATAACGGTCGTGCGAGGAGCAAAACCATTGTGCGCGGCAGTGTCGGCAGCTAAGCTGCGGAACCTTGATATTATTGTCTCGTATCTGCCGTACCATAGAATCCGGGCGGATAAATGTCAATCTCGCGGATGGCGGCACGAGCCATATTATTTTCGACAAACAGCCGCTGCCTTTGACCGCGGCTGCGCGCCTTTTATCAAACGGCGGGTTCGCTCGAAATCCCGGCCCGACTCGTGCATCTTGTTCTGCTTATTAGATATGTCGAAGCGGCAGGCGTTTCCACAACCGGCGGGCTCAGGCGAGCAGTTCCTGCAAAATAAGCTCGAATTGACGGGCGACGCGCGGGGCTTCGTAATTCCCGCGAACCATAGGGTCGCCCCAGGGCTGGCCGGTCTGTTCCCTCTCCCGGCGGAGAAAGGAGATGAAAGCAGTTATGGCTTGAGCCATTCCATTCAAATCGGTCGGGTCGGAGGTTTGGCCGCCGAGTTGATTGATTAAGGCTGCGGCTGCGCCCGGCGGCGTGAGCCCGAGGATCGGACGCCCCGCGCCGAGATAGTCAATCAGCTTGGAAGGCAAAAACACGCTCCTCTCGGCCGGGGCATCTATGATGAGCAGCCCGTCGGCGGATGCCATCAGTGAAAGGCTCTCAAGATAATTGACGGGCGGTTTGACGACCACCAGTCCCTCCGGCAAATCGCGGAGCCCCAGCTCATCGAGCGGCAGGTCATAGGTCGGGCCGATCAATTCAAAGCTGACGTTGGAGAGCGTCTCCGGGTGCGAGGAGAGTATCCGGCTCAAAGCGCCAAAGAGCGGCTTCGGCGTCCGTCGCCCGTAGAGGTCGCCCAGATGTCGAATCGTTAGCCTGGAGTTTTGATTGCGGGGCGGCGCTTGGTACAGGTCTGGGTCGAAGGCGTGCGGCAGGACATGCGCCTTCGCCTTCAGCCCTGCGGCATATTTGCGCATCACGAGTTCAAGCGTTTCCTCGGAAGTGAAGATCAGCCTGTCGGCAGCAGTCGCCACCTTTCCCTCCAACGAGAGATTGACGGCCCTGGTCAGCGGGTCGTAGTTGTGAAATGGATTATCCGCCCAGGGGTCGCTGAAGTGCGCGACCCAGGGCCAGCCGTAGCGCCGCTTCAACTCTAAGCCGATGAGGTGGTCGCTCATCGGTGCGCCGAAGGTGACAAGCACGTCGGGGCTGTAATGCTCTTCGCGCAGGTAGGCCGCGATGGCCTTCAGGACAGAGCTTTTCCACGAACGCTGATTATCGGGAACCTTGTTCCAGACCGGCAGATGAAAGCGGTAAGCGATGCCGTTAAGGCGATTCCTGAGAGTTGAAACGGAGAAGGGCACGCGCAAAGCCTTTTCGAGAAAGGCTTCCGCATCCCGGACCATCGTCTGATCTTTGCGCGCGTCCCTTTCCTCGTAGTCGGCGCAGACCAGCACCGCCGGATGCCGAAGATGCTTTAAGAGCCGCCCGACCTGGACCGCACGCGGCAGAGAGCTGGGGGCATAGGTGAAGGAGACGGCGAGCAGTTTGGACGATTTGAGATTTGATTGCACGACAGTATTTGACGCCACCAGGCAAACATGGTCTGAAGAATATGGTCTGAAGAAACGGCTTAATCCCGCTGACGGATTAGTCCCGTTAGCGGTCTTTGCGCTTCATTGATGCACGGGCTTCTCTCTCTTGACGAGCAGGGGGACCAGGCTTCTCATATCCTGTAGCGCCCGTCTTCCCGCAGGCAAAAGAGCGAGGATGACGAAGGTCACTCCGGCCGCGAGAGCGAAGCTGATGCCGAGCCCCGCCAGCGGGTTGACGCCCTCCAGCCACCAGTGGCGAGCCGCCAGCAGGACGGCCAGGACGCCGAGCGCCGCGCAGCCGGAAGGCGCGATGGTCCTGTAAAAATCGGCTGTGCGGACGGGGCCTTCGCGCCCGACGAACCAGAATAAGAAGGGCGTGCGGATGCAGATGTCAACGATGGCATAAGAGGCCGCGACGCCGACTGCGCCCCAGGGCAGGCCCGCCAAGATGGAGACGATGGCGATCAAGCCCAGGATATTGCCGACCTTGAACATGCGCTTCGTGCGGCCCTGCGTGGTAAAGAGCCACCCGACCGTGTTGCCGACAGGCTGGAGCAGACCCGCGATGCCGAGCAGCGTAAAGATGGGGCTCACACCCATCCACTTCGGCCCTAGAACCAGCTGCACCAGCCAGCCGGAGGTGGCGATCATGAAGGCCACGCCCGGCATCGTCAGCATGGTCAGCTTCTCCAGAATCCGCAGGTAAGCCTGCCTGTACCTCTCCGGCGAATCCACCAACCGGCTCAAGGTCGGCACAACGACGGCCGTCACGGGGCTGTTAATCTGCTCGATGGGCAGGAGCAAGAGCTGATAGGCCTTGGCGTAGAGGCCCAGCTGCTGCGGTCCCCAGAAACGCCCGATGAGCACGTTATCGAGGTTGCGCGCAAAGTAGTTGACCATGCTGAAGCCCGTCAGATTTCCGCCGAGCGCGAGCATCGGACGCACGCCGGAATTACGAGTCGGGCCGCCGGGCCGCCAGTCGCACATCATCCAAACGCCCGCGGCATTGGCCAGCGCCGTGGCGAACTGAGCAAAAACGAGCGCCCAGTAGCCCGCGCCGTACCAGGCGCTGACGATGGCGGTCACGATTCCGGCCAGCAGCGAGAGGAGGTCAATGGCGGCCAGCGCGCCAAAGCGCATCTGCCTTTGGAGCAGCGCCTGGTGTTGCACGGTCAGGCCGCCGAGGATGAATGTCGCCGCCAGCCCGATGGTGATCCACGTCAGGCGCGGCTCGTGATAGAAGAGACTGACGAGCGGCGCGATGGCCATCGTCAGGAGCATCAGCGCGACACTGATTGAGAAGTTGATCCAGAAGAGGGTGCTGACCTGCCGGTGGTTGATCTCGGGCCGCTGCACCGTCGCCAGCGACAGTCCCATATCCTTGAACATCGAGATGAACCCGATGATGACGATGACCATCCCGATCAAGCCGTAATCCTGCGGCGTCAGGAGGCGGGCCAGGACGACGGTCGAAGACATGCTGATGACGAACTTGAGGCCCTGTGCTCCGACGGTCACGGCGCTGCCGCGAGCCGAGCGGCTCTTGAGCGTGGCCTTCAGGTGCTCGGTGCGAAAGTGTCGCTCCGGGTCGGAGGCGGTCGAGTCTAAAGGTCCGGGGTTGGGGCTGTCCGGCATCTTCTCGGGTTGGTCTAAAATCACGTTGATTCCTATCCGGGCCTCTCGGACTTTATGATGCTCGACGCGAAGTCCGGCGCGAGCCATCGAGCGTCGAGGCGAATAATTGCAGGTACTCCGAGACTATCCGTGCCTCGCTGAAACGCTCTTCGATTCTCTCGCGCGCCGCTCTCTTTATGCGCGCTCTCTCTGCGACAGTCAATCGCATCACGTTTGTAATGGCGTCGGCCAGGGCCTCAACCGATTCAGGCTCGACCAGAAATCCGGTCCTGCCGTCTTCAATCACTTCCGCTACGCCGCCGACGCGCGTTGCCAGCGAGAGCCCGCCGCTCGCTCCCGCTTCGAGCAGGGTCAGGGGGAAGGCTTCGGAGCGCGAAGGCATGACGACGAGCTGCGCATTGCGATACAAGGGCGCGAGGCGCTCGCGCTCGACCGTGCCCATGAATTCGACCGCTCCGGTGATTCCCAACTCTTGTGCCAGGGCTTTGACGGCTGCGGCTTCCGGGCCGTCGCCGACGATTCGCAGAACGGTCTGCGGCAACTGTTGACGAGCCTTCGCCCAGGCCTTTAAGAGAATGTCTACTCCCTTGACCTGATGAAGCCGCCCGACGAACAGGACATAGGGAGCGTGCCGCTCGTCAACGCTCATCAGGCCGCCGTCGGCAAACCAGGACTCTTCCAATCCGTTGTGAATGACCTGCGCCTTATCTCGGATGAACGGATAGAGCGAGACTGCATCGTCGAGCAGCGTCCGGCTGACGGCCGTGACGGCATCGGCCCTCTGCAAGAGGCGGCGCTGCCAGTCCTTGAAGTGGGGCTCGGTGAATGGATAGCTTCTGATCTCGCTGCCGTGCAGCGTCACCACGATGCTCCAATCATGCGGCAGCAGGTGAGCTCCGATCACCGGCAGGGCCTGCGTACAGGGGAAGTGAACATTGACGACATCCGGTTTGAAATCACGGAGCACCTGCAAAAACTGTCCCGCGCTGCGGACAAAGGAGGCCCAGGAGCGCGGGCGTTGATAGACCGGATAAGTTGAAGATTTGACGGACCAGACGGGTATCTGCGGGCCGAGCAGCCGCTTGCCGGTCAGGCCGTTGGTCGTCTCCACGACACCGGCGGAATGGCCCCGCGCGGTCAGGCCCGCCAATAACCGGCGCACGACGGTCTCCACTCCGCCGACGGCTCCAAGCTCCGCAAAATGAGAGAGAAGGACTTTCATCGTTGACCCGCACGGCCCTTGACTTCGAGCCTGCCAGCCGAGTTGGCCCGCAACTGTTCCGGGCCCGCGTTGTTCGAGACGAGCACCTTTCCCGTGCCCGGAAGATGAGAGACAAAGGCGCTTGGGCCGGTGTCCCGGTCTGCCTACTCGGGCTTGCGCGCGACGACGAAGATGCCGTCAATGAGCAGCTCGTCGTCCGTCATCTCTTTGAAACCGGCGCTCAGCTTCGGACGGATTTCCTTGACGAGAGAGAGCGTCGCGTCCGTGTAGTCCACGTTCAATTCGATGCGCTCTTTGTGCGGCTCCAGGTCGCCCATCCCGCCCCTGCCGATGATGTCGGAAATCAGCACCTTGACCTCGTAGCCCAGCTTTTCCAGCAGCTCACGGTAATAGCTGAGCTTCTTCCGGTTCGGTTTGCCGGAACCTTCGGCCATCATCCTGTAGACGGAATCCGAGATGGTCAGAAACGTCAGGGGATTCATCCCGTAATCACGGAACATGCCCTGATCGCTGAGGTCTATCTTGTGCAGCATGTAGCCGCTGGGGGCCAGTATTCTGTCCATCGCCTTAAAGGCTTCGTCGGGATTGTATATGTCCTGAATCGCGCCGCGCGAGATGACGAGGTTGAAAGGCTCAACGTTCTTCAGCTCTTCTGCATTCTCGACATCCACGCCGTAGATGCACTTGACCTTCTCCTCGTTGATTTTGATGCCGTCCTTCAAATCCACGGCTTCGTCAAAGCGTCTGCGCTCCTCATCGCCGTTCAATTTTTCGCGCAGCGCCTGGTATATCTGTCGCTCGTGCTCGCGGTCGCGTTTTGAATAGAACTTATCGAGGCACGTGACCTCGGCGGCTCCGACGGCGATAAACCGTAGCGCCACTCCGATATTGTCTCCGAAACCAAGCTCGAAAATCCTCTTGCCGCGCAACGTTTCAGGCGTCAGGCCGGAGTATTTCAGGTAATCGTCGAACTGCGTGTTGATGTAGGCGATGCTCTCGGCCAGGCTGATGCGGCTGTGCGTCGAGCCGTGGAACGACTCTGTGTCGCCCGAGTCGAATCGTCTCTTGAATTGCCAGTTGTGATAGATTTTGTAAGCGACGAGAATCGTCTTTGATCTGGTCGCCAAGCGTTTGAGTTGAGTTTTCATTTTGCCTACCCTTAACTTTCCATGTTGAGCTACCGTCTTCAAAGGTTAGAGTTATCATCCGGCCCCGGCCGAGCGATAGAGTTCGAGATAGTCGGGCAGCCTGCTCTCGATTGAGAATCTTTCGACGGCCCGCGAGCGAGCGTTCAGGGCCATTCGCCTGTAGCCCTCCCGGTCGCGCATCAGGAGATTGATTTTAGCCGCGAGTTGATGATGGTCTCCCGGAGCGAAAAGAAAGCCCGTCCGGCCGTCTTCGACGAACTCAGGGATGCCGCCCGTGGCGCTCGCAACGACCGGAAGCTGTGTCGCCAGCGCTTCGAGATTGACGAAGCCCATCGCTTCGGCTTCGACCGACGGGCAGACGAAACAGTCGGCCGCCTTCATGTACGGGCCGACATCTTCCTTGCGCCCGAGGAATTGAACCCGCGCGGAGAGCCCCAGTTCGTCGGCCAGGGCGCGCAGGCGCTCTGACTCCTGCCCGTCGCCGACGACCCAGAGCACCGCCTGTTCCGAAACTTCGGCCAGGGCGCGGACGGCCACCTCGACGCCCTTGCCCGGATTGAGATTGGCCACCGTCAGCAGGACGAATCGCTCCCCGGCATTCATTTGCTCGCGCACGCTTGAGCGCACGGCCGTGTCCGGTCGAAAACGCTCCGTGTTGATAAAGAATTTGCACCGCGAAAGATTCGACCAGATTTCTTGTCGCTCAAGGTATTGAACCAGGAAGTCGCTGATGCAGAGAACCCTTTGATAACGCTTCAGAAGAGCTTTTTTGAGCATCCGTTTGACGCCCGTCGAAGCGCCGTTCCCATTCGAGGGACGCGAACTATGGTCCGTGTAGTAATGGCGCAGGCGCGGAGCGAGAACCGTCAGCGCCAGCATGTACGGATTGACGGGGCTGTAGAAATTCCAGTCTATCAACTCGATGGAGTGCTGCCGGATGAGCTGCAATAAACGGCGCAGCGTCGGGTAATTAAAGCGGTAAAGATTGAGCCAGCCGGCGGCAAGATTGGCCTCCTCGTACCTGGCCGCCGCTTCCCGTTCGAGAGGCGCGCCGAAGAGCGGAAGGAAAAGCCCCCCGCGCTCTTTAAAGGCGCGAGCCAGAACAAAGATTTGCTCGTCCAGCGACCCGAACTTCAAGGAAGGATGAAGGTCCGTGACGTAAAGGACGCGCGGCAGGTCTCTCTGCTCTTCGTTCATCAACACTTGCAACCTCAAGGCAAACGCTCAGACGGCGAGCTGCTCCCGGTCCAACACCCCGGCCGTCGCGCCCTGCATGATCGGGCGCAGCCGGTAATCACGGTAAAGGCCCGGCTCGCCGCCGTGCCCGTCAACCGCGGCCATGCCCATATTGAACATCTCGCGCGCGGTGGCGAAATGCAGCTTGAATTTTCCGCTCCGCTCGGCAAGCTCCAACACCTCTTCCAGAAAACGCTGCATCTTGTGGCCGATGACCGAAGGCTGGTCTTCGGGGAAGAATCCGTGACAGTAGAGCTTGATGAAAATCCAGTCGGGGCGGCCCTCGACATGGATGCGCGCCTTGCGCCAACGCTCGAATCTCGCCGCATCGAGCGGGTAGTTAGCAATCAGCGCACCGTTATCGAGCTTCGGGACGGGCAGGCCGTGTTTGCGGCGGCTCCAATCGAAGACGAGGGGGCCGGTGAAGATAACCGGCAGTTGCGGCTGGTCTCCGACCCTGACGGCCGGGCCGGAGCGGTGCGGCATCGCTTCGTGCAGCGGATGGCCGCACTGGTAGATGGCGTTGATGCGCGGCATCTGTGAAACGTCGGGCGCGGACGGCAGCGTCAGGTCTGCGTAGCAGCCTGTCTCGGCCAGAATCTGCATCTCCGAATCGACGCCGCAGAACCTCCCGCGCGCCGAGTTGGCCAGGGCCCAGTTGCCATGCACGAAGGCATACTTAGGCGCGGCGTCAGCGCTCTCGCGCGAGAGACATTGATGTTCTTCGGCGAGAATATCCCGAAACGTCTCAAGCGCCCTTCTGGTATTGGCCGCCGTGTCCGGCCGGTCCACGCCATGATGCAGGTGAATCTCGACCTCGCCGAAGCCGTCCTCCTGCAACTGCGCCAGGTGCTCCAAAAGAGGGCGATGATATTGTTCGGCGGGATAGAAATTGGTGTGCCGGAATGGAGTCCCGTCATGGTCGCGGACGGCCTCTCCGATGGAGCGCGCCTGCTCGCACCAATCATCGAGCCGAGCCTGCTGCGCGGGCAGGTCCAGAAGGAAGCCTCTCCCGTCGTCTGCGGGCTCAAAATGGTTGGCGACGACGAAAATCAGATGCTGCGGCCCGCTGCTCGTTTCCGTCATCCGGCCGAGAAGCTCCCCGGCGCGCCAGAACGGATAACGCACCAGCCAGGGCAGAGACCAGGCGAGCCTCGTCAGCATGTTCGGGTGGTTTGCTTGTGCTTCGTGCATATGAGCTTTAATCAGAGAGTAGAGCTTGAGTCCGGCCGTCCGGCTCTTTAATCAATCAAAGTTAATTAGCGGCAAGACGCTCGCCGGACCAGCCGACTGCCGCGCCGAGCAAGTCGAAATCACAGCCGATGTCCCTGCCGTCGGTCGCAGCGTTCTTGTAGCGGCTCGTCGGGGCCAGACGATAGTTGCCGCCCTTGAGATCGAGGAATCCGACAGCCTTCAGACTGACGGGAAAGTAGTTGTTGCGATGTGCGTTGTAGAGGCTCGAATCCGCGCCCGGCTGCACGTTCTTCAGCCAGACTCCGGCGGGGAAGAATTTATTGATGGTCGAATCGCCGTAATTGACGCCGCCCGCCGCATCGTTCTGCACGAGGTTATTGCGAAAAACGAAGTTCGTATTGGGCGCGGCGACGGAGAAGGTGCAGGCCGCGGAATTAAAGGCGGTATTATGCTCTATCGTCACCGCATCCGTCTGATCGTTGATGATAAACAATCTCCCGTAATTCTCTCCCCACTTCCCGTCTATGTCCTCGAACAGATTGTTACT
>DASVWH010000078.1:0-11811 GCA_036389715.1 Pyrinomonadaceae bacterium | reverse complement strand
ACCGCAGAAGTGATTACAGAATTGGATGGGAATGGACAGAAGGAGAGAACATTCGTTTATGCAGGCACGAGCGTAGTGGCGTGGCAGGAGCAGAGCGGTACGACTCAAAGCATGAGTTGGGAGCACAGGGACATCAGCAACCCGAGTATCAAGACGAGCAAGGGAGCGGCAGAGCTAGAGCCGTTGGGAATGAATGCCGGATTATTGAATCCCTACAGCACACCACATCAGCAGAAGAGTCTGACGCAGTTGCGCACCTATCCTGGGTTTACAGAAGAGGGCAGCACGCAATGCATGGAAGATAACATAGATACGCCGTGTGAGATGGTCAACAGCATGCTTGAAAGCGGAGCAGCCGAAGCAGTCTTCTGATTTCGCGCCCCATGATGCCGTTGAGTTATCAGTGGCCGACCGCTATTCGTTGAAAGCGTGTTCGGCCTTCAGCGTCTTCCCATGAAATATCGAGCACGTAGGGCTTGACCTCGCCTGCTATCGCTTTCAGCCGGGCGAGCTGGTCCTGCTCGGCGGCGACGGGCTTGCCGTTGATCCATGTCCTATGTGACAGGACGAGGCTTTCTTTGGGCCGTATCTCCTTGAGCGTCTCGAACTTGATGTGAGCCTGCGAGGGCCCGCCGCCCGGCGTCAATTCGTCCTTGAGAAAGATCGTCAGGACCTCCACGCTCCTGAGCCTCTGGTCGCACTCATTAGTCAGTTCCAGGAGAACCTTCGAGCCTTCGTCTACGAATCTGGCGGTGAATATCTCCGCCGTCTTGCCGTTGTTTGCCATAATCGTTTCCCCAATCGGATGTGCCGCCTTCATACAGATACCACCGGACGGGCGCTTTCAGGAAGGCCGCGCCGTCGAAGTGAGGGCGCTCTCTCTCGTACGGGTGCGTCGTTCAGCCGCCGGTAGAGGACGATGACGCTGTCCCGGCGACGCTGCAATTTGGTTTCCATGAAGCGCACGAAAGCCGCGCACCGGCTGCTTATTCTGCTAAAGCCACGACGATTCGAGCCCGCTCGTATCCCTGATTTAATAATCGAAGTAAAGAGAACAGTCTGTGCGCCAGGCCACATATATGATATGCTCCGCTGCAATCCGGTGTTCTGGCTGTTCCTGCTTGTAGGACTCACCTGCCAAACATTAGGAGAACCCCGGGAACCTGTATCGCGCCGATAGCCACTCTCCTAAGAGCAGCCTTGAGTTATGGAGACTTCTGATGTCTACCTTCACCAGACCGCGTGATTCAATCAAGAACCATCTTCTCGCCGCGCTTCCCAACGAGGAGTACGAGCGCCTGCTTCCACATCTGGAGGAGTGCACGCTTACGCTGGGGCAGGCCGTCTACGAGGCTGGCGAGCAGATGGAGTATGTCTATTTCCCGTCCAACTGCATCGTCTCGCTGCTCTACACGATGGAAAACGGCTCGTCCGCCGAAATGGGGTTGACCGGCAATGAAGGCATCGTCGGAATCGCAATCTTTATGGGAGGCGGGACGATGCCCAACCGTGCCGTGGTTCAGAGTGCCGGATTAGCTCTCAGGATAAAGGCCAAGGCGCTCCTGGACGAATTCGCGCGCGGCAGCAAGCTGCAATTTCTGCTGCTGCGTTATACGCAGGCATTGATTACCCAAATCTCACAAACTGCCGTCTGCAATCGTCTTCACACGGTGGAACAGCAGCTCAGCCGCTGGCTCCTGCTCAGCCATGACCGTGTGCAATCGAACGAGCTGGTCATGACGCAGGAGTTGATAGCGGATATGCTGGGGGTGCGCCGCGAGGGCGTGACGGTGGCTGCCGGGCGCTTGCAGGCTTCCGGGGCGATCAGCTATCTCCGGGGGCGCATCAAGATTCTCGACCGCCATAAGCTGGAAGCCATCTCCTGCGAGTGTTACCAGGTAGTCAAAGACGAGTTTGATCGCTTGCTCGCGTAGGCTTTGCTCACTCTTTTCTCCTTCACAGGCTTTTATCACGGACGGATTCCGCTTTCAGGCCCGGCCGTTATTACCGGCTGCCGCGTGCCGTCCTGCGCCGCGCGCCTGCACTGCTCCCGGCGACCGTGCGGAGCCAACCGATTTCGAGTCGAATCTGAAGAGGGAATTGATTTTGCGAAAAGGATTTTCGCCGACACACGCGAGCCCACATCGTGCATCTAAGACTTGGTAGGGTTTCGCGCGGCCCCCCGTGCCGGGCCGCCCGTTAATTTGACAAGGTACGGTTAAATGCCTTATCTGTTTAATTTAACTTTCGTGAAGAAACCGACACCAATCTCCCTGTAAGATTAAATTCGAGTGGTTTGTTGACCGGGAATTAGATGGATTATACGACAAAAGAGCTTTTAAAGCGTTACGCGCGCCTCGCCGTCGGCCAGCCGTTTGCGCCGGTTTTGCTGAACATTCTGGTAACTTCCGTCTGCGACATGCGCTGCACGCACTGCTTTTTCACGGATGAGCTGGACGACCGGCCGCGCAAGAAGCTCCAGATGAAAACGCACGAGATCGAGCGGATTTCCGAGACGCTCGGCGGCAACCTCGGCGTCCTGATCCTGGCTGGCGGCGAGCCGTTCACACGCAAGGATTTGCCCGAAATCGCGCGCGCCTTCTACCAGAACAACAAGCTCGAATCCATCTACCTGATGTCGAACGGGCAGATTCAGAAGCGCATCATCCCGGACGTGACGCGCATCCTCGACGAATGCCCCAATCTCAACGTGACGGTCGCGCTCGGCATTGACGGCCTCAAAGAGCAGCACGAAAAGATTCGCCGCAAGCCCGGCTCCTGGGACATCGCCATTGACACGGCCCGCCAGCTTCAGGCCATCAAGCAGCAACACCCGCGCCTGGACATCCAGACCTGCACCTGCTTCATGCACTCGAACCAGGACTCGATCTTCGAGTGGTACGATTTTCTCAAGTATGAGTTGAAACCGGACAAGGTTAACTTCAATTACATCCGCCCGCCTTCGGCCGACCCCATCGAGTTGGAGATAGACCACTCGCGCTATGCGCAGCTGGCCCGGATGATTGACGACGATTCGCGCCACGCCGCCATCAAGAATAATTACGGCGGCGATGCCGGATTCTTCAAGGCCGCCATTGACATCTACATGCACGGACTGATCGCCAAGACCCAGGAGCAGCAGAAGGCCCAGATGACCTGCTATGCGGGCACGGCCGGAGGCGTGATTTACGACGAAGGCACTGTCTCATCCTGCGAGAACCTGGCCCCGATTGGGAACCTGCGCGACTACGATTGGAACTTTCAGCAGCTCTGGCTCTCCCCGGCCATGAAGGAGCGGCGCAAGAAGGCCGCCGACGGCTGCTTCTGCACGCACGAGTCGAACAGCTACTACCCGAGCCTGCCTTTCAACCCGAAGCACTTGATTCAGATCAAGCGGCTCGAACGTGAGATGAAGAAGGCTCGCGGCCGGATGGGCGTCGGCGGCGAGCAGGCCGACGGGCTCGCCGTCAGAGCATAAGGGGGCGCACACACATGTTTCGAGCCAGGGTTCCTAAAATCCTAATCATTTCATCGGATACGGGCGGCGGCCATCGTTCGGCTGCCGCGGCCATCGTCGCGGGCGTGCAGCGATTCTTTAACGGCCGGTCCTACGCCGTGCGGGTCGTGCGGGCCATCGAAGAGGCGCACTCGATTACGGACAAGCTGGTCGGGCTCTATAACTGGATACTGCGCCACAAGCAGCACTGGATGAAGTATCTCTACTGGGCCGTCAATCGCTTTCGCCCGGAAACGAGAGAGTTCTTCTACCGCAAGACGGTCGGCTTCGTCCGCGACCTCTTCGAGCGCTGGTGCCCGCACGTCGTCGTCAGCGTTCATCCGCTGACGCAGCACGCCATCGCCCGCGTCCTCAAGGAACTGGGCCTCGCGGACCGCATCCCGCTCGTCACGGTCGTCACGGACCCCTGCTACGGCTTCTGGCGCGGCTGGGCCTGCGATGATGTCAGGCTCTACCTGGTCGCCAGCCCGGAGGCCCGCCAGCAGTTGATAGACTACGGCGTCGCGCCCGAACGCATTAAGGTTTCCGGCATGCCCGTGCATCCGAAGTTCGAGTTTCCAGATGAGCAGGCGGCGATGGCTGCGCGCTCGGCGCTCAACTTAGACCCGCAGAAGTTCACGGTTTTCGTCAACGCGGGCTGGGCCGGGGGCGGAAATATTCCGGCCATCTTCCGCGAGCTGGTGCGCGGCGAACTCAATATCCAGGCCATCTTTCTCGCTGGCAAGAATGAGGAGCTGCGCAGCGAAGCCGAATCGCTGGCCCTGACGGCCAAGTTTCCCGTCAGAGTGATAGGCTATTCCGACCACATCGAGCAGTTGATGCGAGCCGCCAACGTGATGATCTCGAAGCTGGGCGGCCTGACGACCTTTGAAGCCTTCGCCTGCCGCGTCCCCATTATCGCCGACGCGACGACGCCGCCGATGCCGCAGGAGGCGGGCGCGGTTTCCCTCATCTCGAAGCGCGGCGCGGGCGTACTGCTGCATCACGCCACGGACATCGTGCCCGTGATTCGCCGGATGATGGAAGATACCAAGCATTATGCGGCCATGCGTGCGGCGACTCTGAGCCTGGCAATCCCCGATGCGACACGCCATATTGTAGAGGAGATTACGGCGCTGATTCCTCTGCCCGTGATGGCTCATGAAGAGCCTGTTCTGGTGGACGCGCAAACCGCGTGAGCCCCTTTCTTGGAGACCTGTGTGAGCCTTTTGCTTGAAGGAAAGCGGGCGTTCATCACGGGCGGCACACGCGGTATCGGTGCGGCCATGTGTGAAGTGTTCGCCAGGGAAGGCGCCGATGTCGCCTTCAACTACAATTCACGCGACGAGCTGTCGGCGGCGACCCGCGAAAAAATCGCTGCGCACGGTCGTCGCGCCCTCTCTTTCAAGGTCTCGATTACGGACCGGGTCGGCTTGAAAAGGGTGACGCGAGAGGTGGTCGAGGCCTGGGGCGGGATAGACATCCTGGTCAATAACGCCGCCATCAATCGCGGCGATAATTTTGCCACGATGACCGACCGCGCCTGGGACGAGATCATTGATACCAACGTCAACGGGCTCTTTGCCGTGACCAAGCCCATCTTCAAGCAGATGCTGCGCCAGCGCAAAGGGGCGATTCTCAACATCACCTCCATCGGGGCCATCCGCGCGCTTCCAACTTCCGTCCATTACGCGACCTCCAAGGCCGCCATGATCGGCTTTACAAAGTGTCTCTCGCGTGAGGCCGCGACTTTCGGTATCTCCGTCAATGCCATCGCCGCCGGGATTTTCGATACGGACCTGGCGCACACCCTGCCCGAACGCCTCTTGCAGATGCACGATTTCTGGGTCGCCAGCGGACGCCTGGGCCGCCCCGAAGAACTGGCCGAGTACGCTGCCTTCATGGTCAGCGACCGCAACAGCTTCATGAACGGCGAAGTCGTGATAGTGGACGGCGGCGCTGTCACCTGATGTCCAGAAGCCCTCCTTTATCAATCTCAAAGCTCCCGGCCTCAGTTACCCCCGGCCTTCGCGGCCAGGAGCCCCGAGCACGCCGTCCATGGCGGTGGAACTGAAATCGAATTTCAATGTTAACTGTTGATGCAAAAAGGTTTAGCTTGACAGGCCAGGGCTCGCGGCGTATCATCCGCTCAAATTCGGATTAACAGTCGGCGAAGAGTTTCTCAAGGAGGCGATAATGGCCAGCACGGAATTGATCGAGAACTTGAACCGCGCCCTGAGCCTTGAACTGGCGGCGGTCATTCAGTACATGCAGCACAGTTACCTGGTGACGGGGCCCGAGCGCGAGGTCTACCGCTCGTTCTTTCGCAAGCAGAGCGCGGAATCGCACGAGCACGCGACGACGCTCGGCGATAAGATCGTCGCTCTCGGCGGACTGCCGACCGTCGAGCCTTCGATGATTCGCCAGGCCACGGACCTCAAAGAGATGCTGCGCCAGGACCTGGCGCTCGAACGCGAAGCGATGCAGGCTTACCTGGCCGCCTGGGAATCCTGCAAGGACGCAGAGAGGGCCACGCGCTTCCAGCTCGAAGAGCGTATCTACCAGGAACAGCTCCACATAGACGAGCTGGAGAAGCTGACCTCCGAGCGCCAGGCCAGCGTCACGACCGAGAAGATTACGCTCCGGCAGGTCGGCTGAGAGGCCGGAAACGGTCTACACACGAAGGCGGGCAGCAAGGTCAACAGGGCCTTGCTGCCCGCCTTTCGATGTTCGTCTGAAGTCTTCAGGCCAGGGTAGGCAATTGAATGACGTTGCCGGTTTCGACTGCGCGCCCGCTCTCCGCGCGCTGGCGGTTGAGACGCTGGCGCGCGACCGCCAGCGCCCTGTGCAGGTCGTCCAATTGCTCGCCGTCGAGACGGATGGTCTTTTGCCCGCACCAGCCGAGCCCGTCCGTCCAGGTCAGGTAACGCAGCACGACCTGCTCCGCGCCTTCGGCGGAAGATTCCAGCATAACCTCGATTTTATGGCCGTCTGCGGAGGGTTGAGGGACGTTCTGTCGGGTTGCGTTATTACTGCTTTGCACTGCCTGCTCCTTCGGGGAACTCTCGTCTTGCCGGTTTCCGCTCGCCCGGAGGGGCGATAATGAAAACCAATTTCAATTAGGATTATGCCTCTGCGAAGGATTTCGTGTCAAGAGTTTTCTTCCGGCCCGGCGAGAAGTTTTTCCATTGCGGCGAGGCGGGCTTCGAGGCTGCGGACGGTGCGCTGCATCTCTCCGAGGCGGCGGAAGGCTGCCGTCGAGCGCAGCCAGTCGCGATTATCGAAGGCGGGAATGCCGGAGATGACCCGGCCTGGCTCGACGTTGTGGCTGGTCGCGCTTTTGGCCGTCAGGACGGCATCGTCGCCGATGGTCAGATGGCCTGCGACGCCCGCCTGTCCGGCGAGAATGACTCGGCGTCCGACGTGCGAGCTGCCCGCGAGCCCGACTTGAGCGCAGAGCAGGGAGTCTTCGCCGACCGTGCAGGAATGGCCGATCTGGACCAGGTTGTCAATCTTCGCGCCGCGGGAGATGCGCGTCTCGCCGACGGAGGCGCGGTCAATGGTCGTGCCCGCGCCGATCTCGACATCGTCTTCGACGACGACGCTGCCCGTCTGCGGAATCTTCAGCCAGCGCCCGGCCTCGTCCTTCGCATAGCCGAAGCCGTCCGCGCCGACGACCGCGTTGTTATGCACGACGACGCGCTGGCCCAGTTGCGAGCCTTCGCGGATAGCCGCGCCCGAGTGGACGGTGCAGCCCGCGCCGATGCGTACATGGTCATAGATGGTCGCGTTCGGATAGATGCGCGTCCCCGCTTCGATGACGACCTCGCGGCCGATGACTGCGCACGCGCCGATCCAGACGTTGGCGTCGAGCCGCGCCGAAGGGTCAACGACGGCGGCCGGATGAATGAAGGGCTCGAAGCCCTGTTCAGGGTGAAAGAGGCGCAGCGCGCGTGTGTAAGCCAGGTAAGGGTCTGCGGCGCGCAGGACGGCTATGTCGCTTCTGCCGACTTCAACTTCCGGGCCGACGAAGACGGCCGCGGCCCGCGTCGTCTGAAGACGCGGCGTGTAGCGCGGGTTGGCGAGGAAGGTGACTTGCCCGTCCGTCGCCGCGTCGAGCCCGGCCGCGCCTTTAATCTCGACATCCTCAACAGCGCCGTCAACCAGCGCGCCCGTCCGTTCTGCCAGTTCGGAGAGTCTCATGCGGGAAAGTTTAACGCATCCGGCGGGGAACTCACACTCGCTCACATCAAATTGATGGGGTCAATCTCCAGGTTGACGGAGCGCAGGTCCGCGCCGTGCTCGGCGGCGTCGGCGAGTGCGAGGTCAACTACTTCGCGCAGGCGCGGGCGGCTTCTGGATTTGACGAGCAGTTGAATACGGTGTTCGCCGCGCAGGCGCGCGAGCGGCGCGGGGGCGGGGCCGAGGATGCGGCAGGCGCGGTCGCCGTTGGCCTCTTCGAGCGCGCGCCTGAGTTCGGCGGCGGTGCTTTGAGCGCGCGTCAGGTCCTCGCCGTGGACCAGGAGCGAGGCGAGCGCTACGAAGGGCGGGTAGTTGAGGCTGCGGCGGTAGCGTATCTCCTCTTCGTAGAATCCGCCGTAGTCCTGCGCGCAGGCGTGTTTGAGGGCGTAGTGATGCGGGTGATAGGTCTGAATCAGGACGCGGCCCGCGCGGTCGCCTCTGCCTGCACGACCCGCGACCTGCGTGATGAGTTGAAAGGTTCTTTCGGCCGAGCGAAAGTCCGGCAGCGCGAGCCCTGCGTCCACGGAGACGACGCCGACCAGCGTGACGTTCGGAAAGTCATGCCCTTTGGCGAGCATCTGCGTCCCGACGAGCATGTCCAGCTCGCCCGCGCCGAATTCGAGAATCGCGCGCTCGAAGAGCTTACGCCGGGAGGTCGTGTCGCGGTCGAGGCGGGCGATGCGAAGTGTCGGGAAACGCTTCAGGAGCATCTCCTCCAACTGCTCCGTGCCCTCGCCGACGTAATAGATGTACTTGCCTGCGCACGCAGGGCATTTCGAGGGCGCGCCCTGCCGGTGGTTGCAGTAGTGGCAGATGATGCTCATCTCGCTGCGGTGATAGGTCAGCGTCACGTCGCAGTTCGGGCAGTGAATGGATTCGCCGCAGGAGCGACAGAGGACGAAGCTCGAATAGCCGCGACGGTTGAGCAGGATGATTGATTGCTCGCCGCGCGCGTGCGTCTCTTCGATGGCGGCGAGCAGCTGTGCGGAGAAGACTTCGGGGCGTCCGCCCTGTGCGAAGACATCGCGCATGTCCACGATCTCGGCGCGGGCCATCGCGCGGTTGGCGATTCTCTGCGCGAGCTGGAGGTAGCGGTACTTGCCGCTGCGCGCATTGTGAAAGGATTCGAGCGAGGGCGTGGCTGACCCTAAGACGACGACCGCGCCTTCGCGGCTGGCGCGGACGATGCCCGTGTCGCGCCCGTTGTAGTAGGGCGACTCCTGCTGGCGGTAGGAGGTCTCGTGCTCCTCGTCTATGACGACGAGGCCGAGATTAGAGACGGGCGCGAAGACTGCGGAGCGCGTGCCGATGACGACGCGGGCCTCGCCTTTTTTGAGGCGGCTCCATTCGTCGAAGCGCTCGCCCGTGGTCAGCGATGAATGGAAGATGGCCACCAGGTCGCCGAAGTGTGCGCGCAGGCGGCGCGAGAAGATGGGCGTGAGCGCGATTTCCGGGACCAGCATCATGGCCGAGCGGCCCTGCCGCAGGGCGGCCCGCATCGCACGGATGTAGATTTCGGTCTTGCCGCTGCCGGTCACGCCGTGCAGGAGGAAAGCGCTGTAGCGCCCTTCGGCCAGCGGTCGCTCGATCTCGGAGAGCGCGGCGCTCTGCTCTGCGGTCAATTCCAGCTCCTCGATTTCGGGCAGAATCGCCGAGCCGAGAGGGTCGCGGCGCACGTCACGCACGTAGACCTCGACCAGGCCCTTCTTCTCCAGCGTCTGGATGGACGAGGCGCGCGTGTCGGCCAGCTCCAGGAGCTCCGTGAAGGCCAGCTCGCCGCCCGCGTCAATCAGCGTTTCGACGATGCGCTGCTGCGGCTTCGAGAGAGCGCGCGCGGATTCCTCCGCGACGAGTTCTGCGGGCGGCAGCAGTCGCACGGCCTTGCGCCGCTTGGCCCTGGCGAGGACGCTTCGTGCGCGATGCGTCAGCTTAATCCAGCCCGCGCGTTCGAGGTCGCGTGCGACGGTCCCGGCGCGTGCCTCTCCGACGTGGCGCGCGATAAAACGCAGCGTCGTCTCGCCCTCTTCCGCGACGAGGCGCAGCGAGCGTGCTTTGGCCGTTGCCGTCCGGTTGATGGGCAGGCGCGCCAGCTCGTCGCGGCCCTCCGGCGTGATGGTCAGGACCTGCTCGATGGTGGCGTTGAGCCCCGCGGGCAGCGCGGCCTTGAGGACTTCGCCCCAGGGCGCCGCGTAGTAATCCGCGACCCAGCGCGTAATCTCCAGAATCTCGGGCGTCAGCAGCGGCTCGGCGTCGAGCAGCTCCTCAGCCTCCTTGATGCTCGCCTCTTCGAGGTCCGCGGCCGGGTCCAGGCTTTCGAGCAAGGCCACGATGTAGCCCGTCAGCCGCTTGCGCCCGAACGGGACGAGCAGCCGCGAGCCCAGCCGCGCATCTCGCTGGAGCGCTAGCGGCAGGCGGTAGGTAAAGGTCTGCATGACGTGCAGGGGAACGGCGACCTCCGCATAGAGCGGCGCGGGCCTGCCCGTCCTCTCGCTGCTCGCGTCTGTCGTGGGCGATTTAGCGGTCACTTCCGAGTGGCTGTGCACAGGAGAGAAATTACCGCGAAACGGCCGAATCGGGAAGCGGCGACAACCTTTTCAGGCAGTCACGGACGCATAGACCTGCGTGCAGGTTTAAGCGAGGAAATGCAGGTGTGCTCTCAAAGCATCTTCGACGAGAGTTGAGATGATTCCGGTAGCTTTGCGCCTTATCTGTTTTCTAACAGGTAAGCGGTCGTGATAGCATTCGGCGTGTGACGGAGTGAAACAGTGCCCGGGACTTAAACCTGAAAGATGAGAAGAAAGGTGAGCAGAGATGATTGAAGATAAAGCAACCGAGAGATGGAAGGAACGCGCTAAAAAGCTCGGCCTCATCGTCAACGCCGGGGCCGATCAGCCCGGACCCAAATCCGCGCCGAAGGCTAAAGGTGAAGGCCCGAAAGTGAATAAGAAGGGCAGTAAGAAATGAGCGGAGGAATATTGATGGGAGTTGTCGGCCATCTGCCGAGCGGCGTCACGGGTGATATGCCGTGCATCTTCGGAGATATGTTAACCGGATGCACGGGCGATATTTTAATGGGCTAATGACTGTAAAAAAGGCGGCAGGAAATGAGCGCGGGGGATGGAATCCCGCGGCTCGAAAATGCTTCGAGCCGCCTGGCCGGACCGGCCCGTATACAGCCCGAGCCGATGGATGAAGACGAACGCCGGACCGAAGGGTTAGCGGCGGCGCAGTGCTTCACTTTGCTGCTTCGCCTGTCACGGTGAACTTGATGTCGCTTGAGCTTTCCGAGAGCTTGATGTCGTTGCTGTTATAGGCTGTCACCTTGCAGGAGTAGGAGCCCGCTGTCAGAGGTTTATCCAGAACGTAAGAGAGCCCGTCAACGCGCTTGTTGATATAGTCATACTCGGTCTGGGCCCCCGTCGAGCTGTCGGCGTGAATGCTGAACTTGTAATAGGCCGCGTCCGGGTAGGCGTCCCACTTCACTTCGATGTTGGCCGCGCCGATTTTCGAGCCTGCTTTCGGGCTCAAGAGCTTCAAATCTCCCTTGAAAAGATGCGTGTCGGGCGCGAAGAACGTCTGCCCCTCTTCGATCTTGTACTTGGCCGTCTGGACTATCCCGGAGGTTGCGAAGACGTAATAGGGCGTGTCGAAGACTTTGACGATCAAGCCCTCGTAAATTCTGGGCGGCACGTCTTTGATTAAGTACTCGCCGTTGCTCTCCGTCTTGGTCGTGAATGTTTCGCCGCCACACCCGCCGAGATACTGGCTGAATGTTTCGCACAGTTTGACTTCAACCCCCGGGACGGGCTGCTGGTTATAGAAGACTTTGCCCTGCACGTTGCCCTTGCCTGCGGCGGGCCGTTCTTTTTCCTCGCCAGTGCCCGAAGAAATTATGCCGTCCGCGCCGGGCTTTGCGGGCGCAGCGGTTGATTTCGTTGGACCTGCACTTGTGCCGGGGGATTTAGCCGCGAGGTTGGAACTGTTCTCTCGGGAAGATTTGCAGCCGCACATGAATATGACCGAGAGCAATATGGAGGCGACGGCTTCTTGACCTTTAATCGGCATCGGATTCA
>DASVWH010000077.1:0-15484 GCA_036389715.1 Pyrinomonadaceae bacterium | reverse complement strand
ACGCCATCACCAATATCACGCTGCCGACGACGCAGTTGACCGATGCGCAGCAAAAGATGTTAAAGAAAGCGCAGGACTTTCTGGTCCAGACAGTGACCAAGACCGATCCCTTCACGAGTGCGCAGACCACCGTCACGCAGGACAGCGTCCCCTATGCGGCCTACAAAGCGTGCCAGACCGCCTATCTCGCCGCGCTGACGAATTACAACGGGGCCCAAATTCTGGCCAACGCGCCCGGCGCGAGCAACGAAGTCGTCCAGAAGTGGGCGAGAAACGCCGCCGGATTGAAGTCCGTCGTCATCACGGCATACGGCAACTGGACATCCAACGGCTACAAGGATTACGTCGAAGAGGCGCTCGGCATCATCAGCAACCTGGCAGGCCAGGGACCGTCGGCGATGTACCAGTCAATGAAAGCCAACTTCGACATGGACAGGCTGACCGATACGCTGGGCCAGCAGTTCTATCCGACCTACGTTTATCCGTCCGACCCGCTCCAGGCGGCACTGAGCAGTTCCTGGCTCGGCTACGAGTTCAACCTGGCGGACGTGCAAACCTTCCAGAGCCAGTCGCAGACCAATTCCGGCGGCAGCGCGTCGGGCGGCTGGGGATTATGGAGCGCGAGCGCGTCGGCGCAGTACGGTCAGGGCCAGCAGTCCTACGAGTGCGATACGACGGGCCTGTCGGTCAGTGTTGACCTGCTCCAGGTCCCGCTGTCGCGCGCCTGGATGCGCCCGGAGATTTTCTGGAGTCACGGCTGGAAATGGGCGCCGTCGGCGGGCTTCGGCCCCATCTCGGACGGCGCGACCCCTCCGCAGGGATTGATGCCGCTTTATCCGACTGCCGTCATTCTCGCTCAGAATCTAGTCATCAACCTGGACATGACCAACCAGACCAACTCTTCGCAGTGGTCTTCGATCAGCACCCAGGCTTCGGTCGGCTGGGGCCCCTTCTCGGTCAGCGGCAATTACAGCAGCTCGCAGTCGTCGGCGCAGTCTCACTTCACGAAGACGGACAGCGGCATCAGCGTGCCGGGGCCGCAGATCATCGCCTACGTCTGCGAAGTTATCCCCCAGTCTCCGAATCCGGACTCCAGCCTGCCCTGGCCGACATCATAAAAACGGCAGTCAGAGAAACGGGCAGTTTCTCAGTAGTCGAGAACAGAATGTCCGGCAGCCCCTCGTGTGGGTTGCCGGACACCTTCTTGTCGAAGACTGATGCTGATGAAGAGCCCGCCCGTCCCGCGTCTACCAAGCCTCTGGAGAATTTCCCAATGTCCATCACTGTCCCTGGCGACCCCGTCTTACTTTACAGCAACGGCATCCCCATCGCCCCGTCCGACCTCGATTTCGGCAACGTCGTGACACAGGCGCAGCTCAACGCCCTGTCCAGCTTCTCTCAGATGGTTAATGCTATTCCTTCGCCGGGTCAGGTCTGGGTTCCGACCGGCACGACGACCTGGGACATCTATAACCTGGTGCTGACTGCCGCCCAGTTTGCGCAGGCGGCACAGGCCCCTGCTCCGCCCCCTGCGCAATTCTCGAATACGGCCGTCACGGTGGTCGGAACAGGGGATACCATTCAGATAGCAGAGCCGAGTCTGGCTTTAAAGGAGCGCGCGGCCGAGCTCCTGGCGGCACATAACCAGGCGGCCTTTCTCCAACTGGAACGCGATGGTTTCCGTTTCGGTGGCGGCGTTCCGGCTCCCGTTGACCCCGCTCCGGTGTTACCTCCGGCCCCGCAATCGCCCGGCGGCGCAATGACGGGGCTCGCGGCCCTGTTTCTCCAACTTGAGGCGCAGCTCATGACCGACACCATGACGGATACGCATGGGGCCGCCTTTTATCCCACCCCCTTATTTCCCGCGGACTTCTACCAGCCGCAATACGACAGCAGTTGGCAATCCTTCGTCATCACTCCGGGCCAGGACACGCCCTGGGCCCCGCTCGCGCAGGCCGGGCAGGTCAGCGGTGAAATGATGACGATCCCGCTTCAGCGTGCATGGTGGAGCACCTGGATATTTTCCAGCACGGGTTGGAGGTTCAATCCGTCTATGGGGATGGGTGAGCTTTCGGACGGCGGGAGTCCGCCGCGGGGACTGATGCCTTTATACGCCAGCGCGCTGGTCATCGCGCGCAACATCGAGGTCGTTTCGGGGCAGCCATCACAGGGTGGCCCGCAACCGGCTGTTTCAAACCCCTTCACGCTGCATGCGTCAGCCGCAGGCATGACTAACGCCGTGACCTCGGCTCAACTGCCCGCAAACGATCTGGCGGGCGCCAGCGACCCTTCCAGCATGCTTATCATCGGCTTCGTCTGCGTCCCTCTACCGAAGTGCCCCAACCCGGACATGAGCCTCAACTGGGGCAATTGAGCCTCTCATGCGGATGTCGCGCCGCACGCTCACGCAAACGCTCCAGCGCCTTACTCACGCCACATGTTTTCAAAGCGCGTGAACTCCTTGAGAAACGCCAGCTTGACCGTTCCGGTCGGGCCGTTGCGCTGCTTGGCGAGGATTAGTTCGGCGATGCCCGCGTTCTCTTCCGTGCGATTGTACTGCTCCTCGCGGTAGATGAAGGCGACGACATCCGCGTCCTGCTCGATAGCGCCCGATTCGCGCAGGTCTGCGAGCTGCGGGCGGTGGTCCGTGCGGGCTTCGGGCGCGCGCGACAACTGCGAGAGCGCGATTAAAGGCACGTTCAATTCTTTGGCCAGCCCCTTCAGTTCGCGCGAGATTTGCGAGACCTCCTGCTGGCGCGACTCCGTGCGGCGCGACGACCCGGACATCAGTTGCAGGTAGTCTACGATAATCAGATCGAGCCTCTTCTGCTCGGCCGCGAGCCGCCTGGCCTTGGCCCTCATCTCCAGCACGGAGATGCCCGGCGTATCGTCAATAAAGATTTTCGTCTCGGCCAGCGTCCCGAGCGCGCTGGCCAGACGCGCCCATTCTTCGCGCGAGAGAAATCCGCTGCGGAAGCGGTGAGCGTCGACGCGCCCCTCCGATGAGAGCATGCGCATCACCAGCGACTCCTTGGACATTTCGAGCGAGAAGACGCCGACGACCGCCTGCGCCTGAATCGCCGCGTTCTGGGCCAGCGTCAAACAGAGGCTCGTTTTCCCCATTGACGGGCGGGCGGCGACGACGATCAGGTCCGAAGGCTGCAAGCCGGAAGTCATCGTGTCCAGTTCGTTAAAACCGGTCGTCAGTCCGGTGAGCATCGCGGAGCGCCCGGCCATCTCCTGCACGTGCTCAAGCAGCGCATCGGCAATCGGCTTGACGTGTGCGAAGCCCTGCCGCGTCCTCTCGTCGGCGAGCGCGAAGATCATCTGCTCGGCGTGATCGAGAATAATCTCCGCCTCGTCTTCCTCTTCGAGGGCCTCGCTCGTAATCTTGTTGGCTGCCTTGATGAGCTGGCGCATGAGCGATTTATCGCGGACGATCTTGGCGTAGTGCGTGATGTTGGCGAAGTGCGGGAGCCCGTAGGTCAGGTTGGTGATGAAGGTCAGGCCGCCGACGGCCTCGACTTCGCCTTCGCGCCGCAGCTCTTCGCTAATCAGGATCGGGTTAATCTCCGAGCCGCGCTCAAAGAGCGCGATCATCGAAAGGAAGATGCGGCGATGCGAGGGGACGTAGAAATCCTCCGGCTTCAAAAGCTCGATGGCCTGGCTGATGAGCGCATTATCGAGGACGACAGCGCCGAGGATGGCGCGCTCGGCCTCAGAGCTATTGGGTAGAGGCCGTTCGAGAAGTTGATCGCGTGCCGCGTCAGCAACGAAGTTTGCCATCGGGAGAATTGCTCTCGGAACTAAAACTTAAAGTTGAAGATTGACCTGTGGAAAAGACAGAAAAAGGCTGCAAGCGGCGTTTGCTCCTGAGAGTGCCATGACGTGAGCACCACGCGCGCTTGCAGCGCAATATACTACATGACGCGCGGCGCGACAATGACTCTTCATCGCACCCGCCGACGCGCCTGTTTTAACGCCCCTTTTTAGCTGGCCGCGCCGCCTTCGGCCCCGGCCTCCGGCTGCGCTTCCGGCGTCGCGTCGGCGGACGGCACACCGGCTGCCGCCGTCGAAGCGTCCGTTTGAGCGCCGCCTTCGGCAGAGACTACGACCGGCAGCTCGACCGTCACTTCGCGGTGCAGGCGGACGGGGACCGTGAAATCGCCCGTCTCCTTGATGGCATCGCGCAGCGTAATACGGCGACGATCAATCTCGTAGCCGCGCTCCCTGAGCGCCTCTGCGATGTCCATCGAGGTCACGGAGCCGTAGAGCACGCCCTGCTCGCCGACCTTGCGTGTGAAGGCCAGGCGCAGAGAACGCATCTGTTCGGCCTGCGCCTCGGCGCTGCCCTTCTCCTTGGCCTCTTTGCGCAAGAGCGCGGCGCGCTCCTGCTCGATCTGCTTGACGTTGCTGGCCGTGGCCTGGACGGCCAGCTTGCGCGGCAACAGGTAGTTGCGCGCGTAGCCCGCTTTGACCCTGACGATCTCGCCGCGCGCGCCCAGGTTCTCTATGTCTTCGCGCAGGAGGACGTTTGTGTTAGCCATTGTCTCGGTTCCTCCTTCGGTTTAGGCTGTCGCGTAGGGAAGCAGTGCGATGTTGCGCGCACGCTTGATGGCCTCTGCCAGCATCCGCTGGTGCGTCGCGCACGAGCCCGAGATGCGGCGCGGCAGAATCTTGCCGCGTTCCGGGATGTAGTTCTGCAACATCTTGACATCCTTGTAATCAATCAGGTCAATCTTGTCGCGGCAGAAGCCGCACACCTTCCGGCGGTGCATCCGTCGCCCGCCGCCGCGGCCTCCGCCGCCGCGCCCGCCGCGCCCGCCATCGCCACCGCCATCGTCGTCGCGGTCAAAGCCGCGATCATCATAACCGTTCGCCATATCTTCAATCCTCTCATTAAAGAGTCTCAAGCCGACAGAGTCCGAAATCGGGAGACGGCGTCAGGATGCTCTCTCGTCTGACGCCCGGCTTCCCGAGACTCTGAACCGGCCTATGACTCGTAAGTCTCATCGGGCGCTGCTGCTACGGCTGCGCCCCTGCGGCCGGGCGCGCTGCTGCTCCCGGTGCTGCCGCTCTGGGGGCGCTTGCTGGCTTTGCGCGCACGCTTCGCTCTGAATTTCTCGGCGCGCTGGCGATCTTCGTCAACGCGCACGGTGATGTAGCGGACAACCTGGTCGTTGACGCGCATCCGGCGTTCAAGCTCGGCTATCTCGTGGCCCGTCCCGTCCACCTCGAAAAGCATGTAGTGGCCTTCGTTCTTCCGGCCAATCGGGTAGGCCAGCTGGCGACGCCCCATGTTCTCCGTCCTGGTGACCGTGCCGCCCTGATCCGTGATGACCTGCTGGAGGGTCGTGCTCAGGTTGGTGATGTCCTCATCGCTCGTGGCCGTGTCCACGATGAACATCACTTCGTAGGTTCTTTGTGCTGCCAAAATTCATCCTCCTCTTGGATGTCTAGCCTCAGTAGATGAAGCAAGAAGGAAAAGAGTTTTCAGTCTTCAGTTTTCAGTTTTGAGTTAAGCGCTTCTGGTTTTAACTGAAAACTGAAAACTGAAAACTGAAAACTAATTATACTGCGCCATCGCTTTGTCAACGCCGTCTCTCAAGACGGCTCGAAGCGCCTCCGCGCTCCGCTCTAAAACTTTTTCGAGTTCCAGGCGCTCGCTGCGCGGAAACTCGTCGAGGACGAAACTCTTGGTGTCGCCGACCGGGTGCTCCGGCATGATGCCGATTCGCAGGCGCGTGAACTCATCCGTGCGGAGCGCCGCGATGATGGATTTGAGCCCGTTGTGCCCGCCCGCCGAACCGCGACGGCGCAGGCGTATCGTCCCGAAGGGCAGGGCCAGGTCATCGCTGATGACGATCAAATCTTGCGCCCGGCGCTCCGCATCCTGCTTGGCGAGCAGGCAGGAGACGGCTTCACCGCTCAGGTTCATGTAGGTCTGCGGCTTGACGAGTTCGACCTGCGTGCCTTCAAGCTCGGCGCGCCCGACCAGCGAGCGGCAGTCCCGGCGCTTGACCTGCGCGCCCGTCTCGCGCGCCAGCAGGTCAACCAGCATGAAGCCCAGATTATGGCGCGTCCATTCATACTGCGCGCCCGGATTGCCGAGACCAACGATGAGCGGACGCCGAGCCATCTGGACACCGGAACGCGGCAAAGAGGGGCAGCGTCAATAAGCCTCTGCGGCCGCCGCGCCCCATCCTGCCCGCGCCTGCTATTCGCCTTCCTCGTCTTCCTTCTTGCCCTTGCCGATGACTTCCGGCTCGGCGGGCTCTTCTGTTTCCGCGGGCGCTTCGACCGGCTCTTCGCGGACGATGCTGACGGTTGCGACCACTGCGTCGGCCGCTTCGAGAATCTCTATGGTCTCGTCGGTCGCGATGTCGGAAACGTGCAGCACGTCGTGAACTCCGAGGTTCGAGACATCCACGTTGATGGCATCGGGGATGTTGCGCGGCTGGCAGCGAATTTTGGCCTCGCGTAGCGTCTGTTCGAGGAAGCCGTCCTGCTCGCGGACGCCGATGGGTTCGCCCGTCAGGTGCAGGGGCACTGTCACTTCGATCTTCTGGCCGCGCACGAGCCTCTTCAAATCGGCGTGGACCAGGCGGCCCCGGACGGGGTCAATCTGCCGGTCGTGAAACATCACTTCGCTCGGGCCGACGCCCTCGACATCAATGGTGAAGATGGCGTTATGCCCGGCCTCCGAACGCAGTATCGCCGCCAGCTCTCTCAAGGGAGCCAGCGCCGAGACGGCTTGGCCTTCCCCGCCGTAGACCGTGACCGGAACAAAGCCTTCGCGCCGCGCGCGCCGCGCGTCGTTTTTACCGCTGCCGCCCCGGACGCTCGCACGCACGGTGATCTCTTTTCTCTCTGCCATAATTTCCACTCTCTTTCAATCGTCGGCGGCGAGCTTTCCGTCCCGAAACGCAAGCCGGAAGCTGGCCGCCTGACTTCTTGCCATCAGTTTTTGCCCTTCAGACGAAGAGCGAGGAAACGCTTGTCTCCTCGTGGATAGACTTGATCGCTTTCGCCAGGAGCGGCGCGATGCTCAGAACCTTGATGTTATCCAGCTCGCACGTGTTGGCATGCAAGGGAATCGTGTTGGTCACGGCCATCTGCTCGATGTCGGAGGCGGCCAGTTGCTCGCAGGCTCTGCCGGAGAGCACGGGATGCGTAAAGCAGGCATGAATGCGCTCGGCCCCGTTCTCCTTCAAGGCCTTCGCCACCTTCGTCAGCGACCCGCCCGTGTCGCACATATCGTCAACAATCAAACAACTGCGCCCGCGCACGTCGCCCACCACGTTCATCACTTCGGCCACGTTCGCCTTCTCGCGCCGCTTGTCGCAGAGCGCCAGCTGGGCCGGTTCGCCCGATGCCGATTTGAGCCGTTTGGCGTAAGCGCGCGCACGTTCCGCGCCGCCCGTGTCGGGCGCAACCACCGTCAGGTTCGGCAGCGGGTTCTGCTGGTAATAGCCGATCATCACGGGCGCGGCATAAAGGTGGTCAACGGGGATGTCGAAGAATCCTTGAATCTGCGCCGCGTGGAGGTCCATCGTCAGCACGCGCTGAGCGCCCGCGGTCGCAATCAGGTTGGCCACCAGCTTGGCCGCAATCGGCACCCGCGGCCGATCCTTCTTATCCGAACGCGCGTAGCCGTAGTACGGGATAACGGCCGTCACGCGCTCTGCCGATGAGCGACGAAAGGCGTCGAGCATCACCAGCAGCTCCATCAAATTCGAGTCGGTCGGCGGGCACGTCGGCTGAACGATGAAGATGTCGCCGCCGCGGACGTTCTCGTCTATCTGAAAGTTAAACTCGCCGTCCGAGAATCGTTGCGTGATGGCGCGCCCCGGATCGCAGCTCAAATAATGGCAAATCTCTTCTGCCAGGGTGCGATTCGCGTTCCCGGAAAAAACTTTGATGCCGCCGGTTGTGCTCATAAGTCAGGAGTCAGGTATCGGATGTCGGATATCGAATATCGGTCTGAAGGCTTCCTGTCTGCCCCAGCGCCGCCAGCATCTGACATCTGGATTATTAACTGGGGCGGGAGGATTCGAACCTACGAATGCCGGTTCCAAAGACCGGTGCCTTACCACTTGGCTACGCCCCAAGAATCTCTTGCATGACTAAAACGGCTTGAGAGGAGCGGCACACGCGCCCAGCGCCTTCACATACTGCGTCCGCGAGAGCGTGGCGGATGAGAACAAGCGCCACTGCCTCTGCTCGCCCAGCGACTCTACGGCTCGCGCCCGAACTTCCTCATTGTCAAAGATGCCAAAGACGCTCGAACCGCTTCCGGCCAGCAAGGCCGTGCGAGCGCCGCTTCCCAGCAGGGCATTCCTCGCGCGCTCGATCTCCGGCTGCAAGCGAAAAACCACCGGCTCGAAATCATTGTGCAGAGTATCAGGAAACGAATCTGAAAATTGCCCGTCCGCACGAGAAATAGAGAGGATAATGTCGCCATCTGCCTTTGTCAAGGCCGGGGCGTTGAGCGATTTATAGGCTTCCGCAGTCGAGACTTTCGCCGCGGGTTTGACGATCAGGAGCCGCTCGGCCGTCACTTCCGTAAGCGGCGAGACCTCGGTCCCGAGGCCCGTCCCGAGCGCCGTTCCGCCCGTCAGGAAAAACGGCACGTCGGCTCCGAGCCGCGCTCCAATCTCGACCAGCTCGGCCCTGCTCGTCTCTAACTGCCACAGATGGGCCAGCCCGAGCAGCGCGACCGCCGCATTGGACGACCCGCCGCCCAGTCCGGCCTCTACCGGAATCACCTTTTCCAGCTTAATCGAAGCCCCTGCTTTAATCCCGTAGCGCTCGCGCAAGGCTGCTGCGGCGCGGTAAACCAGGTTCGTCCGGTCAAGCGGGATGTCGGGCGAATCGGAGGAGAGATGAAGCTGCCCGTCGCGGCTCAAAGCGAAGTCCAGTTGGTCGTGCAGCGTGAGTGTCTGGAAGACTGTGCGAAGCTCGTGCAGCCCGTCGGCGCGACGGCCGAGGACGTGCAGCCGCCAGTTGATCTTGGCGAATGACGGAAGGCTAAAAGCGGCGGCAGACACGACGAGCGGCTGACCTTTCAAAGCTGAAACGCCAGCCGCCCGTGATGGTCCTTAAAGCAGGCAGGTTAGCGCGTGATGAAAACCTGCGTCAGGTAAACGCGGCCGTCCGCTGTCCGCGAAACACCGATGGCCGAATGTGTAAACTGTGAGCGCAGGATGTTTGCGCGGTGCTTTTCCGAACGCATCCATCTCTCGACGGCAAAACCCGCCGGGTCGTCGAAGCCCTGATTATACGCGATATTTTCGCCCAGTGAGCGCCAGCCCTGGATATTGCTCGCGCGGGCTCGCGACTGCATATCACCGTCGGGCCCTTCGTGCGCCAGGTAATTGAGCCGCCCCATGTTCTCCGAATGCAGCCGCGCCATGCGATTCAGGGCGGCATCCCAGATGAGCGGCGCCTGGCCGTTAGCCCTGCGCTGGGCATTAATCAGGTCGAACGCGCGTCGTTCGAGGCTGACGGCGGCAACCGGGCTCGAACCCGGCGCGACGGCCGCAATCGGGATAATCCTCCCGCCGCCTGCGTGCGCAGAAGAGGCAGGCATGGACGAGCCGGAGGCCGTCACGAGCCGCGCAACCGGGCGCGACTGTGCGTAGCCTTCGGTCGCGGTCGCAACTGCCAGAATGAAAAAGAGGCCGGTAATCGAGAGCAGGCGGACGCAATTGCCTGCCGAGATAGAGGGGAACAGATTTTTGCAACTCATAAAGGGGAACTCTCACAGGATTCACTGGAGCGAATCCTTATTAAAGCCGTGAGTAAGCCGTTTTTACCTTGACCTTGCTGGGGCGGCAGGCCAACAACGGATAAAGAATAACAAAAAGGTTAAAACCATTCAACTCTTTTGCATTGTAGTTGGATTGCAAAGATATTGCAATTACCCGGCGGGATTTCGGCGGATTCCTGCTAAGTTATTGTCGCCAGAGACTTAAGGCGGGTTATTTGAGGGTTTTGGGTTGTCCGAGAGGGCTAGAAAAAGGGTGCGGGACCGAATAAATCTTCACTTACCGTTTAATTTGGCCTTGATTCTGGCCGTTTCATCGGGCTGCACGGAGCGGGACAGGGCCCTTTGCCAGGCGGCACGGGCCAGGTCCGGCTTACCGCGCCGCTGGTAAACGTCGCCCAGGTGCTCCTGAATGGTGACGGAAGCGGCGTTGCGGCGGGCGGCTTCGAGAAGGTGTCGCTCGGCCTCTTCGAGCCTGCCGAGCTTAAAGTAAGCCCAGCCGAGGCTATCGAGGAACGAGGAGTTGGTGGGCCTGACGCGGACGGCGCGTTGAATCATTTCCAGGGCTTCCGGGAACCTCTCGTTCCGCTCCAGGAGGAAATAGCCCAGGTTGTTGAGAGCGGTGGCGTTATTTGGGTCTTTGGCGAGAACGCGGCGCAGCGATTCTTCCGAGCCTTTGGGGTCGCCCGCGCGTTCCTGTGCGGAAGCGAGCGCGATGAGCGCGCCCGAGGTCATGTCGGGGCGCTCGGCCGGGGCGAGTTCCAAAGCCCTGCGTGCGGCTTCGACGGCTTCGCGGCCGCGTCCGGCCTGACTGTAGAGGCCGGAGATGGTCAGGTACTCCGTGAAATCCTCCGCCGAGCCGTTCAACTGCCTGCGGATTAGCGCCACCGCTTCGTCAACGCGCCCGAGGTCGGCCAGCGTCTGTGCTTCGAGGCTGACGAAGCCGGGCTGGTCCGGGTAACGACGCTCGGCATCGCGTATGGCCTGAAGCGCCTCGCGCCTTTTGCCCTGTTCGCGGAGAAACTCTATCTGCTCGGCATCGGGCGTCGGGTCATCAGCGCCGAGCAAGCGCCGCATGCGCTCGATGGTCGCCGCGACTTCAGCGGGACGGCCCGCGCTTTTGTAGAGCGCGACCATCTTTCGCAAAGTATCGCCCGCGAATATTTTGTCTTCATCGGAGGTCAGCGGCGCGTTCGCTATGCCGCGCTCCTTGAGACTCTCTTCATAGACGGCGATGGCGTCCAGAGGGCGCAGCGCGTCAGCATAGACCTGTGCCAGCGATAAGCGCAGGAGTTGTCGTTCGCGGTCGGCCTTCGGCTGCCTGGCGATGGCAGATTTCAGGGTGGCCGCAGCATCCTCTACGCGGCCAGCCCTGGCCTGCGCACGCGCGAGCAGGACGGGCATGGTCAGGTTCGAGGGATCGGCGGCCACTATGCGCTGCAACTCCGCGATGGCGGCCCCGTCGGCGATGCCTCCCGTTTCCAGAGCCTGGCCCAGCAGTTCTGCGTACTCTTTGTTTTCCGGGTTGATGGCGATGGCGCGGCGAATCGCGGAGATGGCCTCGGCAGTGCGACCGGCGGCGAGCAGCCCCTCGCCCAGGCGCGCGGTGGCGGCATCGGGCGAAAGCTCCCGGCCGGTGATGAACTGAAAGAAGCGCGTATCGGTCGAAGCAGGGGCCTCCGCCCAGCGCGCACGCGCGTTGAGAGCCTCTGCGGTGCGCCCGGTCGCCTGGTAGAACTCGCCGAGCAAGGCCCAGGCTTCGGCGTTGTTCGGGTCGAGCCGCGCCACTTCCCGCAGCTCGTTAATGGCCTGTTCCGCCACCGCCTTGTTCAGATTATTCTCGCGCAGCCCGCTTCTGATGGAGTACAGGCGCGCGAGCAAGCGGTGCGCGCCGAAGTTGTCGCGGTCAACACGAACGGCGGCGGCGGCCTCTCTGGCGGTAGTGTCGAAATCCTGCGGCGGAAAGTAGAAGGCTATCTCTGCGAGCGCCGTATGGGCTTCGGCGAGTTTCGGGTCGAGCGCGGCGGCCTCCTGAAAGGCTTGCCGGGCCAGGCGCAGAGTTGCAGCCGTCTGGTTACGCCGCGTTTCGGTGAGATGGCGTTGACCTTCGAGCAGTTTCGCGTAAGCCTTCTGGCGGCGCTCGCGTTCTGAAGCAGGCTGTTGCACGGCCGCAGCAGCAGCCAATGTCGTTTCCTGGTTAGCAGCGGCGCTCGGCTGATTCCGCTCGACGGTGACGGGCGAGGGTGAAGGAGAAGCGGAAGGCGCAGTCTGCGCGCGTGCGCTGCTGCCCGCCGTCGGGCCAGCGAGGACCAGAATGGAGGAGCAGATAAAGAGCGCGGCAGTGCGAAAAACAACCTTCACGCGACCATTCCTTTCGCGGGCGGCGGCCCCTCGACATTGCCCGCCTGTTCGATTGACTGGACCACGCGCTGCCATGCGGAGCGTTGCGGATAGCAGTACAGCAGGACGATCAGGGCCACACCTCCGGCGCGCAGCATGTCATACCTATTGCCCGTCATCATCGTCACGATAAAGCCCATCAGGGCGATGGCGCCCCCGATCAAGGCCACCTGCACGGTCGTCCCTTGCAGCGTCGCCAGCAACCCGGAGATTCCACGCAGCGCAGCTATATCCTGCAAGCGCACCGCGTTGAACCTGTTGCGGCGCAGGACAAACGAGCCCAGCCCGAAGACCATGATGGCAATCCATAGAGCGCGCGCCAGCCAGAGATCGCCCGGACGATACAGAGCCTCCTCTGCGACAAAGGCCACGCCGATGAGCGCGAGTGTCAGGACCAGCAGCCCTGCGACGACCAGTACGGCTGCACGGTGGCGGCGTGCCAGCTCGGTTTGGATGCTTTCGGGTGTTTGCGTTTGCGCCATCAGGTTGACAGGGGCTCTTTATGATTGATGCGGGCGATAACGACTCCGGCCGCCGCAAGTTGACCGTGCAAAATTCTAGCACCCGGCTCTGACCCGGAGCAAACCCACGGCTCGCGTGCGGCGGTTGAGAAAACGCCCCGTGTCACTCGGTCGTCCCACCGGACACGGGGCGCGTCTGCTCTGGTTCTTCTCTCTTTGCGTTCGTCCGGCAGGGCGGCGCGAGAGGGCCCTGCGCTTACGGCGTAGTTCCGGTCTGCGTCGCGGGCGGCGTCGTGCCGGGCGTTGCCTGAGACGCGGGCGCTGTCGCGGGACGCACGGAGTTGCTCGCCGCCGGTTTGACGGGTGCAGGAGGAGTCGCCTGTTGAAGATTGCGGGCGGGCGCGCGGCGCTGCTGCACGGGCAGGGGCACGGCCGAAGGCGGCAGTTGGCCCTGATGTGCGATGGCGATATCAATCAGGTCGTTGACGGCCTTGCTGTCTTTACTAATCAGCACGCCGTTCTTGTCTATGGTGACATCGGCGATGCCCGTCACTTCCGTGAGCAGCGATTTCATCATGCCGGGACGCACCGGGGGCGGCATCGCCTGCTTGATCTTGTCCGGCTCGGGGACGGCCGCGCCGATGACGTTCAGTTGCTCGCGGGCCTTCTCTGCATACTCGCTGTTGGGCCAATCGCGCGCGAGCATCTGGTAATACTTCGCGGCCTCGTCGGGCTCTTCCTCGCGGACGTAGAGATTGGCCAGGCGGAAGAGCACCTCATCCGTGTAGGAGAAGTTCGGATACTTTTCGAGGATTTCGCGCAGCCGCGATTGTGCGCCCTTCAGGCCGCCTTCGCCGCGCTTGCTCTTCTCGTCATAGAAGCGCGCGACCTGTAGGCTATGCAGCCCGAGGGTCTCCTGCACTTCGTAGAGACGCTGCTCGACGGCTTCGCGCAAAGTGGTGTTGGGAAACTGCTGAAGCAGTGCTTTCAGACGCTGCTCGGCTTTGCGCGCGCGCGTCACATCACGGTTGGCGAGGCCCATCTGCCGCATCTCGGCTTCGGCCATCTTGAGCATCACGCGGTCCGAGAGCGGGTCGGTCGGGAAGAAGGTCAGCCAGTCCTGGTAAGCCTGCGAGGCTTGAATCAGCGCGCTGGTCGTGCCTTCGAGGTAAAAGGAGTCGGCGTAAGCGAGCTTGGCCATCGGCAGGAAAGGCGAATCCGGATAGGTCGAGATGATCGTGCTAAAGAGCAGACGGCCCGAATCGTAGCTCCCTTTGCGCACTTCCCTGGCCGCCGTTTCAAAAAGCTCGCGGTCGCGCCCGGGCGAGACAGTGCCTGTCAGCTCGGCAAACTTGTCGTCGTCGCCACCGCCGCCGAAGATACCCAGGAAGCGGCCTTTCTTCTTCTTTTTCGAGCCCGCGCCGCCCGCGGCATCACCGGCCGCGCGGACGCTGGCGGTCGCCTGCATGCCCGACTGGACGCGCGTGTTCAGGTCGGCGATGGAGGTCTCCAGCTTTTCCAAATCTTGAGTCTCAATGCGCTCGGAGCGGTCCAGCTTGCCGCGCAGGTCGTTGACTTCCGTGAGCATCGAGCTGGCTTCCTTCTCCAGCCCGCGCAGGCGCGTCCGCGGGTCGTCCGCAGCGGCCTTGCCATCCTTCTTGTCGCCGGAATCGGTTGCGTTCAAAGAAGAGATGGCGCTGTTGAGCGAGCGGCGGGTCGCCTCCAACTGCGAGCGCATGACCTCCAGCCGCTGGGCCGGAGTGCCGTCGCCCTGCGTCGCCTGCGCCGCCGCGCCGACGGCAGCACCGCAGAAGAGAATCACGCCCAGCATGAGCGATATAAAATAGCGAGAGTGCATTAGAAAACCTCCAAGTAAAAAGCGAACGATGAACCGGAAACGATGAAGGATGAGCGCCCGACCGAGAGCCTTTAAGAGCCCGCGGCTTCCACTTCTTAAGAGCCTGCGGCTTCCATCTGGGCTTTCACTTCATCCCTCAACTTATCTCTTTCACCTTGAGCTTTCAGGCCCACTGCATGGTCGCTTCGCGCAGCTCGCGAACGGCCTGTGCGGGGTCCGGCTTATTAAAAACGGCCGAACCGGCGACGATGATTTCCGCGCCGGCGGCCACTACTTCCGCGATGTTCTTCAGATCAATACCACCGTCTATCTCGATGCGTGTGTTCAAGCCGCGCTCGTCGATCATCCGCCGCAGGCGGCGCACCTTGTCGAGCGAGGTCGAAATAAATTGTTGTCCGCCGAAGCCGGGATTGACCGACATCAGGAGCACATAGTCTGCGAAGGGCAGCGCCTCTTCGAGGGCGACCAGCGGCGTCGCCGGATTGATCGCCACGCCCGCCAGCGCGCCCTTCTGCCTGATGCCCGCGAGCGTCCGGTGCAGGTGCGGGTCAATCTCGACGTGCACTGAAACCATCGCAGCGCCCGCTTCGACGAACTGCTCGGCATAGCGGCCGGGCTCCGTAATCATCAGATGCGCGTCGAGGGGCAGGCGCGTTGCCCGCGCCAGGGCCTTGACGACCGGCAGGCCGACCGTAATGTTGGGCACGAAATGGCCGTCCATCACGTCAACGTGGACGACGGCTGCGCCACCACGCTCGACGGCCCCTACTTGTTCGCCCAACTGTGTGAAGTCGGCTGACAGAATCGAAGGCGCGATCTCTACCATTGATGCATCCGGTTGTTTGGGCGGCGAATGCTTGCAAGCATCTGCTGACGGAACAAAATCAAGCGCCGCCGTCAAGCGTTAGGGCGTCCGCACGTTAGCGCCGGGGTTGAAAGGTGGAGTGGTAATCGCGGGCGGACGCTTGTTGGCATTCGTGTTATTAGTGTTGCGAT
>DASVWH010000076.1:0-8065 GCA_036389715.1 Pyrinomonadaceae bacterium | reverse complement strand
CGGCGAGCTTTACTGGCTGCACCGCAACGACGCGCTCAACGCCAACACCTTCTTCAATAACGCGAACGGACAGGAAAGGCTGATTGACCGCCAGCACGATTTCGGCTTCAACGTCGGCGGCCCGCTGACCCTGCCGCGCTTCGGCGAGGGAGTCGGCTCGCCTTTCCTCAAGCTGAAAAATCGCACCTTCTTCTTCTTCAACTACGAAGGCTATCGCTTCAGCCAGACGGAGAATGCTTTCATCACCGTCCCGACTTTGAGAATGCGCCAGGGCGACTTCGGCGAACTCTTTACAGACCCGAGTGTGCTCGGGTTCTTCGGGCACGGCGTACAGGTCTACAACCCGCGCAGTGGCCCTCCGGGCTCGCGCACGCCCTTCCCCAATAATCTGATTCCGGCTTCGGCGCAGGACCCCGTCGGGCAGAGGCTGATGCAGCTCTTCCCGCTGCCGACGCGCCCCGGCGTCTTTCGCAACTACCTGGCTTCGTCCAGCGTCCCGACGAACATGAATAACTACGTGTTCAAGATTGACCATGCGGTGACGGCGGCGCAGCGCCTGTCGGTCAGTTATTCAAATCGTCAAAGCAGCACCATCTCAAGCATCGGGGCGAGATTCCCGCGCTATTCGAGACCCTTGACGGCGTGGGGAACATCCGACCAGATCATCACCGCGCACATCGCCAGGGTGCAGCACGACTGGACCATCTCTTCGACGCTGCTCAACCATTTCAACATCGGCTTTAGCCGCAATGAGACCTTCAACCAGAGCCCCGGCGTGACCGGCAATGCGAGCGATCCCTTCAGCCTCGGCATCCCGCAGGGCTCGGTCACCGGAGGCGCTTTACCCTCGATAGACTTCCCCGGCTACAACTCGCTGATTGACCCGCGCGGCGCTCAGGGCTTCGGCGGAACCTGGGTCAACAACTCGCCCTTCGCAGACAACCTGGTCCAGGCCTCGGATTTCGTGACCTGGGTTGGCGGACGCCATACGCTGCGCGTCGGCGGCGATGTCCGCTGGCAGCAATTCAATCCCGTCGAGCTGCGCGCTCCGGGCGGCTGGTTCAACTTCCGCCACCTGCAAACGGCCAACGGGGACGTGAACGACCAGGGCTGGCCGCTGGCGAGCCTGATTACGGGCGCGACCGAGTGGTCTTTCAACAGCAACAAGACGATGGACCCGGGCTGGCGCTACTTTTACCCGGCCGTCTTCGCGCAGGATGATATTAAGCTGACGCAGAAGCTGACGCTCAACGTCGGCGTGCGCTACGAGATCAACTTCCCGCGCACAGAGTCGCACGGGCGCTATCGCAGTTTCGACCCGACCGTCCTGAACCCTGCCGTCGGACGCCTCGGAGCGCTCGTCTCGGCCGACCCGAACGCACAGGTCAAGGCGCAGAACGAGGGACTCGCAGAGACCGATTACTCCAACATCGGGCCGCGCATCGGTTTCGCCTACTCGCTCAACAATAAGACGGTCGTGCGCGGCGGCTACGGCATCTATTACGCGCCGATTCTCTTCGGTTTCGCGGGCGATGTCTCTTCGAGCGAGGGCACGGAAGGCTACAACACGACGGTCGCCCGCCCGCAGTTCGGCGCGGACGCCAACTTCTTCCTGAGCACTTACCCGGCCCGCCCTGCCGTAGACCCGAACAACCAGTTCATCGGCGGCGAGGACATCTCTTACATCCAGAAGGACTACAAGGCAGGCCGGACGCAGCAATGGAGTCTGGACGTGCAGCGCGAGCTGCCCGCGAATTTCGCAGCCTCCGTCGGCTACATCGGGAGCAGGGGGACGCGCCTGCGCTCCGACATCGGACGCATCAACGCAGTGCCCTTTGAAGCCCTGCGCCTGGGCAATCCTTTGCTCAACAAGCCGCTCGCCGCTGTCACGCCCGCCGAGCGCGCCTACGCGCAGAGCGTCGGCTTTACGCTCGCGGCAAGCCCGAATGCCGTCTTCCAGGGCTTCAACGGGACCGTGGCCCAGTCCCTGCGCCCCTTCCCGCAATACGGCAGGATCAATAACATTCAGGAGAGCCAGGGGCAGAGCTGGTACAACGCCCTGCAAGTCAAGCTCGGCCGCCGTTTCACGCAGGGCATGCAGTTCGACATCGCCTACACCTTCTCCAGGCTGACCGGGACGGCTGCCGAAGACCTTTACGGCGGCACGCCCGTCAATGCTCCGCAGAACCCGTATGAGCGCGTGCGGACCGTTTCGCCTAACAGCACTCCGCACGTGCTGGTCTTCAACTACATCCTTGAAATTCCTTTCGGGAAGGGGAGAAGATTCCTCAACCAGGGAGGCATCGTCAATACGCTGCTCGGCGGCTGGCAGGTGAGCGGCATCCATCGCTACCAGTCGGGCGTCCCGCTGGTGGTCGTCTCGACCAACAATTCCGGGTTCCTGAACACGCTGGGCTTCGCGGGCTTCCGCGGCGCGGTCCTGCGGCCCAATCTGACGGGCGCGGCGATTCAGACCGGGACCGACCCGAACGGGACCTCTTTCCGGGTCGTCAACGGCGCGGGCTTCTCGGCGCCGCCGAACTTCGAGGCTCCTCCGACCACGGATGTCACCAATCCGGCCTACAGGGCTTACTACGCCGACCCGTCGCGTTTCTTCGGCACGGCTCCGGCCGTCTTCGACGACATCCGCCCGTTCCCGTTCTACTCGGAGAACTTCAGCCTGATGAAGAAGACGCGCATCACCGAAACCGTCACCTTCGAGATTCGCGGCGAGGTCTTCAACCTCTTCAACCGTCACTATTACGGGATGCCGGATAACAATATCTCTTCGGGCGGCTTCGGCACTTCGAGCGTAATTAACGACAGTCCGAGGACAGTGCAAGTCGGCGCAAGATTGATTTTCTAGCCCGAACTGCTACCAGCCAGGCGGCGCGGGAAGAGTTGATGAAACTTTCCCCGCGCCGCTCGTCTTTTACCATGCTTCACCCTCAAAGCCTTTGCAGTCAAATAGTTATGAGGTGCTCGACCGATACCTCCGGCAAGCTCCTGACGGCGGCTACGGCTGCCGCCATCCTCATCTTCGTCCTCGGCTCGGCTCTCAACTCTCAAGCCGGTTCGTTCTCGCCAAGCCGCCAGCAGGGCAATCAGGAACGCGCCAGGGGCCTCATCGCCGAAGGCGTTGCGGCGCTCGAAAAGGGGGACGCCGCCGCCGCCCGGGCTCTCTTTGAGCGTGCGCTTCGGAGCGAGCCGAATAATGAGGTGGCCCACACCTACCTGGGGGCGATAGCGGATCGCTCCGGGGATTTGGCGGAAGCCGAACGGCAGTTTGCCGCCGCGGCAATCGCCGCCCCGACTTCGCCCTCCGCTCGCAATAATCACGGGGCCATCCTGCTGCGCCTGGGACGTGTCGAGCAGGCGGCAAAACAGTTCGAGATATCTCTGCGGCTCGATCCGAAGCAGCCGAGCGCGCTGGTCAACCTCGCGCAGATTCGCTTTGCGGCTAATACGCCGGAGGGCTGGCGTGCCGCCCGTGAACTGTTCGAGCGCGCCAGGGCCATCGCGCCGGACGCGGAGATCGCGCGTGCCCTGGTCGTGATAGCTCTGCGCTTAAACGATGCTGCCGGGGCCGCGGCCTATTACCGGGACTACGCCGGGCGTCTCGGTAGCGCGCCCGCTGCGCTCAATAACGCCAGCGCACGCGCGGAGCTGGGCGCGGCGCTGCTAGCCGCCGGGTTGAGCAGAGAGGCGGCGGCCGAGCTCGATGCTGCCGTGACGGCAGAGCCCTCGAATGTCGAGGCCGTCATCCTGCTGGCCCGCGCGTACCTGGCCTTGAAGGAGATTCGGTCGGCCGGGCGCACGCTCGAATCGGCCGTCGCCCGCGGGCTCGACGCCGCCTCGCTCTACGCCGCGCTGGCCGAGCTTTATCAAGCCGCCGGGCACATCGAGAACGCTATCCCGGCGATGCGCCTGGCCATCGAGCGCGACCCGAAGAATGAGGCCTACCGCTTCCGCTACGGGATGCTCCTAACCGACACGAAGGCCCCGGAGGCGGCCATCATCCGCCTACGCGAGGCGCTTCTGGAGTTTCCACGCTCGTCGAAGCTCTGGTTCGCGCTCGGCGTGGCGCAGTTCAAGCACCAGAAGCACGACGAGGCGACGGTCTCCTTCGAGCACGCCATCGAGTTCGACCCGAAGTTTGCCCCGGCGATGGCTTATCTCGGCATCACCTATGACGAGACGGGGCGCTATGCGCAGGCCATGACGCTCTACAAGCGGGCGCTGGCCGCAGACGAACGGCTGGCCGCAGCCCATTACCTGCTGGCCGACGCGCTGCTCCGGCAGCCCTCGGCGGAGACGGCCACGGCCGAGACTCATCTGGCGCGCGCCATCTCGCTGGAGCCGTCTTTCGCCCCGGCGCGGCTCGCCCTGGCCCGGCTCTACCTGCGGACCGAGCGGTTCGCAGAAGCTGCGACGCAACTGGAAATGGTCGCGGCGGCCGAGCCGAACCTGGCCGAAGCGCAATACCAGTTGAGCCGTGTTTACGTCCGGCTCAAGCGGACCGAGGACGCACAGAAGGCGCTGGCCGCCTTCAAGCGTCTGAGCGACGATCAACAGAAGCAGGCGCAGACCGAACGCCAGGAACTGGTTCGCCGTCTCGCCAACGTCAATTTTTAATCTACTCGGGGGGCATATGAGATTACATCTTTTAGGCAGGGCCATAACGGTGCTGGCGATTTCACTATTGCTGCCGCTCGGGGCGGCGGCCCAGGGCTCTTCGGGCTCTTCCGCGCCCGCCGCGCAGGCTCAGCCGGGCGTCGAGGAGTGGGGCGATAACTTCGACGGCGTCACGCTGGATGCAAACAAATGGGAGCTCTTCAATTTCGGGGGCGGCAACAGCAAGATCGAGGTCAGGGACGGGCAGCTGCGGATGCGCGGCCTGACCAACTCGCGTTCGGGCGTCAGAAGTAAGCCGAGCTTTACGTCCGACCGCTTCATCGTCGAAGGGACGGTGGCGAAAGTGGAAGAGGCCATGCCCGATCCGGGCTCGAAGACTCTGCCGATTGGCAACGCTATCCTGACCATTCTCTTCGACGGGTCGGGCCGCAATCGCATCGAGTGGCTGCTGACCAGCGAAGGAACCTTTGAAGCCTGGGCCGTCGTTGACGGGCAGGGCGAGCGGCTCGATAACCGCAAGCTGGGAACCAGGGAGAAGAACCCGACGCTCGGCATCGTCCGGCGCGGCGACGAGTTTCTCTTCATGCTCAACGGGCAGGAGGGGCTGCGAAAAACCATCAAAAACCTGCCGCGCGCCTTTCACGTCATGCTCTACGGTTTCAGCTCCTCGCCCAATAGCTGGGACTCGGTGCGCGTCGTGACCGTCAAGAAATAACGGCACGGGAGAGGCGCAAAATGCTTGTCGGGATGGCCCTTGACGGACCCTGTTGGCCTCGCGGCCGGGGCCGGAACCTAGCCGCAATGAACCTCTTGAAGATGCGAAGATCCGATGAGTCTGCTTAAGATACGAAGACCCGCGGCGGCGCTCATGTCCGTGCTCGCGCTCGTCGCGCTGCTGGGGGCGGCGGCGGCACAGTCTCCCTCTCGCGGCGCGAGACCGGAGGCGGCCGCAGCCGTCCCGGCACGTTCGCCCTCCGTCTATACGAATCCGGTCTTCGAGACGGACTTTCCCGACCCGACTGTGATGCGCGCCTCCGACGGCTGGTACTACGCCTACGCCACGCAGACGATCATCAACGGCCGGACGGTCAACATCCAGGTCGCGCGCTCGAAAGACATGGTCAACTGGGAGCATCTCGGCGATGCGCTGCCGGTCAAGCCGCTGTGGGCCAACCAGACTCAGAAGCTCTGGGCTCCGCACGTCAGCCAGTTCGGCGAGACCTATTACATGTACTTCTCGGCCGACCCCAATACGCTGACCGGCCTGTGCCTGGCGGTCGCGACCGCCAAATCGCCGCGCGGCCCCTTCGCCGACAGCGGCCGCCCGCTCAAGTGCGGCGAGAGCTTCGTCAACATTGACCCGATGGCCTTCGACGATCCGCGCACCGGCAAGCGCCTGCTCTACTGGGGCTCGGGCTTTCAACCCATCAGGGTGCAGGAGCTTGCGCCCGACCGGACGAGCTTCATGGCGGGCAGCCAGGCGATTGATTTAGTCGCGCCGATTAAGGATGAGAATCCGTCGAACTACCAGCGGCTGGTCGAAGGCGCCTGGGTCTGGGAGCGGGGCGGCTACTACTACCTCTTTTATTCGGGCGACAATTGCTGCGGCGAGAAGGCGCACTACGCCGTTCAGGTCGCACGCTCGCGAAGCGCGACCGGCCCCTTTGAAACGCTGGCGCGCGCGACCGGCAAAGCCAATAGCGTCATCCTCGAACGCAACGAACGCTGGATTGCGCCCGGTCATAACTCGGTCGTCAGGGATGCCGCCGGGCACGACTGGCTCTTCTATCACGCGATAGATTCCAGAAACCGCTTGCTGAAAAACGACATCACGGGCGATAGGGACGTGCGCCGGATCATGCTGATGGACCGGCTGATTTATCGCAACGGTTGGCCTGCCGTTGAGAGCGGCAGCCCTTCGACGACGCCCCGGCAAGCGCCCAGGACGCGCTAAAAAACCGGAGTCGAATCGCGCTCTTTCAGCCGCAGAGGCTGATTAACCAAGGCATGTCGCAGCTCAAGGGAAAAAGACGGGTTGATGCGTGCGGGGTGCGTCCCGCGCGCGGCTTCGTCGTGGGCCTGGCGCTCTGCGTCTTCCTGCTCGCGGCGTTCCAGGCCAGCGCGCAGACCGTCTCGCTGGAACGCGGCTGGCAGTTTCTAGCCGACAGGGACGGCACGCTCAAAGAGGAGAACCTGGGCAACGCCGCGGGCTGGCGCGATGTGCGCGTCGGTCTCTCCTGGAATGCGCAATTCGCAGAGCTGCGCGACTACATGGGCGTCGCTTGGTATCGCACGACCTTCGACGCGCCGCGGCTGCGCGCGGGGCAGGGGCGCGTGCTGGTGCGCTTCGGTGCGGTAGACTATTTCTGCGAGGTCTACGTCAACGGGCGGCGCGTCGGCGAGCACGAGGGAGGCTACACGCCCTTCAGCTTCGACGTGACGGAGGCGCTGCGGCCGGGCACAAACCGTCTCTCTGTGCGCGTCATTGACCCGCCGATGGACGAAAAGGAGAACCGCGCGCGTTTTCCCCGGATGATGTACAACGAGATACCGCACGGCAAGCAGAACTGGTACGTCCAGACCGGCGGTATCTGGCAGCCCGTGATGCTTGAGACGCGGCCTCGCATCTACATCGAGCGCCTGCATGTCACGCCGCAGGTGAGCGGCGAGGTCTTGATGGAAATAGAGCTGGCCTCGGGTCATGACCTGCTCGCCATGTTCAATCAGGGTTTGAGGGTCACCATTCGCGACCCTCGGGGGAGAGTCGAGTTCACTCAAAGCCTGCGCGCCCGCGACGGGCGGCGTCAGGTATTCAGAGGGCGGGTCAAAGCTCCCGAGCTTTGGAGCCTGAAGAATCCGGCGCTCTATTCTGTCGAGGCCGAGCTGCAAGGAGAGCCGCCGCAGGTCGTGCGCGAGCGTTTCGGCTTTCGTTCCTTCGAGGCGCGCGACGGCAAGTTCTATTTGAACGGCGAGCCGTTCTACCTGATCGGGGCGCTCGACCAGGACTTTTACCCGGAGACGATCTACACGCCGCCGTCGGAAGAGTACGTCCGCGACCAGATGCTCAAGTCCAGGCGGCTCGGCCTCAACCTCCTGCGCTGTCACATCAAGGTCTGCGACCCCACCTATTTGAAAGTCGCGGACGAGGTCGGGATGCTCGTCTGGTACGAGATTCCCTCCTGGAACGACTTCAATCATTTCACGCCGAGGGCGGCCGAGCGCGGCGAGCGGATTTTCGCCGAACAGGTCGCGCGCGACTGGAATCATCCTTCAATCGTCATTCAAAGCATCATCAACGAATCGTGGGGCGCTGATCTCAAGCAGGCGGAGCAGCGGCGATGGCTGCGCGCGGCCTTCGGGCGGGCGAAGCAATTGACCGCGCCGCTCGGTCGGCTGATAGTAGACAACAGCGCCTGCTGCGAAAACTTTC
>DASVWH010000075.1:0-3508 GCA_036389715.1 Pyrinomonadaceae bacterium | reverse complement strand
TCGACCCGAATCTCAATTTTTTCAAGCGAGCAGGGCGCTCGCTTGCATGAGGAAAAGATGAAAAAGCTGATCGCTTGTTTACTGGGCCTGCTGTTTTTGGCCTCTGCTATGGCGGCAGGGGCGGAAGGCGGCAAATGGCTGAACTATCGAGGTGCGTGGTTTGACATCAAGTATCCGGCGGGCTTCAAGGTCCGCCCGTCGCAGCCGAGCACGACTTCAAGCGCAGGTTACGACGGCGTCTTCTTCCGCTCGCCCGACGCGACGGTGGAGTTCTACGTCTTCTCTCCGCAGTGGAACGGTGAACCCGCAGGCATCCGGCTCAAGCCAGCGAGCGAAGCCTACGTCTCGCAAAATGAGGAAGAGAAGGACGGTAAAAAGATTAGACGTGCGACCATCAGGGCAAAAAACGGAAGCTATCTACGCTCCTACGAAGACATCGAGGACGCCAGCACGCGTAGAACCTTCGGCATCAAGTACCGCGACCAGGCCGCCTACGAGAGATACAGGCAGGACTACCTGACCTTCAAGCAGTCGCTGACGCAATACGCGGACTGAGCCCGCGGCGCGCGCTCTTCAGCCCTTCACCATGCGCCGCAGGCTTTCGGTGAAGGGCTGTCGCGCGACACCCTTGTCCGTGATGATGGCGGCTATCAATTCGTTTGGCGTCACGTCGAAGGCTGGATTCTGAACCTCTATCCCTTCGGGCGCGAGGCGATGCTCATGGAGGTGCGTCACTTCGCGTGTGTCGCGTTCCTCAATCGGTATCTCCTCGCCGGTGTTGAGCGTGAGGTCGAGCGTCGAGATGGGCGCGGCGACGTAGAAGGGGATGTCGTGCTGCTTGGCCAGGACGGCGACCATGTACGTCCCGATCTTGTTGGCCGTATCGCCGTTAGCCGCGATGCGGTCCGCGCCGACGACGACCGCGTCAACCTTTCCCTGCTTCATCACATGTCCGGCCATGTTGTCCGTAATCAGCGTCACCGGAATCTCGTCCTTGTTCAATTCCCAGGCCGTCAATCTTGAGCCTTGAAGGAAGGGGCGCGTCTCGTCTGCGATGACGGCGATGCGCTTGCCAGCGTCGCGCGCGCCGCGGATTACGCCAAGCGCCGTGCCGTAATCCCCGGCGGTGGCGAGCGCGCCCGCGTTGCAGTGTGTCAGCACGGTCGCGCCGTCCGGCAGCAGCTCGCCGCCGAAACGACCCAGGCTGCGGTTAGCCTCCAAATCTTCCCTGAAGATGGCCGCGGCTTCCGTGACGAGGCGTTGCTTAATCTCTTCGACCTCCTGTGTCGCCCCTTTTGCGCGCCGGAAGGCCGCGCGCATCCGCTCGATGGCCCAGAAGAGATTGACGGCGGTCGGGCGCGTCTGGCTCATCACGTCGCACATGTAATCGAAATCGTATTCGAGGTCGGCGACGGCCGTCCCGACGGACTGCTTCGCGCCGAGCGCCAGCCCCATCGCCGCCGAAACCCCGATGGCCGGAGCCCCGCGCACGACCATCTTCTTGATCGCTTCGGCCACCTCCTCATAGGAGCGCAGCATCAGGTACTTCTCCTCGGTCGGCAGCAGGCGCTGGTCCAGCATGCGCACACCTTCATCTGTCCATTCCACGGTCTTAATCATTTGACGGGTTGCTCCTCTGTCTGATTCGGTGAAGCGGCATCTTACTCGACATCCAAAGTAGAAGGCAAAAGTGAATCTAGATATAAACCAGATGCGCGTCCGGCGCGAAACATCCGGCGAAGCCTCGCCTGTCCGGTCTCCGGGCCGCTGGCTGCGCGGAAGAGTTTTGACATTTTCCGGGCGGGCGTGATAACGTCCGCGCCATAATTTGTGAGGGAAACGAGGCTCATCGCGTCTCTCTCTGCTCTTTTCAAAAAGAAGCGTTCCGGGTGTCCCGCCACGATGGCGGGAAGAATAGGGAAGCGGGTGTGAATCCCGCGCGGTCGCGCCACTGTAAGGAGAAGAACTTCCGGCCAGGCTCCAGCTTTGAAGCCTTCGGCCGTGAACCGTTCGGATTTCTCCAAGTCAGGAGACCTGCCCGGCAAACGCTCTTCGCAGCCTCTTGAACGTCTCGCGCCAGGGTGTTCAGGCCGCACGCCGGTTTCTTCTCCTCCTTCGAGAGTGATGTCCCGTCGCCAGCCTGCCCTCTCATCACGAGGCGCGGGTGAAAGCGATGGGACTTTTTTGTTAAAGCATCTACAGCCATTACGAATCCGCCTTGCATGTGCGCTCCTCTGCTGCGCGCTCTGCTTGACGCTCTCCTGCGCTCCGCGCCGCGAGGGCGCTCAGAGCACGGCTGCCGCCGAGACGCGCCTGGTGACGGACGAAGCGGGAAAACAGGTGCGCGTGCCGCTGCGCCCGCAACGCATCGTCACGCTCGCTCCTAACCTGACGGAGATCGTCTACGCCATCGGCGCGGGCGACCGCCTGGTCGGCAACACGACCTACTGCGATTACCCGCCGGAAGCCAGACAGGTTCCGAAGGTCGGCGACACTCTCCAGCCGAGCGTCGAGCGCATCATCGCGCTACGCCCGCAGTTGATTCTCGTTTCGACCGCCTCGCAGCTTGAAACCTTTACAAAGCAGTTGGACGAACAGCAGATAGCCGTCTATGTGACGGACCCGCACGATCTCGAAGGAGTGTTTCGCTCAATCGTCGGCCTAGGTGAATTGCTGGGCCAGCAGGAACAGGCGGCGAAGCTGGTCGCGGACCTGCGCGCACGCGCGGCTGCTGTCGAAGAGGCTGTTAGGCCGTGCCAGCCCGTCAGGGTCTTCTACCAGGTATCGGCCGAGCCGCTCTACACGGCCGGGCATGATTCGTTCGTCACGGACCTGATCGCGCGCGCGGGCGGACGCTCCGTCACAGCCGACGTGCCGGGCGCATGGCCGCGCTACAGCAACGAGGCGGCGCTGGCCTCACAACCGGAGGCCATCGTCATGGCGACTGCCGATTCGATGAGCGCCGGCAACATGGACGTGGCCGCAGCCCTGAAGAAATCCCCGGCAGTGCTTAAAGGGCGCGTCTATGGCATCAACGGCGACTATCTCTCGCGCCCAGGCCCGCGACTGGTCCAGGGACTCGAAGAACTGGCGCGCGCTCTTCACCCGGAAGCCTTCGGGCAGGGCCGCAAGCCATGAAGAGTGTGACGACGAGCGGCGAGACACAGTTGGTTCGCGGAGCGCGTTCCACCCTGCGGCGCACGCTCTTCGTCTGCCTGGTGCTGCTGGCGGCCCTCGTCGTGGCCATCATCGTCTCGGCGGCTGTCGGCAGCGAGCGCCTGCCGCTGGCCTCTTCGCTGTGCGCGCTCGTGACTCTCGGTCGTCCGTCGTGCGGCCTGACGCCGGAGCAGAGCGCCATCCTGATGGACATACGACTGCCGCGCATCCTGCTGGGCGCGAGCGTCGGCGCGTCGCTGGCGGCGGCGGGCGCTGGTTACCAGGCACTGCTGCGCAACCCGCTGGCCGAGCCTTACCTGCTGGGCATCTCGAACGGCGCGGCCGTGGGCAC
>DASVWH010000074.1:0-26006 GCA_036389715.1 Pyrinomonadaceae bacterium | reverse complement strand
TACTACGGTGTGAGCCGCAATCAGTTCTATTTCTACCTAAAAGAAATGGAGTTTCGCTATAATCATCGCGAAACCCCGGATTTACAGGCTCTAATCAAGAAAATCGTCAGAAAACATGAAGCTGTTCTAGACTAGCTCCTTATACATTATTGCGCGTGGCGCTCTGAAATCTGATAAGCCGTTGTTAGAAAGGGTTAAATTATTCGAGGAACGTATCCCTTTATTGCTTGGTAAGGATTTGACTGAGATGCGCAAAGTTAGACCTCGATTCTATGAAGCAGTAGTTAGTGATGGCTATGCTGTGGAGGTCATATTCTTTGGGGTGGAGAGAGGCATTCCCATTCTCTACCATGTCAAGTGCAAGCCAGTCATAAAAACAGATGGAACTGTTGACATAACGACCGAGCGTAGAGAGTGTGCTGATGGATGCTCAGACTCTATCTTTACGGTTTTCTTGGGAAGGCGGCATGCAATAGATGAATTCCTCATTCAACATCCAAAGTTCTTGGATACCCTTGACTTAGTAGATGCGACACGGTTTCTCGTAACTTTGGAAGCAGTTGATAGCCCTAAAGAAGTGGGCTTGCCTGTTGATATAATTCGCTTCGATAAATCGGGAAGCCATTGGGTGCAGCGTAAAGTGGAGTGCGAAGATAGAAAGTAATCGCATTTAAGAATAGGACGTACCAATATGTCGCCGTCAAAAAAGAACAGGTTAAAAGTGCAGAAGCTAACTATGGAACTTAGGCAAGACCGGAATGCAAAGTTAGTGATTTTCAGAAATGATCGAAATGACACGCCGCACTTAACGATCTCATGGGAAAATCCGAGCAAGGAAATTGACATACATCTAAAAAGCAGGAGCGCAGGAGGCCAAGAAAATCACCGAAAACTGGTCGTGATTCACGAGCGCGATTTTATTAAGCTGTTTGTTTCGTTGAAACCTATATTCTTACAGAGCGTGAGTCTAAATCTGAACAAGATTCGCAGGGTGCGGCCAGGGTGGTTAGGCCATAGAGGTTATGCGGTCTTTTATATGGATGAGGAGGAGAAAAGCCAGATGATTGATAGAATAGCCCCTCTACGAAAGTATCATGGTAAATGGGAACGAGTGCCTGACCTAAAAGTGTTCGAGGATTGGATTCATTCCCCGGAAGCTATAAACAGCATATATCACCCATCTATACTCCATGATATTGCAGCAGATGGTTGCGATGATCCAATTATTGCTGGCCGTATTCGGGGCCAGCATAAACCGAAAACTATGCCATTGCAGTTGGTTAAAATGCCCGATGGAAGATCATTTTGGCTTCGTTTGGATAAGTTAGGCAAAAGTATGATGGGCATATCAGAAACCTTTACTCTTTCCTGTCTCAAGCTGCTTTTGCCAGGTGATGCGTGGGCGACAATTTTCAATGAACTTCACCTTGAGGAAATTGGATTGGAATTGGCCTAAGCAACAAAAGGCCACTTATAGGGCATTCTTTTTGTCAAGAGTTTTTTTCGATTCCCAACAAACAAATACCCCACTACCGTCCGGCGCTCCGTCTTTGACGCACGGCAACACTCTGTTATAGCCTCTCAATCGCCCGGTCGCTACGGATGGGAACGCGAGCGTCAAAATAGTTTTCGGGCCGGTCCGGCCAGAGCTTGTAAGGAATCTCTCTTCAAGGGTCACTTGTCACCTGTCACTCGTCAAGGCATGATGAAGATCGCGCTCGGCTCGGACCGTGCGGCTAAAATCATGGCGGTGCGCAAGAGCGTCGCACGCATCGCCGCCGTTGACGCCGCCTGGAACGAGGCGGCAATCGTCGCGCGCTCGGTCCAGACGAGCGCCCCGGCGATGCCGCTGACCGACTGGGAGCTGATGCACGGGGCGCGCGCCAGGGCCGCGGCCGTGCGCGAGCTGCTGCGGCTGGAAGGAACGAGCGCCGAGCTTTACGTCGGGCTCGAAGGCGGCTTTCACTCCGTCTCGATCGACGGCGAGTGGCACACGTTCCTGCGCGGCTGGGCTTACGCGACCGACGGCGCGCGCGGCTACTTCGGCGCGGCTCCCTCCATCACGGTTCCGGTCTCGATCACCAACAGCGTGATTGACGGCCGCCGCGAGCTTGGCGCGGTGATAGACGAGGCCGCGGGCGAGCAGGACGTGCGCAGCCGCCAGGGAGCCTGGGGCGTGCTCTCAAGGGATTTGCTGACACGCGCGATGAGCTTTGAGGCGGCGCTGATAGCGGCCTTCGCGCCGTTCTATAACCCGGGGCTCTACACATGATTTTTTCGACAGAGGCATTCAACAGATGGACGAACTGACCGCACAGGGCAACGATGAGCATCTCAATCACCTGCGCACCGCGCCCGGATGGATAGAGGTCATCGCGGGCTCTATGTTCTCTGGCAAGTCCGAGGAATTGATTCGTCGCCTGCGCCGCGCACGCATCGCGCGCCAGAAGGTTCAGGTCTTCAAGCCGCGGATTGACGTTCGCTATTCGCATGACTACATCGTTTCGCACTCCGACATGCGCCACGAATCGGCGATGGTCGAGACCGCCGCAGAGCTTCTCGCACGCATCGAGAAAGGCACGGAGGTCGTCGGCATTGACGAAGCGCAGTTCTTCGACAACGACCTGGTCGAAGCCGCAAACAGCATGGCCCAGCGGGGCCTGCGCGTCATCATCGCCGGGCTCGACCAGGATTATACCGGCAGGCCCTTTGAGCCGATGCCGCAATTGCTCGCCATCGCCGAGTACATCACCAAGACGCACGCCATCTGCGTGCGCTGCGGCCAGCCCGCCAACTACTCGCAGCGCACCTTCGAGTCCGAAGAGCGCGTTGCCGTCGGCGCCAGCGGCATGTACGAAGCCCGCTGCCGCCGCTGCTTCGTCCCGCACGCAGATGCGCCCACGAGCTACATCACGGAAGCGGCCGATTGATAATCGCGCTCGCCGCTCGGCAAATTATCGTTCCCGCGGCGTCAGAATTAACGTTAAAAGCCGGAAGCCGCAACTAACAGGGGCGTTCCGGCCATCCCCTTTCTGCCCGATAAAAGGAGCACATGCCAATGAGAAACAAGCTCGCACTCGCCCTCTCTTTAATTCTCGTTCTATGTTTCGCGGGAATCGTCTTCGCCTCCGTCCCGAGCCATGAAGCGCCGCTCTCCAGCACCTTCAACTTCGACGGCGGCGCGCCCCGCCCTGTGCGCAACAGCAAGCTGGCCAAGCGCGCCAAGCGCAAGCCCAGGAAGAGAGGCCGCATGGCCTAGCAGTTTTTTGAAGACGTGTCGCCGTGATTGAGCCCTGAGCCGCCGGGGCCCGTTAGGCCGAGAGATAAGAAGGGGCCGCCTCCGATGAGGAAGCGGCCCCTTTGACTATGCGGATTGCTGTTCGGAGCGGTCTTCTTTCCGGTCAACGAGCAAGGTTAGTGTCGGGCGCATAGTCAATAGCGTTGACGCGGGACAGGCGGTGTGCGATAAACGCTCTCCCGCACAGCGGAGACGATTCTTTCCCGGCTTCGGGCCGACTCTTTTTCTTCCTGCGCCGGACAGCGCATGTTATTCTTAAGACCTGATTTCCCCTGTCCAGCTCTACGAATACCGGCGGCCTCCCTTGTGCCGCTTCGACTTAGGAGAGTCATCTGATGCACATCTTCGCCTCGAAACTAGCTAACAGAAGTTTCACCGGGGTAATCCTGTCGCTCGTCATCATCGGCAGCGCCTGCCAGCAACCGGCAACGACCAACACGACGACCAGCGCCAACACGGCCAACACGAACACGAGCACGACCGTCACGAACGCGAATTCCGGCGGCGGGACGGCGAACATGACGGGCACGGCCATCGAGACGCGCGAGCCCGACCAGTACAGCGCGACCATCACGCTCAAGGCCGAAGTGACCGGCAACCAGAGCATCAACATCCCGGCGCTCTCGGCCGACTTTGCGCGCAGCGGCGCTGACCGCCGCATCACTTTCAAGCTGCCGGGCGGCGAGCAGGTGATCTACATTGATCGCGCCGATAAGCATTACGTCGTCGTCCCGAACCGCAAGCAGTATGCGGAGCTGACGCCGCAATCAACGGGCTTCAATGTGCCGGACGTGATGACGCCGGGCCAGCTCGTCAAGCAGATTAAGGGAGTGCAGGGCTGCGAGACGGCGGGCGAGGAATCATTCGGCGGGCGCAGCGCGACGAAGTATCGCTGCGCGGGCGCGGCCAGGACCGGCACTCAGGCCGGAAATGTGCAGGCCGAATCCTTCATCTATGTTGACAAGGAGACGGGCCTTCCGCTGCGCTCGGAATCCGTCATCAACTCCTCTGCCAACGTCAACGGGGCGAGCGGCGTCAGGGTCGTGACGGAGCTGGGCAACATCCAGACCAGTGTGGACCAGTCAACCTTTGAAGTGCCCGCCGGGATGGCCAAGGTTGACCCGGACCAGGTGCGCTCGCAGGTCAACGCGGTTCTGCAAGCGGCGCTGACCATCGCGGGCAACCTGATGCAGCAGAGCCAGAGCGGCGGCAACGCCCAACCGGCCTCTTCCATGACGCCGACGCCTGCGCCGCCTGCACATTAAACCGGGAGAAAGAGTATGAAATATGTTCTCACGCTGCTCGGCGGATTGATTCTCGGCGCGCTCCTGGTGCTCTTCTGGCTCGGCGCGCCGAAGGCCAAGGCGCTGCCCGGCGAGGCCGTCAAAACGCCTGAGCCGGGAGGGGATGCGGCCGGGACCGCACTCGTCACACTGGACGAGCAGTTCTTCGACGCGCTGCTCGGCTCCGTTTTCCGAGACATCGGCGCGCCCTCTTTTCCGCTCGAACTGACGAAGATGGAACGCGGGCTCGCGGACGGCGAAGCAGAGATACGCCTGGCCGCCGACAACTGCCCGGACCTGGTCGTGCTCGCGCCCGAGGGGAGCAACGTCAAAACGAGCGTGCGCTTCGCGGACGGGAAGATCACAGCGCCGCTGGCCTTCACCGGCAGCTACAGCATTCTCGGCAGCTGCGTGCAGTTCAAGGGCTGGGCTCAGGCCAGCATTCAACTCTCTTTCGACCGCGAGAAGCAGACCGTCTACGGCCAGATCAACGTCGAGAGCGTTAACCTGGAGGGCGCGCCCGCGGCCGTCGGCGGCATCGCCACGCTGCTCGTTCAACGGTCGCTCAACCAGCGCATCAACCCGATGGAAATCCTGCGTGCGCCGCAGCTCGCGCTCGCCATGCCTGTCCAGGCCAGTAACGGGACTCTCAAAGCGCAGGTCAAGGACGTTCGCGCCGAAGTCGCCAACGGCAGGCTCAACCTGCACATCACCTATGATTTCACGGGGCTCAAGGGGCAACAGCCGCCGCCAGGCTGACGCGCGCCCTTCCGGCCGCGGTTGAGAAACTCTTTGCGGGGAAACGGACGGCGGGCGAGTGCTTACCAAATGCAGCACTCGCCCGCCGCTTGTGTTTCGGTTTCGGGTTCGGTCTTTAGTGAATGACGATGCCCGCGCCGATGCGGAAGTTATGTGAAGTATCGCCGTCGAAGCGGTTCGGGTTGTAATCGAACTGGATGGCGCGGATGTCTATGCGCGGGCTGACGCGGAAGTCCAGGCCGCCGCCGATAGCTATCGCAAAGCCGGTGTCGTCGAAATCGCTGGAGTCAATCCCGACCGGCGCATTCGTCAGGCTGAAGGTCGAGCGCGCGACCCCGGCCAGGATATGAGCGAACGGCTTAACCTTCGTCTCCGTCGAGTTGTCTTTGAACTGCACGCCCCCGAGGAAGTTGTGCAGGTTCGACTTGACGCCGACGGTCATCGTCCCGTCCGTCACGTCGAACGTCTTGCGGTGAAACGAGTAGTCGGCCTTGAGCCCGACGTAGCGCGTCAGGTTGCCCGTGACGGACGCATTGAAGCCGTGATAGCCTTCGCGCTCGTTGACGATGTCGCTGAACTCCGGGTCATCGTCGCTGAGGCCCGTGTCCACACGATTGTGTGAATAGCCGCCGTAGAACTCTACCTTGTTGTACTCGCCGCCGGTCTGCGCGAAGCTGACCGAAGCCAGGGCGAACAGCAGAACCGGCAAGAAGAATAATTTACGCATGACTAATCAATCTACCTCCTGAGAATAATCTTTAGTTAGCGGGCGGACCTCTCATCGAAAGCCCTGCCGCAACTGAAATGATAGCCCGTCGAGTATGGGCCGCTTTTCAGCCCTGACGGTCTCGCTGACGGACGCGGCTGCCGGAGTATTCGGGATTAGGCGGCCACGTCTCGAAAAATTTCCAAGGGGCTGTAAATGCACTGACCCGCCCCGGGGTCCCGGAAATTCACTGAGCAAGAGTAGTGCCAGCGCGGGGATGGCTGCGGGCCCGATTTCCGGCGTCGAATCCCGGCGATGACTAACCGGAAGCGCATGCGCGGTGCAACAGTTACCAGACACATGGAGCATCGGCCGGGTCTCTCTCCAGCGTCCCGCGCGCCTCCGCCCGGCCACTTCCCCGCGCATGCAAGACGGCGTCAGGATTAGACTAAAAGAGCGCCCGGACGGCGGCCCGCGCCCCTGTGACACTTTTCCAACTGTCACACATTTGCCGCTTCGCCCGCAGCCGAACGGCCCCAGAGCGTGACCGGCCCGCAGGGAAAGCTCGAAGCGAAGAGAGACCGCCCGCGCTCATCAAGCTCGCGGGCGGTCTCTCTGGAATAACCATCCGTCAAAGGCGCGGCAGCTTTACTTGAAGACCACGCCGAACGAGAGACGAATGTTGTCCTGGCGATTCGATTCCAGCGTCTGTGGCGTCAGGGCTCCGGCCCCGCCGAGCACGCTGATCGAGCGATTCCGCAAGAAGACCGGATTGTAGTCCACCTGAAGCACGCGCAACTGGACGCGGTCGTTGAGCCGCACGTCCAGGCCGCCGCCCATCGCCATTGCGAAATCCGTGGCGTTGGTGGTGAAACTGTTGCTGACGGTTCCGGTCGTCAGTGTCCTGCGCTCCTGGGCCTCGAACCTGGTGTTCGCCACGCCGAAGAGCGCGCGGATGAACGGCGTCACGCGGGTCTGATTCGGGAACTTGACCTGCGGGCCGCCCAGCACGTTGACGATTCGGGTATCAACGTCGCCTTCGACGCCCGCGCCGTTGTTGAAGGAGCGGCTTCTCTGATTGAAGGAGAAGTCGCCGGTCAGGCCAAAGCGCGGCGTGACGTAGCCGGTAATCTCTGCGTTGAAGCCGTGCAGGCCCGTGCGGTCTCCAAAGACCTTATCGTCAAAAGAGTTGTTAGTATTCTTCTCCTGGCTCGGAACGCCTTCGGCCTGCATGTTCGTGTAGCCGACAAAAAACTCCGGCCCTTTTCTCTCGTCCGTCGTGCTCTGCGCGAAAGCCGCGGGCACACAGGCGAGCATGAAGAGAGCGAAAAACAGAACTTTACGCATGTAAAAATATCCCCCTTGGTGGAATGACGAATTATTTGATGAGGCTTTCATGAAGGCCCCACCGTTTGACTAAGACCGACAACCGGGCCGACCCCTCGATTGAAAGGGACGGCTCGAAAGTGGAAGGTGTAGATGTCTGAGAGGGGCGCGCGGGATGCCGCGTTTGCTTTGCGAAATACTTGGGATTGTTTGGCGAAAGTTTGTCTTCGGGAGGCTAATCCTCCTGCGCGGGCGCTTCGTCGGGAGAGTCAGACACGGCCGTTTTTTCGCGCCTGACGGCGTGCGGATTGGTCGAACGCTCGCCGCGCTTGCGTCTGCTGGAAGGGCGCTTGCGCAGCTCGCCCTGTTGGTCCAGGGAGCGAATCGGCTGCAAATCCTCTGCGTCGCCCTGCGGGTCGTCCAGGCGAGTCTCGATCTGCTCCGGCTCGACCGCAGCCAGGCCCGCGCCGTCTCCATCCGCAGCGCCCGGCTGTCGCGGCGTCCCGGCCCCCGGCTCCGCCTGCGCCTGTCCGCCTTCGGCCAGGGCGCGCTGGCGGCTGAAGTGTTCGACGATCTCGGCGGCTGTCTTACTGCCGACGAAGGGCGAAAGCTCCGCGAGGCTCGCGTTGGCGACGCGCTGAATCGAGCCCAGGTTTCTGAGCAGGCGGTTCTTGCGCTTTTCGCCGACGCCCGGAATCGCCGTCAGCTCCGAGGTAAAATCGCGCAGCTCGCGCCGCTTGCGATGGTAGCTGAGCGCCGTCCGGTGCGTTTCATCGCGGATTAGTTGAATCAGGCGCAGGACCGGCGAGTGTGAATCGAGGAAGACGGGCTCGTGCTCGCGCCCTTTGACCAGGAGGTGCGAGACCTCGTTGTGCCTGCGCGGCGGCTTGACGACGCCGATCATCGGGATGGCTTCCAGTTCAAGCTCGCGCATGGCGGCGGCGGCCGCGTTCAACTGTCCCTTGCCGCCGTCAATCATCACGAGGTCGGGCAATGGCTTCGCCTCGTCGAGCAGCCTGCGATAGCGACGGAAAACCACTTCGTTCATCGAAGCCGTATCGTTTGCGCCTTCGACCGTCTTGATCTTGAACTTGCGATACTCGGCGCGGTTCATCTTGCCGTTTTCGCAGACGACCATCCCGGCGACGTTCTCCGCGCCCTGGATGTGAGAGATGTCGAAGGACTCTATGCGCGCCGGAAAGCGCGGCAGTTCGAGCACCTCCTGCAACTCTTCAAGGACGCGCTCCATGTCGGGCTTCAAAACGCGGAAGCGCTGCTCGAAGGCGAGCTTGGCGTTCTTCTCGACCAGGTCGATGAGGTCGCGCTTTTCGCCGCGCTGCGGGTCGAGGATGCGGACGCGCCGCCCCCTGCGCTCCGTCAGGGCTTTCTCCAATAGCTCCCGGTCCTCGAAATCAACCGGCACGTGAATCTCGCGCGGGACGTAGTCAGTGTTGTAATACTGCGTCAGGACTTCGCTCAGGAATAAGGAAGGGTCGAAGCCGTCTTCGGGCAGGTCTTCCCAGAAGAACTCGCGGCGTCCGACGATCTTGCCCTCGCGCATCGTGAACAGTTGCAGCGCGAGGCGCGCGCCCTCCTGGTAGTAGCCGAAGATGTCCACGTCGCGTTCGGGCGAGGTCGCCATCTTCTGCTGCTCGCCGAGCGAGATGACGGTCCTGCGCAGGTCGCGGTACTTGGCCGCCATCTCGAAGCGCATCTCATCGGAAGCCTCCGTCATCCGCGCTTCGAGCGTATCGGCCAGCTCACGGTTCTTGCCTTCGAGCAGCAGGCGCACGTCGCGCACGGCCTCCTGGTACTCCGTCGGGCTGCACAGGCCCTTGACGCACGGCCCCAGGCAGCGTTTGATGTGATACTCAAGACACGGGCGCGGGAGTTTGCCGTCAATCTCTATGTCGCAGGTCCGCAGTTGAAACGTCCGGTTGATGAGATCAATGGTGCGGCGTGCGAGCGCGGCCGGAAGGAAGGGACCGAAATAGAGAGCGCCGTCGCGCTGGATGCGCCGCGTTATCATCACGCGCGGGAAAGCCTCGTTGATGGTCAGCTTCAGGTGCGGGTACTGCTTATCGTCCTTGAGCAGCACGTTGTAGCGTGGCTTGTGCTGCTTGATTAAGTTCGATTCGAGGACGAGCGCCTCGACTTCCGTGTCGGTGACGATGAATTCCAGGTCGCGTATGCGGCGCACCAGCTCGCGCGTCTTGCGATCATGGCCGCGCCCGGACTGGAAGTAAGAGCGGACACGGTTGCGCAAGTTCTTCGCCTTGCCGACGTAGATGATCTTGCCCGCCTCGTCCTTGTGCAGGTAGACGCCCGGCGCGACGGGCAGGCTTTGGAGTTTTTCTTCGAGAGTCATTAAGTTAGATTAAAGTTTAAGGTTCAGGGCCCAAAGTCACAAGCCGACGCAGGGCCTCGAACCTCGGCCACAGTAGCTTTGAACCCTATTTTAGCCGAGAGAAAAGCAGGAGGAAAACCGGGTTGCATTTCCCCTTCACGCTGCCGCGCGAAAGAGAGTTCGACGCGGTCGGCTTCGGTCTCAACGCCGTGGACCATCTCGTCGTAGTGCCCGCGTATCCGGCCTTCGACACGAAGACGCGCCTCTCGGAACACGTCCGCGCCGCTGGCGGGCAGACGGCGTCGGCGATGGTCGGCTTGCAGCGGCTCGGGCTGCGCACGGCCTATGCGGGGCGCTTCGGCTCGGATGCGGAGGGGCTCTTCGGCCTGGCGACGCTCGCGGACGAGGGCGTGGATACAGAGTTTGCGGAGATAATCGAAGGAGGGCGCAACCAGCTCGCCTTCATCATCATTGACGAGCGCAACGGCGAGCGCACGATTATCTGGGACAGGGACGAGCGCCTGGCTTACAGTCCGGCGGATGCGCCCGTCTCTCTGGCGGCGCGCGGGCGCGTGCTGCACCTGGACGCACACGACCCTCCGGCCTGCGCGCGGATGGCCCGCGCCGCGCGCGAGGCCGGGACAATCGTTTCAGCCGACATAGATAACATCTACGAAGGCTTGCCCGGCCTGCTGCCGCTGATAGACATACTCATCTCTTCGGGCGAATTCCCGCAACGCCTGACGGGCATTCGTGACGAACGCGCGGCGCTCCTGGAAATCAAGGCGCGATACGGCTGCGCGCTTGTAGGGATGACGCTCGGCCGCCGCGGCGCGTTGCTCCTGCTCTCGGGCGGGGTGTTTCTCGAAGCGCCTGCGCTCGGCGTGCCGGGCGGATGCCGCGATACGACCGGCGCGGGCGATGCCTTTCACGCGGGCTTTCTCTACGGGCTGCTGTGCGGTGAAGAGATAGAGGCGAGCATGAGGCTGGCCAACGCGACCGCCGCGCTCAAGTGCAGGGCGCTCGGAGCGCGGACATCCCTGCCGTCGCGCTCCGAGCTGGAAGGTTTCCTTGAGCAGAATCCGTCGGCCATCAGCCACTGAACTCAGCGAACGACTGCTGTTGAAATCAGCGAATGGTCAGTTCGAGCGTGTACCGGGCGGTGTCACGGCGACCGGCTGTCTCGGGCGGAAAGACTATCACCCGGTAATCGCCCGTCCGCTGTAAGATAATCGAGAAATCATCGCTCGCGTCCGTCCCGTCCGGGTTCGTCAGGCTGTTGTTGTCCGGGCCTTTAATCATCAGCGAGGCACAGCAATCATTCGCTACAGAGAGGTGTGCGATGAGCGTCTGCCCCTTGCGTGCGCGCACGACATAGGTCGCGTCCTGTGTTCCCCTGAGCACGCCTTTGAGCACGGTGGTCGTGCGTCCCGCCGGAAACTGCACGCGGCGCGCACTTCTGCCGCCGCCCTGCGCGAAGGCTGACGACCCGAGGCCGCAGAGCAGCACCAGCAGGAGCAGGGACCGCCGCGTTATTCTCTTGCCCGTCATCACCTTGAAAGCCTCGTTCGTCATCCGTGTTGCCTCCGTTGAGATTTCTTCGCAGAGCTTCAATGAGCTTCGACAAGGCCGGGTTAAGGCATCACTGTAAGCGTTCGCGGAAGAGCGCGAGGACGCGCTGCCATGCATTTGCCGCCGCCTCCGGGTCGTAGACCTCGGGGCGGGTGTCGTTGAAGAAAGCATGATCGGCGTCGTAGCTGACGACTTCGACGGGCAGGTCGAACCTGTTCGCGGCCTCCTTCAATTCGTTGACCTTCTCGGGCGTGATCCAGTTGTCGCGCGCCCCCGCGATGAAGAGCACGGGGATGCGCAGCCGCCCGAGCGCCTCATCTTCGGGAATGTCGCCGTAGAAGGGAGCGGCCGCCGCCAGGCCCTCTACCTCGCAGGCGGCGCGCAGGGCGAACGTGCCGCCCATGCAGTAGCCCGTGATGCCTATCTTCTGCGCGCCGTATGCGCGCCGGGTCTCCGCGACGGCGCTGCTGATAGTGGCAAGCCCGTCCTCTATGGCCAGTCCGTGCATCAGGCGAGAGGCTTCCTCCGGGTCTTTCGTGGTCTTGCCGCGGAAGAGATCGGGCGCGACACAGGTGAAGCCCTCCGCGGCGTAGCGCCCCGCGAGGTCACGCACGTGATCGGTCATGCCCCACCATTCGTGTATCAGGATAACGGCGGCCGCAGCGCCGCTCCCGGCCGCGTCGTCGGGCCTCGCAACGTGAGCGATAGTCGCCCCTCCGGGCGTCTCAAGATTAAGCTGTTCTGTCTTCATCTCCCGTACTGGTCCTTTGCTCTGAAGAGAATTTCTTGCCGGTGAGAGCCTGCGCTGCCCTTCCCGGAGGGCGCGATTATATGGCAAATGCCGTGGGCAGGACAGCAAATGTTTTCGCCAGCGAAATTGCCCGGACGCACGCCGCACGCGCCACTGTGTAAAAGGCTCCGGTTGATGGTATAAAGATAGCCGCTCCCGAATCTCGTCTCTCGAATCAAAAAAAATGGCATCCAGACACACGCTTTTAGCGCTGCTCGTTATCTCTTCGCTGCTCCTGGCTTCACCCGGCTCGACCGCGCGGACGCGCCCGCAGAGGGTCAGTCTCCTGCTGACCAACGGGAAGATTTTTACAGGCGATGCGGCGGGCACAATCGCGGAGGCCGTCGCCATTGACGGAGAACGCATCGCCGCCGTCGGCACAACAGCGGAGCTGTCGGCGCGCTACACCGGCGAGCGCACGATTGACTTACATGGCAGGCTGGTGACGGCGGGCTTCAACGACGCGCACCTGCACTTTCTCGGCGGCGGGCTCTCACTGCTGCGCGTCAACCTGCTAGGGGCACGCAGCCTTCGGGAAGCGAAGGAGCGCATCGCGGCCAAGGTGCGCGAGCTGCCGCCCGGCTCATGGATTCTCGGCCGCGGCTGGGACCACACGCTCTGGGGCGGGCAGTGGCCGACCCGGCAGGATTTGGACGCCGTCGCGCCGAACAATCCGGTCTTCGTCCAGCGCGTTGACGGGCACGTCTCCTGGGCCAACTCGCTGGCCTTGCAGAAGGCCGCAGTGACGAGCGCGACGAAAGCGCCCGAAGGCGGCGAAATCCTGCGCGATGCGGCCAACGAGCCGACCGGGATTCTGAAGGAGACGGCGGGCGAGATCGTCGGGAGAGTCGTGCCGGAGCCTTCGCGCGCGGAGAGAATGCAGGCCATCGAGCGTGCGCTGGCGGAAGCCAGGCGCTACGGGCTGACTTCGATTCAGGACAATTCCGGCTACGAAACGACGCTGCTCTACCGCGAGCTGCTCAGGCAGGGGCGGCTGACCGTGCGCGTCGCCGAGTGGCAGAACTTCGAGGACACGATTACGGAGCTCAAACGCCAGCGCGTCGAGTTCGCTTCGTTCAAGGACGACCCGCTGCGCCTGCGCTTGACGGCGCTCAAGGGCTACGTCGACGGCACGCTCGGCTCACGCACCGCCGCCATGCTCGCGCCCTTTGCCGACGACCCGCACAACAGCGGCATCCCGCGTCACCCGCCCGAAGAGCTGACGCGGATGATCGTCGAGCGTGACGCGGCAGGCTTTCAAATCGCCCTGCACGCCATCGGCGACCGCGCGAACCGGATGGCGCTCGACGGGTTTCAGGCGGCCTCTCGATGGAGCGGCCAGGGGCCTGCGCCTCCGACCGTCTCTCAGGCGAAACCCTTAAAGGATGCCGGGCAGGAGGTGGCCGCCATCCGCGGGCGAGAAGGCATGCGTCATCGCGTCGAGCACGCGCAGGTCGTCGCGCCTTCGGACTTCGCGCGCTTTCGCGACCTCGGCGTGATCGCTTCGATGCAGCCCTCGCACGCCATCTCGGACAAACGCTGGGCGCAGGACCGCCTGGGCGAGTATCGCGTGCAGGGAGCCTATGCCTGGCACATGATGCGCGCCTTTAAGGTTCACGTCCCGTTCGGCACGGACTGGCCCGTCGAGCCCATTAATCCTTACCTGGGGCTCTACGCGGCCGTCACTAGACAGAGCACGGAGGGCGAGCCCGCGGGCGGCTGGTGGCCGCAGGAGCGTCTCTCAATCGGCGACGCCATCCGCTGCTACACGGCCGAATCCGCCTACGCTTCGTTTGAAGAGAACGAGAAGGGGCAGCTCAAGGTAGGGATGCTCGCGGACCTGACCGTGCATTCGCGCGATCTGCTCTCCATCAAGCCGGAAGAGATTCTTCAGACCGAAGCCGTGATGACCATTCTCGGCGGCCGCGTCGTCTACGAGCGCCCGGCCGGGTGAGGCTTGGCCAGGCTCTTCCGCATGGGCTGTAAAGCGTAAATCAAGAGGTCAACAATTATGAGTTTCTTTCCGAGAAAATCGAAGATCAGGCTGGCGCTGGCGGGCTCTCTTCTCTTCTTAACGCCCTTTGCCATTGCGGCTCAGACAGCGGGCCAGACGGCACAGCAGCCGCTCGTCAAGCTCAACGTGCTCGTCACGGACGGCTCAAACAATGCCATCACGGATTTGCGGCAGGAGGACTTTCGCCTGACCGAAGACGGCACGCAGCAGACCATCTCCTATTTCTCGAAGGCCGAGATGCCCGTCAGCTACGGTCTCATCATAGACACCACGGGCTCTCTGCGCTCGCTGCTCGACAGCGTCATCAACACGGCCAAGGAGGTTGTCCGCGGCAACAGGCAGGGCGACGAGACCTTCCTGATGCACTTCGTAGACAGCGATTCAATCGAGATTGACCAGGGCCTGACCGAGGACAGGGCGGTGCTCGAAGATGCGCTCGACACTCTTTTCGTCGAAGGCGGGCGGACGGCGCTCATAGACGCTCTGCATCGCGCGGCCAAGTATCTCGGCGAACACCGGAAGAACAGCGAAAGCGGGCCGCGTCACTATGCGCTGGTCATCATCACGGACGGCGAGGACCGCGGCAGCCAGCTCAAGCCCGAGACGCTGCTCTCGGCCCTGCGCGAGAGTGACTTGCAGGTCTTCGCCATCGGCCTGACCAAACTCGCGGACACCCAGGGCTCGCGCGCCAAGGCCGCCGATCTCCTAAACCGCATCGCACGCGAGAGCGGCGGCCGCGCCTTCTTCCCCACCTCGATTTCGGAGCTGCCCGGCATCAGTAAAGAGATCGCGCGCGACCTCCATACGCAGTACGTCATCGGCTATAACCCTGCGCGCGCAGACGCCCCGGGCTCTTCCCGCAAAATCCAGGTGACCGTCGCCGAGACCCCGAACCGCAAGAAACTCAACGTCATCACACGCATGAAAAATAAGTGAGAAGAGAGATTGATTCATTCACCCATTTAATCATTGATTCATTTAACGACCGCGTTAATGACTAAATGGCTCAAGGGCTAAATGAGTAAATGATTAAATGGCTGGATGAATCAACGATTAAGTTTTCTTGCTTTCAGTCGAGCATGACGACCTGGCCGTCAACGACGCGCGCCAGGTACTCGCCGTCGCGCATGACCCAGGCGACGCGGTGGCCGCCAGCGGCCAGTGCTGCCCATTCGCTGCGCTTCTGCGGGTTCTGTTCGACGAGAATAGCGCCCCCCGAAAGGTTGACGTAGCGCAGGCCGGAGCGCGAGAACTTCCTGACGCCGCGACCGCCGCCGAACAGCTTCTCGAAGGCCACCAGGATCACGCCCGCGCCCGGCACGTCGTCTTCCGGCGTCTCTGCTGCTGCGTCCGTTCGTTCCAGGTGAATAACCCCCCTCTTTTACCTGCCGTTTTTAGTTACGGCCTTAGACCCGCTGCCCGCGGGCTTCCCGCTTGAGCTTGAGAAATCGTCCGACCGTTTCCATCAGGTCCTTGTTGCGGAAGGGCTTTGTCAGGTACGCGTCGAAGCCGAGCGAGAGGGCCTGCGCGCGTGCCGAATCGGCGAAGGCGCTGACGGCGATGCAGGTCGTCGCGCGCGTCCGCGGGTCGGCGCGCAGCTCCCGCAGGACGCCCCAGCCATCGAGCCCCGGCATCGAAAGGTCAACCAGCACGAGGTCGGGCTGCTCGGCCAGCGCCATCTCGACGCCCTCGCGGCCGTTGCTCGCCTCGCGTATCGTATAGCCGTCCACGCCGAGCATGAGCCGCAAAAGCTCACGATTGTCTTCGTGGTCGTCTATGATTAGGATGCTGCCGGGCATTATTGAATCTACGCTATTTGGGCCTCAATTGGATTTGCGGATAAAGGAGTGACGCCGCTTTTTTCTTCCGCTCGGAGATGGCCGCGGCCTGGTTCGAGAGCCTGCACAGCGCGTCGTTATATCGTAGCCGCCGCAAGGCTGTCAATTTCTCAAGGGGCGCGAGCGCCCGGCGCTTGCCCTGCGCGGCCCGCCGCGCGCCGCATAAAGAGGGGCCGAGAGCCATTTGCGACCGGCAATCGCAGGCGTCTCGCGCCCTCTCTTCAGAAGCATTTTCTTGACACCCTTGTATCTGCCCGCCATAATCCGAGTCAGGACGTTTCGCTCGCAGCGTGAGCGCCCGTCAACCGCATGGCTCTAACACTTCAAAACCTGTAGGCCGCTTCCCAGAGGCTAACGAGAGCCGGTCCCGAAGCGTGCCGAATCCGAACGGAGGAAGACAAAAGGTGGTCAGTGGAGAACTGGAAAATAGTTTGCGCGGCGAAGTTGACGATTACATCAACTCGCGCCTGAGCGTGCTGCAAGACGAGATCACGCGCCTTCAGAGCCAGGTCAACGAGGCGTTCACGCGCCTGCTCGAACGCTCTCGCGACGATTCGGCGACCGACACGTCCGTCCTCGCTTCGATCTCCGAGCACATGCGCGCCGCGCACGAACGCGGCATCGAGGAAGCGGCAGCCGAATCGGCCCGCACCAAGTCCGCCAGCGACATGGCGATTCTCAAGGCCGGGATAGATGATCTCGACGACCAGCGCTCGCAGGCAGACATTCTCAACACGCTCGTCAACCGCGCCGCCTCCTTTGCGCCGCGCGTCTGTTTCTTCGTCGTCAAGAATGAGCAGGTCATCGGGTGGCGTGCGCGCGGGCTCGAAGGCACGGTCGGCGACGACGCGGTGCGCGAGATCGTCCTGCCCCTTTCATCGGAGACGCCGCTGAGCGACGTGGTCAAGACGCGCGCCAGTTGGAGCGGGCAGCCCGGCAGCAACGCCGAAGATTACCTCTTAATCGGCAAGCTCGGCTCCGAGCCGCCGCAGCGCATGGTCGCCATCCCGCTCATCGCTCGCGGCAAGGCGGTCGCAGTGCTCTACGCCGATTCGGCCGGGCTCGATGCCGACGCCATCAGCCTCGAAGCCCTGGAAACGCTCGTCCGTGTGGCGGGCATGGCCGTCGAGCTGCTCTCGGTCGGGCGAACCGCGCCCGTGCCGCGCCCGCCGCGCGTCGAAGCGCCCGCGCCCGAACAGCCGCGCGCCGTCGAAGCGGAGACAGCAGAGCCGCAGCCTTCTCAATCTTTCGTCGCGGAAGAGGCGCAGCCCTCGCCGGGCGCGTCCGAAACAGCGACGGCCGAACCCGACGAGGCTTACGAGACGGAAACGCCGACGGTGGAGATGAGCGCGCCCGCGTTCGACGAGAAGGGCGTCGCGCCCTATTTCACGCCCCCGCCACCGCCACCGCCTGTCGCGCACGGGGGCTTTGAGCCGCAGTCGGCGTCGCCGCAGTTCGCCGCTTCACCGGAAGCGGAGAGCCAGGCCGGGGCTGGCGTTCAGTTTGGTCAACCGCAACCGGCGGAAGCTCCTGCCGGGCAGTACGTAGCCCCGCTCGGCACGGCGCGGCGCTACGGCAGTTCGGATGCCGAGCTGCCGGTTGATGTCGGCGAGGACGAGAAGCGGCTGCACAACGACGCGCGCCGCTTTGCGCGCCTGCTCGTCTCCGAAATCAAGCTCTATAACGAGCAGAAGGTCACGGAGGGACGAATCGAAGGCGATCTCTACGAACGCCTGCGCGAGGACATAGACCGCTCGCGCCAGATGTACGATAAGCGTGTGGCCCCGCCCGTGGCCGCACGCTACGACTACTTTCATCAGGAGTTGGTCAACACGCTGGCCGAAGGCGATGCGGGCAAACTGGGCCGCGGCTATCCGGGCTCGACCGCCGCGGCTTAAAGGCCGGGCGGAAGATTATCTGCGCGCGTGCGGGTTTCGGGTTTCGGGTTCGCTTTAACTCGAAGCCCGGAACCCGAAACTTTTAGCGCGAGACGGCGGGCAAACGGCATTCCTGCCCCGCCGCATCCAAGCTCCGAAGGAGCATTAGCCTCCGGCGAATACTCCGGCCGGAAGCGGAAAGAAGGGTCTGATGAGAGTAGCCCTGTGCCCTGATTGTGGGAATCCCTCTTCCCCTGACGCGGCGAAGTGTCCAAAATGCGGGCGGAGCGAACCGCCCGGCCGCCGGGTCGGAGGAGCTTCCAGCTGGGGCCTGGTGGCCTTCTGGCTCCTGCTCGTGGGCGGCATGATTGCCATTTACATCCTCTTTTCAAAATAACGATGCGTCCGAAGGAGAAACAAAGCCTCTTGAGATTCGATTTTCGCAAACATCGCCTGACACTAATCATCATCGGCCTTTTCATCGTTATCGGGGCATCGGTCGCGCCCTTCATGAGCGCGAGTTGCAGCACGCGGCCGCAGCAGGCCAGCGGCGAGGTGCGCTCGCTGGAGCAGTTGCGCGCGATGACGCGCGGCGGCACCCTTCCGTCCGAAGATGCCGTCGCCCGAATCGAATCGGCCAACCCGAACACGAAAACGGCCGGGCTCGCGAGGCTCCTGCGCGCGCGCATCAAGACCAAGATGGGCGATTTCGCGGGCGCGGTCTCGCTGCTCGACGCGGGCGTCATCAGCGAGCGGACGGCGCTCGGAGACTATGCGTTGTTGATGCGCGCGGGCGCGCTTGAGCAACTGGGCCGCCGCGTCGAGGCGCGCGCCGATTATGAGAAACTGGCGCGCGGTTTTCCTTCTTCGATGCGCGCGCGCGAAGCCATGCTACGCGACGCGCAGATGCTGATAGATGAGAACCAGGGCGCGGCCGTCCCGGTCCTCTTGAAGGAGCTGGCGGCAAAGGATGACGCGGGCGCGCTCCTGCTGATGGGCAAGGGCTCGGAGCAGGCGGGCGATTCGACGCGCGCTCTGGCCGCCTATCGCCGCATCTATTTTTACGCCCCGGCGGCCGCCGAGAGCGTCGAAGCCGAAGCCCTCATCTCGAAGCTCAATTCGGCCCTTGCGCCCGCTTCCGCCGAAGAAGCGCTGGCGCGCGCCGACCGTCTCTACGACGCGAGGCGCTACAGCGACGCCGTCAATGCTTACACGGAAGCCTTCACGCGCTTTCCCAACGCGGCCGCGCCCCAGGCGCAACTGCGGCGCGGCATCGCCGCCTCCAACTCCAAGCGCACGGCCGACGCCGCCGCGTCGCTCAATGCCATCCCGACCTCCGCGGGCGAGCTGCGCGCCGAAGCCCTCTACAATCTGGCGCTGGCTTACGCCAGGGCCAGGCAGTGGGACATGACGCGCAGCACGATAGAGGAGCTGCGCCGAGCCTTTCCGCAGAGCCCGTTTGCCCCGCGTGCGCTCTCGCAGGCCGGACAGCTCGCCGAAGACGCCAAGAACATGGCGGACGCTTCAGCCTTCTTCCGCACGGCGATCAGCGCCTATCCGGGCGCGGTCGAGGTGGCGCAGGCGCAGTTCGAGCTTGCCTGGCAGGCGCACGAGGCGAAGAACTACCAGGAATCGGCGCGCCTCCTGACGGAGCACCTGGCGCTCTACGCCGACAAGAACACGGACAATCGCGGCCGCGCAGGCTACTGGGCCGCGCGCGATTCGGAGCGCGCCGGACTGCTGGCCCAGGCGCGCGCCCTCTACCAGGCGATGCAGGGCCGCTACAGCGCCAACTGGTACGGCTATCTCTCGCAGCAGCGACTCGAAACCTTGATTCGCAACGGCACTGCGCCGCTGGCTAAGTTCGACGGCAACTCGATGATCGGCCGCGCCGTCGCCAACCTGCAAACAGTCACCGTCGCCGAAGAGACGGCCGGACCGAGTGAGAACGAGCGGCTGACGAAAGCGGACCAGCTGACGAACATCGGCGCGGACGATTGGGCGCTCGAAGAGCTGGGCGCGGCTACGCAGGCCATGCCGACCAGCCCGCGCATCAACCTGGCGCTGGCGCGTATCTACCGGACGCGCGACGACAACGTGCGCGCCTTCAACATTCTCAAGAAAAGTTATCCCGATTACTCGCAGATGAAGCCCGAGGAGCTGACGCGCGAAGAGTGGGATGTCTTCTATCCGCTCGCCTTCTGGGACATCATCGTCGAGGAAGCGCGCGCTCGGCGGCTCGACCCGCACCAGGTCGCGGGGCTCATCCGCCAGGAATCGGTCTTCAACCCGCGCGCACGCTCCGGGGCCAAAGCCTACGGGCTGATGCAGCTGCTCGTCCCGACGGGTTCGAGCGTCGCTCGCAAGTACGGCATCAACCGTGAAGTGACGGAACAGTCGCTCTACGAACCGCGTCTCAACATCCAGCTCGGCACGGGCTACATGCGGGACCAGTTCGACAAGTTCGGGCGCATCGAATACGTCGCCGTCGCTTACAACGCGGGGCCGGGCCGCGTCCCGCAATGGCGCGCGACGCTCCCGCTCGAAATGGACGAGTTCGCCGAGGCGATTCCCTTCAAGGAGACGCGCGGCTACGTGCAGGGCGTCGTCCGCAACATGCTCCAGTACCAGCGGCTCTACGACGACAAGGGAAGGTTTCTTCCCGTGGTCGGCTCGCGGCCCGTTCACCCGTCAACGGACGGGGCACGGGCGAGTGTTCCCGCGGCGCAGTCAACCGAAGGCGATCCGACCGTCATTCAGCGCCGCTTTACAGGCAGTGAAAGAGGAGAATAAATAATCATCACAAGGAGTATTCAAGGAGGCAATGACGATGAAGAGAATGAAAGCGTTCCTCTTCTGGATTGGTGGAATCATAGCCTTTGTGATCGTCGCGCGCTTGCTGCGCGGGCGCGTTCCAGAGCCGGTCGCGCTCGGGTTCGGTTTCTTTGCGATGTGGGTGACGGGCTATCCGGTAGTCAATTACATGGCAGGCAGGCGAGTGCCCTTCATGGCTCACGTGTTCAGCGCCGCAGCGGGTGCGCTGATCGGCACTCTCTTCTTCGCGCTCCTGGAGTAGCCGGTCCGAGTCGCGGCAGCGAAGGCCCGGACGCTTTTTGGTCCGCTTAAGCAATGAAAGATTTTTCCGTCTCTTTTAATCTTCGCCTTTCGTCTCTCGTCCTGGCGGCGTGCCTCGTCGCGCTCTCGGCGGGTCCGCCAGCCGCCGTCGCGCAGAAGAGAAGGCCGGGGAAGCCCGCGCCAGCGTCCCGACCGGTCCAAAAATCCATCACCGTCCGCACGGAGCCGGAGGCCATCATCTGGCTGGACGAGGTGCGGCGCGGCGTGACGGCCGCCGACGGCAGGCTGACGATTGAAAGGGTCACGGCCGGGCGTCATAGCCTGCGCGTTCGCGCGAGCGGCTTTAAGGAGCGGACGCTGGCGCTCTCTCCGACGATGCGCGGCAGCGTCGAGGTCAGGCTCGCGCGCACCAACGACGAAGCCGAGCTGAGCTTTCAGCAGGCCGAAGCCGCGCGCGAGAAGGCCCGCGATGACGAGTCGCGCCGCAGCGTCGTGGAACTCTACCGCCGCGCCCTGGAGCTGCGGCCTGACTTCCCTGCCGCGCATGTCGGCCTGGCCCGCGTGCTGATGGATTTGAACGACTACAGGGGTGCGCTCGCGGAGATAGCCGAAGCCCGCGCCGCGCGTCCCGTCTACCCGGAAGCGTCTGCGGTCGAGGGGCGCATCTACCGCGTCGCGGCCTTCTGGGACGACGCCATCGCATCTTTCCGCCGCGCCATCCGCGAGGGGCGCGGCTTTCAACCCGAAGCGCACACGGGCCTTGCGCTGCTTTTTGAAGAGAAGGGGATGAACGAGGAAGCGGCGGCCGAGTTTAAGATCGCCATCGCGCAGCTTTCCGACGCGGAACCGCTGCTCTATCAACTGCTCGGCGCGGCTTATGAGAAGATGGAGAAGTACAGAGAGGCTGTCGAGGCTTACGAGAAATATTTAGAGCTTGCGCCCGAGGGGAACCTGGCGTCGGCCGTCCGTTCCGTCATAGACCAACTGCGCCGCCAGGCCGCAGAGCAGGGCGCACAGCCCGAATAGGCCAGCGCCCGTCCCCGCTCAATAGAGCCAGCCGAGCGACTTGGCGATAAAGCAGAGCAGAAACGCGACGACCAGCATCGTCGCCAGCCAGGGGTGCTTACCCATCGGACACTTGCCGCCTTCGCTCACCTTTAACTCCCTTAATCTCAGCGTTTATGGTCTCAAGCGCGGCACAGCCCCGCGCCCCAGGTAAATCCCGCGCCGAAGGCCGGAAGCAGCACGTACTCTTCGGCCTGAATCCTCGCGGAGCGGCGCAAGGCGTCGAGCGCCATCCCCATCGAAGCCGAAGAGGTATTGCCGTAATCTTCGAGCACGGAGACGACGCCGCCCGTGTCTGTCGGGAACCGCAGGCCGCGCGCCACCTGCGCCAGCAGATTCGCGTTGGCCTGGTGCGGGACCATCCAGCGCACGGCCGCCGCGTCCAGCCGGTTGCGCTCTAGCACCTCGCGGCACGCCGCGACGATCTTGCGCGAGGCTTGCAGAATCACGGACTGCCCGACCATCCGCGCCTGGTAATCGGCCGCGTGCTCTGCGGGCGAGTGCGAGCGCGTCGTGCCGAACTCAGTGCCGGGCGAGCGCAGGCCCAGGTCATCAATGTAAGTGCCGTCGGTGGCCAGATGGATGTCCAGTATTTCGAGCGCGCCCGCGGTCTTCTCGCCGGAGACGACGAGCGCCGACGCGCCGTCGCCAAAGAGCATGGAGACCGTCCCCGAAGCGGGCGAGAGGTCCAGGTACGCCGACTGGATTTCGGCCAGGCAGATGGCGACGTGGCGAGCCGCGCCGCTTGAGATGAGCGCCTTCGCTACCTGCAAGCCGTAGAGCGCGTTGCAGCAGGTGGCGCGGATGTCCAGGCAGGGAATCTCGCGCAGGCCGAGCGTCTTCTGGACGGCGGGCGAGCTGCCCGGAATGAAGCGGTCGGGCGTCATCGTCCCGAAGAGCAGGTAATCCACGTCCGCCGGAGCCAGCGCCGCGTCTTCGAGCGCATGGCGGAGCGCGGCAGCGGCCAGGGAACTGGTCGTCGTTCCCGGCTCGGCCCAGCGGCGACGGCGGATGCCGGAGGATTTGAAAATCTGTTCCGGTTCGAGGCCGAGCCGCCCCGCCAACTCTTCGTTAGAGATGACGGGCTCGGGCACGTGCGCGCCCGAGCCCGTGATGTAGGCTGTCAATGCTTGCTTAACCTCTGCGCGATTCGACGTAGCGTTCGATGGCTGCGATGGTCTGGAAGTTGGCGGGGTTCACGTCCGCATCGGGGACCGTGATGCCGGTCTGCTCTTCGAGGATAGCGACGAAATCAACGAGCGCGAAGCTGTCGAGCACGCCCGTCTTGAAGAGATCGTCGCCCGCCTGGGGCTGCTCGACCCCGTTGGTTTGAGCGTTCTCGTTGAGATAATCGGTAACACCTTGCGGCAAGGCCATGAGTTTTGATTGCTCCTTAAAATGAAGTCTAGAGTCCGAAAGTCTGGAGTCTAAAGTCTAAAAGCCGGGCTGTCAAAACCGGCTTCGGACTTCCCGGCTGCGGGCGCTCGAACTACAGGCTCTAGACTGCGGACTTTACTTATTTTGCCCTTGTGCGACCAGCGGCCGCTCGCCCGTGCGCGCCCTGTACTTCGTATAGCCGTCGTTGATGGCTTCGTAGATGAGGCGGCCGACGATCTCCGAGCCTTCGGCTGTCGGGTGCGTCAGGTCGCCGCCGACCAGATGATTCTTGCCCGTCCCGGCCGACCACTTGGCCATCGTGCCCTCGCCGCCCATCGCCTGGAACGTGTTGAAGAAGGCGCAGCCCGTGTCGAGCGCGACGCGCCGCTGCATCTCGACGATCATCGGGATCGAGGGCAAGGTGATGACCTTGCCGCCGCCGACGCGCTTGCCCCTGTCCATCGGCGAAACGATCATCACGGAAACACCGGGCAGCGCGACGCGGACGCGGCGGACGACTTCGCGGAGGTCCTTTTCATAGCGTTCAAGCTGTTCGGGCGAAGCATACTGGCTCTCGTTCGTGCCGTAGTTGATGATGACCAGATTCGGGTTGCGATGCCGCAACTGCTGCGCCCAGTGCTCTTCGTTCATCACGGTGGCGAGCAGCCCTGCGTAAGCTCCGTTGACGCCGAGACTGTCGTAGACCACGCCCGGCCCTTCGTTCTCGATGACAGCGCCGAAGAGACGGACGCTGCCGCCGAGCGTCTTGACCTCGAAAGTATTCTCGCCGCTCTGCTGGGCCTTAATCTCGAAGAAGCCGGAATCGGCAGAGTCGCCGGCGGTCGAGACGGTCTGCGAGTTCGCGCCGTTGACGCTGACGCTGAACTGGCCGCCGCCGGGCTGTCGCAGGTAATAGACCTCCATCCGCCCGAAGTTCCTGCCCGTTTCGCCCATGCTCGCCGGGGCGAAGCGCGCGTACTTGCCCGGCCCGTTGGCGTGGAAGCTGACGCCGCCCAGACCGAACTCCCCGTCGGCCTCGCGGCCTCCGATCATCGGATTATCGTCCCATTCGCCGCCCGAAGTGAACGTGATGCCCTGGTGGCCGTACCAGGCCCAGGGCTTGTCCATCAGGATGAAGCCGTGCCCGGCATCGCCGTAGTGCTCCTGCAAGAGACGCCGGACGGTGCTCGTGATGCCGTCGTTGGTAATGGGCGAATCGCCGTAGTGCGTGACGCGCGTGACGGCACCGCGCTGGCGTGCGTCCGTGCGTGAGAGCGCGGCGTAGAAGGAATCGAGCGCGCCCGCTGGGTCTTCGACCGGGTGCTCGGAGCCGACGATGACGGGCGCGTCCGTCCCCGTCGAAGAGAGCGTCGTGCTGTCCGTGCTCGTAGTTGCGCCGCCCGGAATCCCGCTATCCGCGCCGGAAGTCTCGCTTCCCTTGAACGTGACCAGCTCGCGCATGTCCGGCAGCATCTCGCGGTACGACTGCCCGTTGAGGCTGACCATCTCGCCGAGGCGCGGAATGAAGAGCGGCAGAGCGGCGAAGATGAAGACGAAGAGAATCGTCTGCGCGGGCTTGCTCAACAGAATGGAGCGCGGGCGCGCTTCCCTTTCGTGCAGGGCGGGCGCGTCAACCGTCGGCACGTCGTCGTCCACGTCGGGCGCGGCGGCGAGGTTAAGCGAGACTGGCTTGCTGCCGGTCACTTTGGCGCTCACACGCGCGAAGATGGAGAGCGGCACGCCGCACTTATTGCAGAACTTGGCTTCGCTTCTCAGCTCCGACCCGCAAACTTTACAGACCTTGTTCATACTCTTTCCTGATTCTTTCGGGAGACCTTTCAAGAGGTCAGAAATTGCCGTAAATGAACTGCACTTCAGCGCCCGCCAGCCTGTAGAGGCCGACGGCCACCGTCACGATCAGCGCCGCCTGGACCGGCGAAGGCAGCCATGCCCAGCCCGTGTGGACCTTCTCCAGCGCGTCCTTCGGGAACCAGTGCGAGAGATAACCGAGGACGAGGACTATCAGAACGGGCGTCGCCAGATTGCCGATGGCGAACTGCATCGCGCCGAGACGCGCGAGCACGTCCACCGCCTGCTGCAAGTTGCCCGCGCGGAAGAAGACCCAGGTCAGGCAGACGAAGTTGAAGGTGGCGAAGACGCAGAGCGCCCTAATCCACCACTCCTGCCGCGGCTTTCTCTTCTCGCGGCGGCGGCGATTCTCCCACCAGCGATTGACGGCCAGCCCGAAGCCGTGCATCCCGCCCCAGATAACGAAGGTCCAGGCCGCGCCGTGCCAGAGCCCGCCGATGAGCATCGTCAGCATGACGTTGCGGTAGAGGTTGAAGGGGCGCTTGCGCAGGCCGCCGATGGAAAAGTAGACGTAGTCGGTCAGCCAGTTCGAGAGCGTGATGTGCCAGCGCTTCCAGAAATCGACGAGGCTGACGGCGCGATACGGCGAGTTGAAGTTAATCGGCAGCTTGAAGCCGAGCAACAGCGCCGAGCCGATGGCGATGTCGCTGTAGCCGGAAAAGTCGCAGTAGATTTGCAGCGCGTAGCCGTAAATCCCGACGAGCGTCTCGACCGAAGAATAGAGCTGCGGCTGATCGAAGACTCGTCCCACCAGATTGCTCGCCAGGTAATCCGCGATGGCTATCTTCTTGATGAGGCCGAGCATGATCA